>CAUFMG010000001.1 GCA_959026725.1 uncultured Collinsella sp.
GGAAAGCACATTAAGTGCTTTCCTTTGCGTGCGGAACTCGCGACAAACTTAACCCCCGCCCCCAGCCCGGAGACCCTCCCTGCCGTCACATTGTTCGAGCCGTTGTTGTTGCTCGCCGCTTCGCGGCTCGGCGGCCCCGTTCTCCGCGGCGGGGTTTGTCTAAGGATCTTGCTGAAGCTCCGCCTTTGGCTCAAATGGAAACGAGGGACGCATCTGCATCCCCCGCTTTTGTTGTGGTTACTCTAGGTCAATAAATTTAGTGCTTAGGATCTTGCCGTCTTTTACTAGCATTCTGGCCATGGTGGGGCCTCGGGTGCCTCTGGGGTAGCTGGCGCTGCCCGGGTTGAGGACTAAGCAACGGCCCACTTGGGCTTCTTTGGTTACGTGGGTGTGGCCGTTGATGGCTACGTCTACGGATCCCACCGGAAGGTCTTCGCGGTAGTGGGCTACGGCGAATTTAAGGCCTTCGTAGGTAAAGAGCGCAAGACGGTCTACATCGGGGCCGTAGTCGCGGTAGTAATCGTTGTTGCCCAGTACGGCCCGCACGGGAGCGATGGTGCATAGGTGCTCGTAGTCCATCTCTGACGTGAGGTCGCCGGCGTGGATAATCAGGTCTGCGCCCTCAAGCTCGTCCAGAAGCGCAGGCGAAAGATAGCCGTGGGTGTCCGAGATGATGTCGATGCGCTTGGCGCTTGCACTGTTCATGGGATCCCTTCCGCAAAAAACGATTCGGCAGATACATACAAAAAAGGCCCCACGGCTCCGCAGACGATGGGTCTACAGGGCTGCGGGGCCAGTGTGCTAGAGACTCAGGGCCTTCTTGAGCGGCACGACGCGGCGGCGCGAAACCGGCACGCGTTCGTCGACGCCCGTAATGCCCAGCTGGATGGCGCCCGAGGGCACCGTCTCGACGTCCGTGACGCACGCCAAGTTGACGATATAGCGGCGGTGAACACGGAAGAAGCCAAAGTCGCAGAGCTTGGCCTCAAACTGCGCCAGCGAGGTCGTCGACAAAAAGCGATCATCGACGGTATAGATGCAGGAGTAATCGTCCTTGGCCATGATAAAGCGAATGTCGTCCACGGGAATGAGCACCTTGCGGCCGCCCTTTTCCACCGGGATACGCTCGATGGTCACCTTGCTGTCCGTAACCGGCTTGGCGCGTTGCATGACCTTCTCGATCGCGCGATCCAAGCGAGCTTCCTCGACCGGCTTCATCAGATAATCGACGGCATCCACGTCGAATGCCTCGACCGCATGGTCGCTATACGCGGTCACAAACACGATCGCCGGCGGATTTTTGAGCTTATGCAGCGCCTCGGCAAGTTGCAGGCCCGAGGCACCGGGCATCGAGATATCGAGAAACACGACATCCACGCGACTTTCCATAAGCATCTCGATGGCGGAGCGGACGCTCGACGCCTCCGTAATCGTGCCGATCTTGCCCGTTTGCTCGAGCAGGAAGCGAAGCTCCGAGCGAGCCGGCGCCTCATCATCCACAATCATCGCACGCAGCATAGGGATAAAACCTTTCGTCAACTAACTACGCCGGGCATCCGTCGCATGACGTTGAGCCCGTAGCCTTTTATTTTACTCTTGAATGTCAAAGATGCTCTCTGACAAATCAAGATGAAGGAGCACTTTGGTGCCCTTGCCCGGCGCCGATTCGACACGCGTATAGGAGTGCGGCCCATAAAAGCGATGGATGCGCTCCGAAATATTGTGCATGGCCACACCGGCGCCGCCACCCTGGGGAGAGCTGGCGTCGGGACGGGCAGAGCGCTCGTCAAACAGTCTGGCGGCGGTACCCTCATCCATGCCCACGCCATTATCGGCCACGGCAATCAAGATTGCATCCTCGCCGTCTTGGTGAACGGTCACGTCGATCCTCAGGGCGTCGTCATCGTCCATACCATGACGTACGGCGTTCTCGACAATCGGCTGGATCACGAACGCCGGCACCAGCGTATCTTCCACGTCCTCGGACACATCGAACGTCGCAAGCACGCGGTCCTCGCCAAAGCGGGCCTTCTCAAAGGTAAGGTAGCGCTTGGTCTGTGCAACCTCGCGCGAGACCGGAATAAGCGATCCCGAGTTGTCGAGCGTGGCACGATAGAACGATGAGAACTCACGAAGCAGTTCGCGGGCCCGCAGCGGGTCGGTGCGCGTAAACGATGCAATGGTGTTCAGCGTGTTGAACAGGAAGTGCGGGTTAATCTGCGCCTGCAGCGCACGCACCTCGGCGCGCGCCGTGAGTTCCTTTTGCACCTCGAGCTCGTGGATGGCGAGCTGCGTGGACAAGATCTCGGCAAAGCCCGAGGCAAGCGCGTACTGGGTACGGTCGACGGCGCGCGGGGTCTTGTAGTAGAACTTGAGCGTGCCGACGGTACGATCGCCCACCTTAATGGGAGCGATAATGCCGGCGGGGACTTGGTTGTGCGAGCCGTCCGAGCCCACGACATCCACCATACGGTTGAACGACTGCACGATGCCATGTTCGATAACGTAGCGTGTGGCAAGCGTGTGGATGGGCGAATCTGGCAGTAGTTTCTCCTCAAACTCTCCCGCGCATGCCAGCACGTTGTCCTCGTCGGTAATGGCCACCGTCATGGCGCGCGTCTCGGGCAGGATACGCCGGCACACCAAAAGCGCCGATTCCTGCGTCAGACCGCCCTTAATGTCCTCGAGCATGGCCGAGGCCACCGAGAGCGTCTCCTCGGTGTACTGGGAGCGCACCGAATCGGGATTGAGCGTCAAAAAGATAAAGATGCACAGAAAGATGCACAGCAGCGCGCAGGCAATCACCGTGGCGATCGGCTCGATACCGGTCACCAAGGCAAAAATAAAGTACACCAGCACGCAAATGGCGCAGGCAACGGCAATGATGCGAAAGATTGATATTGAACTATCGCGCTGGGCGCGGCGGTCGATCATTCGGCCCCCTCCAGGATACTGATCAGTTGTGCGTCACGCCAAAGCCCGTCCATGATCTTGGGCCAAAAGCTCTGGAAACGCAGGTAGCTTGCAGCGTTTTGGCGCGCATAGGCCTTTGCCTCGTCGATACCATGGCGCCAGATGCGCAGGTAGCCCTCATGCTCGCGGGTAAACACGCTGCGGACCATAGCGGTCTTGCGCACGCGGTCGTCGAGCTCGCGCGAAATCCACGGGCCCGGGTAGGGCATGAGTGATGCCGCCGTAACGGGAATGAGCTCCTTTTGATGCGCGGCGAATGTCAACTTGGCCCGTTCGTAGTACCAACGGTATACATCCTGCATAAAGCGCGGTGAGCGCTTTTCGGACTCCGGAGGCAGATGGCGCACGGTCCACTCGTTATCGAACCACACGTCGTAGCCAAACATGCGCATGTTAAAGAGGTAATCCAAGTCCTCGCCGCGGGTGATAAACGGGTCAAAGGCCACACGCGTAAAGGCGCGGGCGTGCAGGGCCATCAGGCCGCCGCACACGTAGTTAGAGCGCGAGATGCGGGTGCCCGAGAGCGCCTTTTTCATCCAACGGTTGAACTCGATGCGCTTGGTCCACCAACGATGGCAGATGCCCGCCTTGTCCGTGGGAGCCAGCGGCGAGCCGTCGCGATCGTAGAAATAGCCGCTCTTGACCAAGATCGGCAAGCCCTGACGCGTCTGCTGCCCCAACGCATAGGTCGCGCGCTTCATAAAGTCGGCGTCGATGACAGTCTCATCGTCATCCAAAAAGATAACCGCGTCATGACCCAGCACAGCGGCACAGGCTAGCCCCATGTTGCGGATGGCACCGTAGCCTCGCAGGCTCACGCACTCGCCCGAACCCTTGGGCGCGATCTGAGCAACCCGGTCTGCGATGCGCGAGGCCTGGGTGTTGGTGACAACGGTGACCTTGAGCGTGGGATGCGCGTCGACAATCTCGCGCACGCGCAGCGACACATCGGCTGTGGCAGAAACGGGACAGACCACCAAAAGGATGATGCGCGGGATGTCACGTACCTGCTCAAGCGAGGCCAGACAGCGGTCGAGTTCGGGATTGTCGGCGTTGAGTCGCGTCGAATGGTCATAGGTGCCAGGGGCGTTTGCGCAAGCGTCATCGCCCGCCCAATACGTTGGAATCACGACTGTGGCGTTCATGCCTTACCCTCCCTGCAACACAAAAACGGGACGCCGCCAAACACAGGCGACGCCCCGCGACCTAGCTGATTCCATCATACCCACTTGGGCAAATCATTGCTCGCAAGTCGCAATGTTTATTGCGGATAACCCCAAAAGAGTACCGTGGACAGGCACAATAGCCGCTCGCTCCTATGCGGCATGCTCTGCCGCCCGAGTCATGCGGGACAGGCGGACCAGCAGCATAAAGCCAACAATCAGCAGCACGCCAATGGAAAGGACGCCCAGCGACGGGTTGCCGGTCAGCGAGGTGACGACCGACACCAGGAAGGTGCCCATAACGCTTGCATAACGACCAAAGATGTCAAAGAAGCCGTAGTACTCGTTGGACTTTTCCTTGGGGATAATGCGGCCAAAGTAGCTACGGCTGAGCGCCTGCACGCCGCCCTGGAACAGGCCGACCATAATGGCAAGCACCCAAAACTCAAAGGCGGTCTTTAGGAAGAACGCGGCGAACAGCACAATGCCCATATAGGCGGCGACTGCCACCAAGATCATGTTGAGCGTGCCCACGCGGCCGGCGAGCTTGCCGTAGATGATGGCGGACGGAAAGGCCACGAACTGCGTAACGAGCAGCGCCAGGACCAACTGGGTCGAATCGATGCCCAAGGCCGATCCGTAGCTGGTTGCCATGGAAATGACCGTGTGCACACCGTCGATATAGAAGAAGAACGCGATCATGTAGACCAGCACGGTCTTGTTGTGGGCGATCTCGCGCATGGTGTGTCCGACCTCGGAGAACACACCGCCCACGATGCGGCCGATGGTGTCCTCGGGACCGCGCTCGCGACCGTACTTTTGCTTATAGGTGCGAATGAGCGGCAGGGTAAAGATGAGCCACCAGGCACCAGTGATGATAAACGACAGACGCGTTGCCAGCATGGTAGGGACGCCAAGAGCGGGGCCACCCATGATGAGCGCCAGGCAGATGACGAACGGCACGGTGGAACCGATGTAGCCCCAGGCATAGCCCGAGCTGGACACGGCGTCCATGCGCTCGTCGGTGGTAATGTCGGGCAGCATGGCGTCGTAGAACGTCATAGAAGAGTTAAGGCCGATGGTGCACAGCACGTACACGGTCAAAAATGCCATGGCGGACATTGGGATAGCCTGCGCCAGGCAAAGCACCAGGCCCGTGAGGAAGAAGCCCAAGAAGAACTTGATCTTGTTGCCGGCATAGTCGGCAAGCGCGCCCAGAATGGGCATGAGCATGGCGATGACCAGCGAGGCGATCGTCTGCGCATTGCCCCAGGCGACCACCAGGTCGGCCGAGGAAGCACCGGTATTGATGGCGTTAAAGTAAATGGGCACCACCGAGGTATTGAGCAGCACGAGGGCCGAATTGCCCACATCATACATAACCCAGTTACGCTCGAGCTTGGTGTATTTCATGGACAGGGACCCTTCGTATTCGCCCGATATGCAGTTAGTTCATCGTACCCCAATTGTCCAGAACCGCCGGTAAGGATTCGGCAAAGGGGCACGCACGGGCCCTATTCCTCGCGGTCGAACTCCTCATCGGCATTGAGCACGCGACCGCTGTAGTTGACGTGACTGGTCACGGCATCCATGTCACCGGTCTCGATAAAACGTGCGACCGTGCACTCGTAATCGACCAGCGCGCGATCAAAGACCTCGGGGAAACTCTCGTTCGAGACCTCGTCGGTAAAGGGATTCTTCCATGTCAGATGGCCCAGGTTACCGGTGCGCTCGGGCAGCTCCGTCGTCACGCGATGGGCAAGGCCGTCGAGCAGCGAGTAGTCGTGCACCAAGCCCTCAACCAGCGAGATCGCGCGCGTCTTTGCGGAGCCGGCCGGCTCAATCGCGCGGTAAAGTCGCTGCATATTGGCAACGGCAGCACCGTACTCCCCCGCCGGAATGTCAATGCCGTACACGCGTCCGGCAACATAGCTCATCAGCACGCCGGCCACGCGATTGATGCGATCGGTAGTGACGATCTCGCCCGCCGGCGGGTAATCGTCGACCGTAGCGCCATCGCGTTTAAGCTGCAGCATCAGTACATCCAGGTCGCTCTCGATCACGGCATGGACCTGACTGCTCGAATCCTCAAGCTCTGAATCGGACTCCACGATGCCAAACTGCTGTTCATAGACAAAGGGATGGGCGTTGCGGTCGAGCACGTAATGAGACAGCAGGCCCAGCGCAAAGGCGCGACCCAAGCTGGCGTCGCGCGGCAGCAGATGCGACACGCCGTCGCGCAGGCACGCGAACTGGCGAGACATACGCGACCGATGCATGACCTGCGCCAGCAGCGTGCAGTCGGAAACACGCGGTGTCAGAATGTGAAAGAAAAACGGGTCGGGGCCTTGGTTGCCCAAGATAAAGGCAATGCGCTCTTCATCGGACGTGATGACGCCCTGCGGAAGACGGTCGATGCTTTCCTCGCCAAACAGATGATGGGTGATAAGCGCGGGCATAATGATCCTTTCGATTTCATTCGATGCCACCCATTATGCCCACCGCGCGCCCATGCCAAACCTGCGATGGTAAACGACGGCATGCAGACCGTCTACGCAAGCCCCAGGTGCGACTTGACCTCGGCGGCACGACGACGGGACACCGGTACCGTCGAGTTCACGCGGTCGAGCCTGAGCTCCATCAACCCCGTGGAGCCAATCTCAACATTGTGCACGTCTTCCAAATTGACCAGGTAGCTGCGATGAACGCGAATAAAGCCCTCGGAGTCCAAGCGACGCTCGAGCGAAGAGATCGACTCATTGATCAGGTACGTTCCCTCGGCGCAGATGGCGTTGCAAAAATCGGCGCGCGCCTCAAAGTAACAGACGTCTGCGGCGGGAATGAACACCTTTTTGCCCCCGCGGTCCACCGTCAGACGCAAAGGTTGGCGCGGAGCATGGATAACACGACGGGCACCCAAGGCTGCCTCGATCTTGTCGAGTGCCTTTGACAGGCGTGCGTCCTCGACCGGCTTGACGACATAGTCGACCGCATCGAGGTTATACGCATCGGCGGCAAATTCGGCAAACGCTGTCACAAACACAACCACCGGCGGCGTCTTTAGGTTCTGCAGCGTCTCGGCAAGCTCAATTCCCGAGCGACCGGGCATGGTAATGTCTAAAAACAGCACGTCGGGCTTGTTCGACAGAATCGACTCCACGGCTTCGGTGACATTGCCCGCCTCGGCAATCTGACCCACACGCGTATCCTTTTCCAACAGATAGCGTAGCTCAGCCCTAATGGGAGGCTCGTCATCAACCACCAAGATGTTCCAGCCTTCGGACATATGTGCTTCCCCTCTTTTTCTCTCAATCCAACCGCGTGCTACGCCGTCAACGGCGCCGGCTCATGCGGCTCGCCGTTCAGCTCGACGATGACCTGCGTTCCCACGCCCTCCTGAGACTTCACGCGCATGCCGGAATCTTCTCCGTAAAAGAAATGGATGCGCTGAAGCACGTTGAAGAGCGCCAGGCCGCAACCTCGCTTGACGGAGCCGTCGGCGGTAATGCTCTCGGGCTCCTCTCGACGATGTTGCTCAAACAGATGCGCGCAGACTTCTTCGCTCATACCGATGCCATCGTCCTCGACGATGATCTCCAAACCGTCATCGGTCTCGAAAGCCCTAACATGAATAGAAAGCGGCTCGGTCTCGCGCTGCGCGTGCTTGATGCAGTTTTCGAGCAACGGCTGCAAGATAAACGGCGGCACCATGCAATCGCGCACCTCAAAGTCGATATCGACCGAGACGCGCAGACGGCCGTCGCCATAACGAGCCTGCATAAGATTGATATAGCGAGTGCCCTGTTCCACCTCGTGCTCGAGCGTTGTGAGGGTATCGGAATCAGAAAGCGTCTGACGGTAGTAGTTGGAGAAGTCGATCAGCAGCGACCTGGCCTTGTCCGGCTCGGTACGTACGAGCGACACGATGGTGCTGATGGTGTTAAACAGAAAATGAGGATCGACCTGCGATTGCAAGGCGCGCAGCTCCACGCGGGCCGTAAGCTCGTCCTGGCGCTCGAGCTCAAAGCTCGCAAGCTGCGTGGAAATGAGGTCGGCAAAGCCCGAGGCAAGCGCCGTCTGGCGCATATCGATGCTGCTCAGACGGGGATAATACAGCTCGAGCGTGCCCACGCAATGCCCGCGCACGGTAAGCGGTGCGACAATACCGGCGCGCAGGCGCGGAAAGTAGCCACCCGTCTCGGTCGAGGCATCGCGCGAGAACACGCTTTGCTCACCGCTGTTGATCACGTTGAGCGTAGTCCGCAGTACCACCGGGGTGCCCGCGGGGCATTTTGCCGAGTCCTCGCCCCAGCTCGCCAACACCTGCCTGCCGTCGGTAAAGCAGATGGCAGAGGCGATAGTTTCGGACAGGATGATCTTAGAGGCGCCCAGAGCAGCTTCGGGCGTAAGGCCGCGCGACGTGTAGGCGAATATTTTTGAAGCGATGGCGAGCGTGCGGTCGGTTGCGCTCGATGTGAGGTCGTCGGGAACGACAAAGACGTACGAGAAGAAGAAGCACAGCATGACCAAGCCGGCAATGACGACAACGGCCGGAACGGGATTGGGATTATCGGTTAGATCCCAGATGAGCAGCAGGATAAGCAGTGGAACGACAATACCGAGCAAGATGGCTTGAACCACATGCTGAGCGGTACGAAAGACCTTGGTAGAGTTGTAGCTCTTGCCCAGAATCAGCCTATTGAGATCCACTGTCATCCCCTTCTTACCGACGCACCCCATAGCAATAAAGAGGGCCGCAAGCGACCCTCTCCATTGCATTATGCAATCAAATACTGTGTTTTACATCAAGCCATCGATGAACGGTAGCTTAGGCGCTGTACTCGTTTGCCTCGCCGAAGGTACCGGCCTCGACAATCCAGCCGTCCTTCATGATGACGTCCATGTTGTCGGTGTTAAGCACGTGGATGTCGGCGGCGACGTCACCGTTGACGACCAGCAGGTCGGCGCACTTGCCGGCCTCGATGGACCCGGTCTCGTCCTCGATGTGGCACATCTTGGCACCGTTAAGGGTGGCGCAGGTGATGGTCTCGACCGGGGTGAAGCCGATCTTGTCGACGAACTCGTACATCTCCTCGATGGAGCAGGTGCCGTACGGGGTGACGAAGGAGAAGGAGTCGGAGCCGATCGTCATGACGACGCCGCGCTTCTTGGCCTCGCGCAGGCAGTCGTAGTTGCGCTGCAGCTCCTTCTCGACCAGGGTGCCCTCGTACTTGTCGTGCAGCTCGGGGACGTAGACGGGCGGATAGGTGGCGTACCAGGTGGGCAGGAAAGCGATCGTCGGGGTGAAGAAGGTGCCCTGCTCGGCCATGAGGTCCATGGTGCGCTCATCGATATCGAAGCCGTGAATCAGCTGCTCGCAGCCAAAGCGGACGGAGTCGTAGGCAGCGGCGTGGTTGTTGTAGCAGTGGCTCCACACGGGGATGCCGACCATCTTTGCCTCTTCGACCACGGCCTGGATCTCCTCGGAGCAGTAGTGCTGGTCGCGGCCGGAATCCCAGCGCCAGATGCCGCCACCGGTAGCCCAGATCTTGATGGCATCGGGGTTCTCACGCAGGCGACGACGGACGGCCTTGCGCAGATCCCAAGGACCGTCGACCTGATCGCCCCAGGGGTGCGATTCCTTGTTGAGCTCCTGGCTGCAGTGGTGGGAGTCGCCGTGGCCGGCAACACGGCAGAAGCCGAGGCCGGTGGCCAGAACGCGCGGGCCCTTGAAGACGCCCTTGTCGATGCAGTCGCGGATCTGGATACCAAAGCGGCCGATCTCGCAGACGGTGGTGAGGCCGTGGGTGAGGCAGTCGTAGGCCTGCTTGACGGCGACGGCCTGCTTCTCGAGGAGCGGCTGCATGACCCAGTCGGTATCATCGTCGGTCAGGTTGCCCGAGAAGTGCAGGTGGGTGTCGATCAGGCCGGGAAGGACAGTCTTGCCGGCGGCGTCGATAACCTCAACGCCCTCGGGAAGGTCCTGCATAGCACCGGCGTACTCGATCTTGCCGTTGTCGTCGACGAGAACGAGGGAGTTCTCGACCGGCTCGGCACCGGTACCGTCGATGAGCTTACCGCCAACGATTGCATACTTAGTGGACATGGTTCCTCCTTATGGATCCATATAGTGGGCGAGGCCGTGTTGGGTTAAGGCCTCACAAAGCTACCCAAGTGGCGCCGGGTTCGGTGCGCGGAAGAGAGGGGCCCGCGCACCTGATCCGCCCCGGCTCGGCGTTACTTTTTGCGGGAATTGGTGAAAGCCATGAGGGCCAGGCCAATAGCCAACCAGCCGATCACGATGCTCCACTCCACCATGTTGAGGGAGGCGGGAGAGAACGGAATCACAAGCAGGCCGATGATGATGGCGCAGGCAGCGATAGCGAGGCCGATGCCAAACTTGCCACCGGGCACCTCGTAGGGACGAGGCAGGTCGGGCTCGGTGAAGCGCATGCGCAGGCAAGCGAGGGCGACCATGCCGCAGGAGAAGATGAAGGCGAGAGCCGACACGTTGGTCAGGGGGATGAGCATGTTCTTGCCCAGGAACGGACCGACGACGGTGATGACGCCCAGAACGACACAGGCAAGCTTGGGAGCGCCGGACTTGGGGTCGACCTCGGCGAACTGCTCGGGCAGCTGGCCCTTGCGGCCCATGGCGAGCATGATGCGGCTCGTGGCGCCGTAGAAGGAGTTCATCGGGCCCATGGGTCCAAGCGTGGCGATGACGAGCATGGCCAGGTACAGGAGCATGTTGATGCCCTTGAGGCAGGCAAGCGCGGGAACCGGGCTCTTAACAAACTCATGCCAGTCGAGGATGGTGCCAAACGAGTAGATACAGACCATGTAGAAGCCGCCTGCGGCCAGCAGGGCCAGGGAGATGATCTTGCCGAACTTGTTCCAGTTGAGGCCCTCGGCTGCTTCCTCAGCCTGCTGAGGAATGGTGTCGAAGCCGGCGTAGAAGAACGGAGTCAGAACCAGGACCGACACGATGCCGGCAAACAGGCTGGTGCTCTCGGTAGCGGCCTTGCCGCCGCCAGCGCCGGTGACCTGGGAGAACACGGGCATGGCGTTGTCCGGCGAGCCGGTGAACAGCGAGACGCCCATGGCGAGCAGCATGCCGCAGAGCAGAGCCTTGGTCAGGAAGGCCTGGAGTTTGGCGGCCGAGCTGGCACCGCGGAAGTTGAGGAAGATGACGTAGACTGCAAAGCCGAGCGCGATCAGCGTCGGGAACAGGTAAACGTCGGCCCCCAGGATGGTGTAGAGCTTGATGGCGCGCAGCCACTCAAGGCCGGGCAGGCTGCCGAACATCTCGGACACGAGGGTCGAAATGGCGATGGCCTCCCACGGGCACAGGATGCCGTTGCCCAGGGCCAAAAGCCATCCGGTGATGTAGCTCAGCGTACGGCCAAAGCTACGATCGACATACTCGACGATGCCGCCTGAGATGGGGATAGCAGCCGTGAGCTCACCGAAAACAGCTCCGACGGGCACGAGGAAGATTGCACCCAAGAGGAATGCGATCATAGCGGGAACGGGACCGCCGCCCACGACCATCCAGTCGCCGACCTGCAGAACCCAACCGGTACCGATGATGGCACCGAAACCGATGGTGAAGAAGTTCCAGAGCGAAAGCGTTTTCTTCATGCCGCCGTTATCCTCGACTGCAACTTCTGCGTTCTTGTCCGCCATTGTTCCCCTCCTTTCCTGTTTGACGCCCTTGGCGTCACCCCTTGCGCGGTCCGTTTTGCCGCGCGCTTTTATTCCATGGCTTTAAGATACGGCCTTGGCGCAGCAGCGCCGCTCGCAGCTCGACCGATGGCAGAACTGCAAAACGAGCGGCGCCATTTTTGGGACGAACGGCACAGTTTGCAGCCCATTGTTGCCGCCCGCCCGACGGGCGTACGCTCATCGGACGCATATAGAGATGTTTTTGAGGCCGTGTGTTTTGCGCCTTTCGTACCGTTTACCGAGCTTTTGACGCGCAGACCCCTTTGTTGCACATCTTTTTTGTAGGATAGACAGGTTATACATGAGACAAGGCGGTACGAATGGCATACGGATACAACGACGGTGATCAACGGCGACAAAGCGTTCGCCTTGCTGGCCGTACCACGCCGACGCCCAGAAGGGCCACGAGCAGCAATCCGCAACGCCCTCAAGAGCAACCCAGACCTTCGTCTCGGCAGCAGACAAGCAGAACACGGCAGAGCGGCCGTCCGAGTACGGCCACAAGCGCGCAGCAAGATAGCCGCTTGGGCGCGCGCACTCGACAGCGTCAGGCCGAGGTTCCGCAACTGCGCCGCAACGGCGCACGTCAGCCCGGCATCCATATCAACCGCTTCTTTTCGCATCCCCAAGGCGGACGCGACGGCAAGCCTTACCGCTCGACATCGTACGTGAATGCCCCCGCCCTGTCAGCTCGTCGACTTCGCCTCGCACTGTGCTCTATCCTCACCTGTCTGGTCTTTGTGCTTATGAGCTCCTGTATCTCCCACGGCTCGGCCGGCCTCGATCCAACCGCCGAGGATAAGCTGCTCAAGGCCCCGGTCGCGCCCGGCTATTCGTTTGCGTTTTCGACCCCGCGTTCGCAGTGGCAAGCCGGCACCATGCCCCACATCTATCAGATTGACCCGGCATGGTCGGAGCTGCCCTACGCCGGCGGTACCATCCGCCAAAATGCCTGCGGCCCCACCTGTCTTACCATGGTCTACATCTATAAGACCGGCCACACCGATATGACGCCGGTCGATATGTGCGCTCTTTCCGAGGCGGGCAACTATGCCCCCACCGGCGCCACCGAGTGGTCGTTTATGACGAGCGGCGCATGGCAGCTGGGCCTTAACGGAACTGAGCTCCATATCGATCGCAGTTCCATCACCCAGGCGCTGCGCTCGGGCGCACCCATCATCGCATCGGTTCGTCCCGGCACCTTTACCAGCGTTGGACACTATATCGTGCTCTGGGGCATCGACGATGCCGATCAAGTGGGAGTCTACGACCCCAACTCGCAAAGCCGCAGCGCCCGCCGCTGGGGCGTCGTAGAAGTCCTCAATGAAATCGAAGCCATGTGGGCCTACTACTAGTCATTTAAGTACTACTAGTCATTGGGGACAGACTTAAATGAGTGTGGGATGCGCTTTCCGCAGTTGGCCGGCGCAGCCCTTAAGGACTGTCCCAAGCTGCCGGCAGGAAAGGAACGTCCCCAAGCGCCGAGTTCCCAATGACTAGGTGAATAGCAAAAGCCCCGCAGTCGGAGCGGACTGCGGGGCTCATGAAGAGAGGCTAGTTTGCGGGCGTCTTGCCTGGCGCCCACGAAAGATGCAACAGAGTAGAGACTACTCGTGGATGCGGGTACCGGAGAGACCGGCCATGGTCTCGGCGGCCTTGTCCAGAGCGCCGATGATGCAGGTGCGGCCCTTGCGGGAACGGGCGAACTTGATGGCGGCGCGGACCTTGGGCTCCATGGAACCCTTGCCGAACTGGCCCTCGTCGGCCAGGCGCTCGGCCTCGTCGGCGGTGAGGTCCTCGAGCTCCTCCTGGTTGGGCTTGCCAAAGTTGATGGCGACATGCTCAACGGCGGTCAGCAGGAACAGAACGTCGGCGTCGCAGTCCTCGGCCAGCAGCTCGCCGCCCAGGTCCTTGTCGATGACGGCGGGAACGCCCTTGTAGCAGCCCTTGTTCTCGTAGTCGCGGACGACGGGGATGCCGCCGCCACCGCAGGCGATGACGATGAACTCGTTGTCGAGCAGGTTGAGGATGGAGTCGGCCTCGACGATCTTCTTGGGGTCGGGGGAAGCGACAACGCGACGCCAGCCGCGGCCGGAATCCTCGACGAAGACCTTGGAAGGATCCTCGGCCATGAACTCCTTGGCCTGCTCCTCGGTGTAGAACGGGCCAATCGGCTTGGTCGGGTTCTTGAACGCGGGGTCGTCGGGGTCGCACTCGATCTGGGTGACGACGGTTGCGGCGTGCCAACGCTTATAGCGCTTGTGCATCTCGCGGCCAATGCCCTGCTGCAGGTGATAGCCGATGTAGCCCTGGGACATGGCGCCGCACTCGGGCAGCGGCATCTCGGGGGTGCCGATGGCGTCGTGGGCAGCGGCGAAGGCGTTCTGGATCATGCCGACCTGCGGGCCGTTGCCGTGGGTGATGATGATCTCGTTACCCTGCTCGATCAGGCCGAGAAGAGCGTGAGCGGTGTTGCTCACGGCCTCGATCTGCTCGACGGGGTTGTTGCCGAGGGCGTTGCCGCCAAGGGCGACGACGATACGATCGGGCTTACCAAGAGGCTTAGACATTGCTGGAATCCTTTCTGTAAAAGGCCTACAACCCATTAATAACCCGCGCCCGTGCGATACGCGAGTTTATTAAGGTTTATATTCTCTTTATCGCTCATTTTATTCATTTTGAAAATAGTTGAACGGTGAACGGTCGTTTTTATCCGCTCAGCGTACAGAACCCCAGCTCAGATATGTTTACGCCATTTACGTGCGACTTTATTTTAATAGAGCAGGGATTAGACCAGATTATGCAAACTGTATCTTTGCTAAACACAAAACAGGCAGCGTAATATCTTACTCGCACTATACGAGATTCTATGCACTTATTGGACGAGTATGCAGCCCTGCAATAACACGGCGTTTTTCATCCAACTTAAGGAATAGACGAGTGCCTTTGCCGCGCGTCGGCCGGCAGCCGGCGAGCCGTCTCGTCGGTTGCCGCTTCCAGAAAATCAAAAACTGATATTGCGCGCGCAATTGCTGCATGGTACTTTAGCGAAGAACAGCGCGGGCTGGGGCGACAGAGATCTGTCGTGAAGTTTGGGTTCGGCGACCCCGCTGCTGCCTTCTCCTTATCCGCCAGCGAACCCCTTGAGCGACGGATTGAGGAGGTCCCTACTATGACAAAAATGCTCAAGATCACGCTGAATGGCGAGACGTTTCTCGCCGACATGCTCTGGGACAAGGCTCCCAAGGCGTGCAAGCTGTTCGAATCGTCCTGTCCGGTCGAGTCACGTATCTTTTCGGCCAAGATCTGCGATGCCGAGGTAACCTATCCCGTATCGGGCCCCATCGCCAATTACGAGCACATCGAGAACCCCGTCTTTCACGAGCCGGCGGGCGCCGTGAGCTGGTATGGCGGCTGGTCGTCAATTTGCATCTTCTTTGATGTGTGCGAGCCCTTTGGCACCTGCAACATGTTCGCCCGCATCTGCGAAGCCGACCGCAAGCGCTTTGCCGCCGCCTGCCGCAATGTCTGGGACAACCAGGGCATGTACATTAAAAACGAAATCGTCGAGATCGAAACGGAGGCCTAAAGATGATGGATATCAACACCCTGCTCGTACTCGACCTTGCCGAGTACACCACTGCACTTGAGGCCCTCGCCGATCAAATGATGCTCGAGGAACCGCGCGATATCGACTACATGCGCCGCCGCAAGCTCGACACCGGCCGCGAATTCGCCGTCTGGAACTTCACCGTCGGCTACTGCATGAACGCAGCCGACGCCCTCTCCCTCCTGCGAGCCCAAGCCAACGAAAACGCCAACGACGGCACCGCCGACCTCGCAACGATCAACAACAGCGCCGCGCGCCTGTGCGACTGGTTCTCGGGCGCCTTCGACGTCACCGGCAAAATGGATGACACCACGGCAATCCTCGCCCACAGCCGCGACCTCTACGCCCAGGTTGAGACTCACGAACAGTTCGCGGCCCTCACCCGCGCCACCGAGCGCTATCTGGTCCAGCTCCAATTTTGGGTTGACCGCCAGATTCCCTGGCCGGCTATTAGCGACCTCGTCCACGGCTACCGCCTACGCACAGAGAGCGGCGAGACAAGGTAACCAAGCAAGCAGCACCGACAACGCCCCACCATCGGGATCCAAAGTAAGAATCAGAGGGCTGGAGACGCACCCAACAGCGTCCCCAGCCCCTTCGCAAAGTAGAGCACTGTTTCAGTGGCTTTGAGGCCTATTCGAACCTTTGCTATCTCCCAATTTTTGTATATTTACGACATTATTATCTGCCAATTTTTGTATGATTTTAGGCGATTCTATCTGTCAATTTTTGTCATTTGGGGGTTTAATGCTACGCCGTAAGGTCACTGATAGGCTTTTGAGCTGGAAGAATAACTCCAATAAGGCATTACTCGTTACTGGTGCGCGTCAGATTGGCAAGAGCTATGCGATTCGCGCGTTTGGAAAAAGCAACTACGCTTCGTATTTTGAGGTCAATTTACTACTCGATGTCGAAGCAAAGAATGCACTTGTTGGCGCAAAGAACTCCGTTGACTTTATCAACCGCGTAGCCCTTCTTGCGGATGCGCCGCTTGTTGAGGGCGATACGCTTGTCTTTGTCGATGAGATTCAGGAGTATCCGCAGATCGTTACACTCATGAAGGCGTTGGTCGAGGATGGGCGCTTTAGCTATGTCTTCTCGGGGTCTATGCTTGGGACTGAGTTTAAGGGGATCTCTTCTTTTCCGGTGGGGTATGTAGAGCACATTGTTATGCGCCCGATGGATTTTGAAGAGTTTTGTTGGGCAAACAGCGTTAGCGAGAATGTGCTTGCAGGCATTCGCAGCTGCCTTGTCGAGAAACATCCTGTCGAAAACTATATTCATGAGGCGATGCTCAAGAACTATAGAGCTTATATCGTTTGCGGCGGCATGCCGGAGGTCGTTCAGAATTATATTGATTCGGGTTATTCGCTCGTGAGCACACGTGAGCTTCAAACTCAGCTGGTCGATCAGTACAAAAGCGATATCTCAAAATACGCATCGACTCGAGCGTTTAACGTTCGGTCGATTTTTGAGCAAATTCCCGTTCAGCTTGAGGCGGAGTCTCATCGCTTTGTTGTTTCGTCTCTGGGTGAGGGAGCTCGCCTTAAAAAATATGAGCAGGATTTCCTGTGGCTTGTTAACGCAGGTGTTGGATTGATGGTCGCCAGGGTGACGGAGCCACGGAGTCCTCTCAAGAGGACGGAGAAAACGACAGCCTTCAAACTATACGAGTCTGATACAGGCATGCTCGCATCGCGATACCCCGGTAGCACTGCACGCGCTGTCTATCTTGATATGAAAACTCCCAACCTTGGTGGTCTCTATGAGAACGTGGTCGCGCAGGAACTCGTTGCCCTCGGGGCGGATGCATGGTACTACCAAACGCGTGAGGTCGGTGAAGTTGACTTTGTGATCGAAGGCGCCCACGGGCATGTTGTCCCAATCGAGGTCAAATCGGGCAAGAAAGTTCGAGCGCATGCGGCCCTCGATCGTCTGATGAGTGTGGGCGAGTACAAAATTCCCGAGGCCGTTGTACTGAGCCACGAGAATCTCAGCAAAGAGGGCAAGGTTCTGTACGTTCCAATCTACATGACGTTTTGTCTCGATGAGTTTATGGAAAAGGATGACCCCAATAACGATTTCTCGTTCGCGCCCATATCTCTCTAGCCATTTGAATCCGCAATCCAGCCCCGCCCACGCATCAATGCATTTCCCGAGGTGCTGCGCGTTTCGCGGCAAAGCCACGAAAAAGCAAAGGGATAAGAAGCCGCAACAACCACGCCCCCCATCCATCCCCAAAGTAACGCGAGGTTTCGCGGCAAAGCCGCGAAACAGCGAAGGGGATAAAAGGCCCCCTCAGCCACGTCCTTCATTCAGCCACACAATCCGAGGACGTAGTCGTAGCAGGATCTGAGGGCTAACCTTCGCGGACACTCCGCAGGACGAAAGAACCCCCGCCGCACGTAGTGCGCAGCGGGGGTTCTTTCATGTCCGAGGACGTCCGCGAAGGTTAGCCCTCAGATCCTGCGGCGGGAGACCTAGGCCTCGTTGTACACCGTCTTGAGCTTCAGCAGGTGAGCGTAGCGGTCCATAGCGGCCTGCTCGTTCTCCTTGAAGAGCTCCTCGGCGCGCTCGGGGAAGGAGCGCGTCAGCGAAGCGTAACGGGCCTCGTTCATCAGGAACTCCTGATAGCCGCCCGCGGGCTCCTTGGAATCGAGCGAGAACTTCTTGCCGGCAGCAGCCTCGGGGTTGAAGCGGAAGAGGTTCCAATAACCGCACTCGACAGCCTTCTTCATCTCGGCCTGGCAGTTCTGCATGCCGCCCTTCTTGATGGAGTGCATCTCGCAGGGGCTGTAGCCGATGATGAGGGACGGGCCGTCGTAGGCCTCGGCCTCGTGGATGGCCTTGAGGGTCTGAGCCGGGTTGGCGCCCATGGCGACCTGCGCCACGTAGACGTAGCCGTAGCTCATGGCAATCTCGGCCAGGGACTTCTTCTTGGTCACCTTACCGGCAGCGGCGAACTGAGCGACCTGGCCCAGGTTCGAGGCCTTGGAGGCCTGACCACCGGTGTTGGAGTAAACCTCGGTGTCGAAGACGAAGACGTTGACGTTGTGGCCGGAAGCCAGGACGTGGTCCAGGCCGCCGAAGCCGATGTCGTAGGCCCAACCGTCGCCGCCGAAGATCCAGAAGGACTTCTTGGTGAGGTAAGCCTTGTCGGCGAGGATCGCCTTGGAAGCGTCACAGCCGCACTTCTCGAGCTCGGCAACGTAGGCAGCGGCAGCGGTCTTGGAGGCCTCGGCGTCGTTGACGGAGTTGATCCAAGCCTGGCCGGCAGCCTTGAGCTCATCGGACGGACCATCGGCAGCGATGATGTCCTGGGTAGCGGCGATCAGCTTGTGCTGAACGGCCTCATAGCCAACGGCCATGCCCAGACCGTGCTCGGCATTGTCCTCGAACAGGGAGTTGTTCCACGCCGGGCCGTGACCGTCCTTGTCCTTACAGTAAGGAGCGGTGGCAGCGGGGTTGCCCCAAATGGAGGAGCAGCCGGTGGCGTTGGAGATGAACATGCGGTCGCCGGCGACCTGGGTCACCAGACGTGCATAGGCGGTCTCGGCGCAGCCGGCGCAGGAGCCGGAGAACTCCAGGTAGGGCTGCTTGAACTGGCTGCCCTTGACGTTGGCCGCGATGAGCTCCTTCTTCTCGGAGACGTTCTCGACCATGTAGTCCCAAACGGGCTGCTGGTCCATCTCCTGCTCGGTGGGAACCATCTCGAGGGCGCCCTTGGGGCAGACCTTGACGCAGTTGGTGCAGCCCATGCAGTCGAGCGGGGACACGGCCATGGTGAACTTCATGCCCTTGGCCTTGGGGCCCATAGCGTCGAGCGTGCGGGTAGCCTCGGGCGCGGCGGCAGCCTCGTCCTCGGTCATCGCGAACGGACGGATGGTGGCATGCGGGCACACATAGGCGCACTGGTTGCACTGGATGCACTTGGTCTCGTCCCAGTGAGGAACGACCACGGCGACGCCGCGCTTCTCGTATGCGGAGGCGCCCAGCTCAAACTGGCCGTCGGCACAATCGACGAAGGTGGAAACGGGCAGGCTGTCGCCATCCATGCGATCGATGGGCTCGAGCAGGTTCTTGACCTGCCGGGCGATGGCGGACTTGGTCTCCTCGGAGAGCTCGACGGGAGCGGCGTCCTCGGCGGTTGCCCAGTCGGCCGGGACCTCGAACTTACGGAAGGCGGTAGCGCCGGCATCGATGGCCTTGTGGTTGGCGTCGACGATGGCCTGGCCCTTCTTCATGTAGGACTTGGTAGCAGCGTCCTTCATGTACTGCAGGGCATCCTCGGCGGGCAGGACCTTGGCCAGCGCGAAGAAGGCGGACTGGAGCACCGTGTTGGTGCGCTTGCCCATGCCGACCTTGGCGGCCAGGTCGATAGCGTCGATCAGGTAGACGTTGACATTGTTGTTCGCGATGTAGCGCTTGGCCACGGCGGGCATGTGCTCGGCGAACTCCTCGTCGCTCCACTGGCAGTTGACCAGGAAGGTGCCGCCCGGCTTGACGTCGCGGACCATCTTGAAGCCCTTGACGATGTAGCTGGGGTTGTGGCAAGCGACGAAGTCGGCCTTGGTCACGTAGTACGGCGAGCGGATCGGAGAATCGCCAAAGCGCAGGTGCGAGACGGTGACGCCGCCGGTCTTCTTGGAGTCGTACTGGAAGTAGGCCTGGACGTACTTGTCGGTGTGATCGCCGATGATCTTGATCGAGTTCTTGTTGGCGCCGACGGTACCGTCGCCACCCAGACCCCAGAACTTGCACTCGATGGTGCCGGGGGCTGCGGTGTTGGGCGCATCCTCGGCCTCGGGCAGGCTCAGGTTGGTCACGTCATCGACAATGCCGATGGTGAACTCGCGCTTGGGCTCGTCGGCCTTGAGCTCCTCGAAGACAGCGAACGCGGACGCGGGAGGCGTGTCCTTGCTGCCCAGACCGTAACGGCCTCCGACGACCTTGATGCCCGTCTTGCCGGCCTCGTAGAGAGCGGAGACAACATCCTGGTAGAGCGGCTCGCCGATGGAACCCGGCTCCTTGGTACGGTCCATGACGGCGATCTTCTGGACGGTCTCGGGGAGAACGTCGACGAAGTGCTTGATGGAGAACGGACGGAACAGACGGACCTTGACCAGGCCGACCTTCTCGCCGTGAGCGTTGAGGTAGTCAATGACTTCCTCGAGCACGTCGCAGAAGGAGCCCATGCACACGACGACGCGGTCGGCATCGGGAGCGCCGTAGTAGTTGAACAGGCCGTAATCGGTGCCGAGCTTCTCGTTGATCTTCTTCATGTAGCCCTCGACGACGGCGGGAAGCTCGTCGTAGACCTTGTTGCAGGCCTCACGGTTCTGGAAGAAGATATCGCCGTTCTCGTGGCTGCCGCGGGTGTGCGGGTGCTCAGGGTTGAGCGCGTGGTCGCGGAAAGCCTGGACGGCGTCCATGTCGCACATCTCGGCCAGATCCTTGTAGTCCCACATGGCGACCTTCTGGATCTCGTGGCTGGTGCGGAAGCCGTCGAAGAAGTTAAGGAACGGGGTCTTACCCTCGATGGCGGCAAGGTGAGCCACCGGCGAGAGGTCCATGACCTCCTGGACGTTGCCCTCGGCGAGCATGGCGAAGCCGGTCTGACGACAGGCCATGACGTCGGAGTGATCGCCAAAAATGTTCAGGGCGTGGGAAGCGACGCAACGCGCGGAGACGTGGAAGACGCCCGGGAGCTGCTCGCCCGCGATCTTGTACATGTTCGGGATCATCAGGAGCAGACCCTGAGAAGCCGTGTAGGTGGTGGTCAGAGCACCGGCGCCCAGCGAACCGTGAACGGTACCGGCTGCACCTGCCTCGGACTCCATCTCGACGACCTTGACCGGGGTGCCGAAGATATTCTTGCGACCCTGGGCCGCCCACTGGTCGACATGGTCGGCCATCGGGCTGGACGGCGTAATGGGATAGATTCCCGCTACCTCGGTGTACGCATACGAAACATATGCGGCCGCCTCGTTGCCGTCCATAGACTTAAACTTACGCGCCATATACCCCTCTCCTCTCATATAGGTATACAGGCCCCGGCGATCGCCGGGATGTTGGCGTGATGGGATTTACGCTGTTGCTTCCAATCATCTGGCAGGCAGGCTCAGCAGCAGGTACATGGCGTGGAGAGAAGACATGCCGAGGCGAGGGGCACCTGATGCGCCCTACAGGCCCGACCGCCCGTCTTGCACATGACCGAGCGCCGCAAAGGCCGCATGCCGGATGCTCCCGGGCACGCCCCGGCGATGGGAAGCGCCCGCAACGAAAATCCGCATGCGGGTTTATTGTACCCCGCCGTCAAGTGTAATTTCGGCAAATATAGGCGGGCGGTAAAGGTTTACCTCGACTGACCGCCAAGGGCCAAAATGGCCCCTCCATCCCCGGGCGACTGGCTCTGGCGCGCCAAGGAGTGTCCCCAAGTGCCGGCAGAAAAGGAATGTCCCTATCTGCCGGCTAGAGGGCACCGAAGAGGATGGCGTAGGTAGTGGATTCGCCGAGCTTGAGCTCATCGCCGGGATTGAGTTGGGCGGAACGGCCGGGCTCGACCTGAATGCAGACGCGCGTGGCCCCGTTTACCACCACGGTTCCGTTGGTGGACGACAAGTCCTCGACGCGCCAGATATTTTGAGCATCGCACCAGATATGGGCATGGCGGGCCGAGACATCGTCGCCGACGTCGGTAATATCGCCCTCACCAGTGGCCAGCGCGCCAATCTCAACACCCTGCTCACTCGGCTGAATCCAGCGCGGGGCGCTCACGACAAAACTGTTTTGTATGCGCAGCAAGCCCAAGGGGTGCGCCGGGGCGGGTTCGCGTTCGCCCGCGGTCATCGACATGCCAAGCGAACGAGGCGTGGATGTGCCTCCGCCACAGGTCGCGTGCGCGTAGTCGATGGCATAGTTCACCGAGGACCGCACATCCGCCGAACAACCGACGGCGACAAACAGCACCAGCACGGCCTCGGCGCGCTCGGCGGGCATGAGTTCTGCCGCCTGGGACAGGCGATCGAGCGCGTTGCGATAGAGGTTCGTGTCCTGGTGACACTCTTCGAGCGCGCGTACCATCGGTTCACCTGCAGGACCGCACACCATATTGATCACAGCCGTGGAGTCCATGGGGTTGCGCTGGCGCAAGGCCAGTTGCGACATAATACGCGCAGCCGATGTACCGTATTCGGCAAAGTAGCGCTGCTGAAGCGTGCCGACCGGTGCGCGAACGATAAAGCGGGAAACCCAAGAGCGATCGGCGGCTCGGCTCTGCGGGCTGCGGCCGTCGGCGAGCGGACGGGACGAAAGCACCAAGCCGCACAGCTCGATATGGCTCAGATGCGCCGCGCGCTTAAAGATGTCAAACATGGCCCCGCATGGGGTGAGCTCAACTTGAGATGCCATGACCTAGGCCTCCTTGGTCGTAGAAATAGAATCGGACGATACTTCGACAGGTCCGCCAAAAGTACGGGCAGCTGCGGCTCCACCGGCAAGCGGAGTCGCCATCTGGGCTTTTGTGCGCCGCGGTGCCGAAACGGGAAGCTCAAAGGCAAAGCCCATCGCAAGTAAAAACCACGTAAGCGTATAGGTTGCAACCAGAGCGGCAACAAGGCCGCCCATCACGGCGCGTTGGGAAAATACGCTACATGCAGCCACAACCAGCACCGGAGCCTCGCAGGCAGAAAGCGCAAGCACACCCTGCAGGAACCCCGAGCGCCGATCGCGCGCAAGTGCCCCCGCGGCAACGCCGGCCATGCCTGGTAGCGCCAACGCCAGTGCGGCAATAATACCCGGTAGTGGCCCAGACCACACGAGCGATCCCAAAGTCGCCGTCACGCGAGCGCCCGACGCCAGCAGCGCGGCCGAAACCACGACCACAGCCCAAACCACGCCACAGACGACCGCCGCGCCGACCATCAGCGCGCGACGAACCGCGCGGCCGGACGCATCCATGGGGCACGGCGTGAGCGGCTCGCCGCGGAGCGAACGACCGACATTTTGTGCATAGTGGTCACAAAACGCCGAGAGCGCCGCCTCGACCGCCGCCGGCTCGGGACGATCTTTTTGATGGCTGGACAGACAGGCCATCACCACGTCGAACAGCTGGGCATCGACAAACGCCAGCGCATCGCGTAGCTCCTCGGAATCCGGCTCAAGCCCCAACTGCTGGGCCTGCTCAGCCGCGGCGAGCGCCACATCGGGCTCACGACGAAGCAGCTGAGTCAAATCACAACCGGGCGCATGGGCACCAATGGGATAGTCGGGCCGCGTGTCCATCTTGAGACGGTAGGGGCTCGCGATGTCGCGCGTCTTTTTGCGCGAACCCGAGGTGCCCGAAGTGCTCGGCGCGGCTTCGTATGGCGCGACGCCGGCAATGAGCTCGTAAACCGTGCTTGCCGCGGCATAGACGTCGATCGCCGGCGACATACGCAAAGCGCGCAGATCGGGAATATCGTCGGTGAGCATCTCGGGCGGGGCATAGGCAACCGTCGCGCGACGCAGCGTGGCATAGCGCTCGGTAAAGGATGCCTTGCCGCCGGTACCGGCCACGGCCGACGCAGGCTCAAGCGCCAGCGACGAGCCAAAGTCGATCAGGCACAGGTCAAAGGTGCCCTCGGCAAGCTGCCGGTCAAGCGGTAGACGCGCCGTGCGCACCATAATATTAGCGGGCGAGATATCGCGATGGACAAAGCCCTCACCCACCAGGCTCATACGGCAGAGCAGATCGAACAGGTCGCGACCCAGACGCGCCGCCACAAGCGGCGACAGGCGTCCGGCATCGTCCACGGCGAGTCGCGAACGCAAGCGGGCAAGCGTCTCGCCCTCGACCCATTCCATGACAATTGCAGGCACACCGTCGACCTCGCCCCAGCCATAGAGGCGGGGAAAGCCCTTAAGGCCCGAAAGGGCGCGATGGCATTCGTATTCCTCGCGAAACGCCGCCTTGAACTTGGCGACCAGCGCCTCGTGAGCGGCATCGTCGTCAAACTCATCGCGCGTCGGCAAGATGAGCTGCTTGAGTGCCACGGCCTCGCCTTGGGCGTTGACGGCACGCGTCACGCGGCCGATACCGCCACGGCGCATGGTGGCATCGTCGGCAAACAGCATCGTAAAACGACGCAGATAGGCAGGCAGTTCGTCCTGACCGAGCGCAATGGCCGGCTCAAACCCGTCGACACGCGCCAGGCGCAGGCCGACCATGGGATCGCGACCGAGCGATTGTGGTGTGGTGGATGCAAGATCGGTCATCATAGGGCAAGCGCCGCCACGTTATTGTTGAAGTTACCGAGCGCGACGTCATCATCGCCGTAATGGCCGACCCATTGACATAGGTTGGTGTAACAGCCCCACAGATTGGCATACTGCTGATACCACTTTGACCGGGGCGAGAATGTCTGACGACCGAACTCAGCTCGAATAACAAACATCTCCCCGACCAGGCTGTCGCACGGTCTGGGATCTCCCGTAGAGTTATAGGTCGAGACCACGTCATTGGCACGAGAAACATAGCCGTCGAGCATGTTGTACTTGGTCACAAGCCAACTGTGAATGCTCTCTTCCTCAGCAGCGGAAAGGCCGCCGGAGTTTGCATCGTTGTCAGTGTTGCCGCCCGTCGAGCCGCCGTTTCCAGGCCCTCCGGTAGAGGAACCCGACCCAGAGCCGCCGCCCGAACTCGATGAATCCGAGCCGGAGCCAGAAGTATCCGAGCTACCGGGCTTTCCGGACTGCTGGGCGTCCTGCTCCTTTTGCTGCTCGACCTTATTCACCGTTGCCGCCACGCTATTGTTGGACAATCGATCGATGATCTTGGTGTTGGTGAGCACGATGGTTTTGCCATTGGCAAGCGTGACTTCGTTGTCCGGGGCCTCGGCGCCGTCCGCATCGTCGGTGCCAAACACAATATGCCCGACCACACTTGCCCAAGCATATCCAGTCGTGGTGCCCAGATCGCTTTTGACCTCATGCCCCACGCGCGGTTCGCGTGCGGCATGCGCCTGCATCATGGACGGCACGGTCATGCCATAGGCAGAAACGCCAGCTATGACCAGCACCAGCGAGCACGATAGCAGTGCGTACGCCCGCGGCGCCAAGCCCAGTCGGCGTCGTATGCGCACCGCGGCGCCGCGCTTTGTCTGAGTGCCACCGGGCCGCATGCGTTCTCCTCCAACAAAAACACGCCGCTCGGGAGCGGCGCATTCATTCGAATCCATATTTGAGTGTATCAGCGAACCAAAAAGGTTGCGCAACGAATGGACAAATTAAGGATGCGAGCGGAAGCATCCATGCGATAAGCGGATACGAAGCATCTTTGTTGCACAACAAACTCACAGTCGCACGGGGAAATTATGACTACCCCGTGCGTCGCGAGGAAAACATACGGCAGGAGCAGGCTCGCCACCTAAATCGCGCGGCGGGCCTCGATGGCGCGGCCAAGCGTAAGCTCGTCGGCATACTCCAAGTCGCCGCCCACGGGAAGGCCGCTTGCCAGACGCGACACCTCGACGCCCAACGGCTTGATGGTACGGGCCAGATAGCTCGCCGTGGTCTCGCCCTCAATATTGGGGTTGGTGGCGATGATGACCTCGTGGATGTCCTCGTGGCCCAAGCGTGCCAGCAGCTCTCGAATGTGCAGCTGCTCGGGGCCAATCTTGTCCATGGGACTGATCACGCCGCCCAATACGTGGTAGAGGCCGTGGTAGCTGCCCGTGCGCTCGATCGCCTGGACATCACGCGGCTCGCCCACCACGCAAATGCGAGTGGTATCGCGCATCGGGTCCTGGCAGATGGAGCACTCGTCGGCCGTGGCGTAGTTAAAGCAGCGGCTGCAAAAGTGGACCTCCTGCTTGACCTCCAGGATGGCCTCGGCCAGGCGGCGCGCCTCCTCGGCGTCGGCCTCCAACAGGTAATAGGCGATGCGCTGGGCCGACTTGGGACCAATGCCCGGCAGACGGCCCAGCTCATCGAGCAGTTTTTGCAGACTGTGGTTGGCACTCATATATATGCGTGTCTTAGAACGGCATGCCCGGGATGTTGAGGCCGCCGGTGATGGCGCCCATCTGCTTGTTGGCGAGCTCGTTGACGCCGCGGACGGCCTCGTTGACGGCAGCCATGATCATATCCTGCAGCATATCGACGTCCTCGGGATCGAGCGCATCGGGATCGATGGTGAGGTTGACGAGCTCCATCTCGCCGTTAACGGTCACCTTGACCATGCCGCCGCCGGCAGAGGCGTCGACGGTCTGGGACTTGAGGTTCTCCTGCGCGACGGCAAGCTGCTCCTGCATCTTGCGAGCCTGCTTCATCATCTGCTGCATGTTCATACCGGCCATGATGGCTCCTTTACGTGCGGCCGCACGCCGAGCTGCAAGGGCAGCCGGAGCACGGCGGGACTTTCAAACTCAAAAATCGTACCACGGCGCGGGGCAAGCAAGCGGGGCGGACACGCTACCTCAGTCGATATACATGTCCTGAAGCGTGACGATTTGCCAATCTTCGCGTGCGGTGAGCTTCTTTTTCGTGGCGTTGCTTACGTCGCGCTTGCAGAACAGCATAAAATGCGAGGCAACATAACCCTTTACCAGGCCGCGCTTGCTTTCGAGGTCGTCAATCTCTGCCGTCTCGTCAAACGACTCCCTATATTTGCACTTGCCGATTACCAGACGCTTGGAAACTCGATCTGCGGCCAGGACATCAATATCATCCTGAGCCCGTTTGGCAGGATTCGTCCCCCACCACGACGACACCGCCGTCGCCAGAATTGGCAACTTGCCCTGTTTTGCCCGCTCAACCATCCATTCGGCACACAACGCCTCGAACCGATGCCCCAGGTATTCGTTCAGCTGCTCTTCTGGAAGCGCGTTGACGACCGCTCGCCCCAAACCCGCCTCGATATCAGACGAGAACGGCATAACAAACCGGAACCAAAACGCATAGCACGGCTCGGAAAGTCGGTAGATTCCGCGCTTGCTGGTTTCGATGTTCTCGCCAAACGGAACGGCCTTTTCGATAATTCCCACCGATTCCAACGCCCTGAGATAGCGAGGCAGTGTTGTCTGAGCAACACCCACGCGGTCGGCGATCTGCTTCGCGCGGTTTGCACCGGCAGCCACGGCTCGCAAAATCGAGTTATATATTGCCGGCTCCTGGAACTCCTGACGAATCAGGCCCTCCGGCTCGCCATAGAGAAACCCCATGGGATCGAAGTAAAGGCGTGCCAGATTCTCCTTGAGCCCCGCGCTCGGATCCAGCTGCTGCAGATAGTACGGAACGCCGCCAAAGCAGCCATAGAATTGAAAGGCTTCTTGAGCGCTCAAGCCCGGAAGCATCTTGGCGGCGTCCCTAAATCCAAGATCACGCACCTTGATTTGAGCCGTGCGCCGGCCAAACAGAGGACTTTTACGTCCCAACACATTGCTTTCCATAAAACCCTGATTGCTGCCACAAAGAATGAGAAAAACGTCCGTTTCCTTGAAAGCCTTGTCGATGGCGACCTGGAAAATCGAAGGCAGTGCCTCGTTGCGCATCGCCGCATAGGGAAACTCGTCAAACACGAAAACGAATCGCTCGGTGCGCGCTCGATCGGCGATGAAAGACAACGCGTCAGTCCAAGATGAGAACCCGCCAAGCAATGTGGGGAGATTGAAAAAGCTAGCTATAGCCCGATTGAAATCCGCAAGGTTGTCGGCATCACTTTGCTCGAGCGCGGTAAACGAGAGCGTCCGTTTATCGCGGCAGAATTCGTTGATCAGTGTTGTCTTTCCCACGCGCCGGCGACCATACACGACGGCCATCTGAAATGAACGCTGCTCATAAAGGGATTCGAGTTTTGCAAGCTCCGCTTCGCGCCCGACAAACATTATGCACTCCTGAATTATGCAATGTTGAATAATTCACACTTGCATAATATCGCAAACGAAAACTAGTTGGGCCGGAATCCGACATTTTATGCGTGCAGCTAAATAGCAGAATGCCGAGCCACTGCTCGAGGCGGCACGCATGGCAGCAGGGTATAATTTGATTGCCATAGATAGCAATTTGGAGGTGCCCCATGAATGCCCCCGACGCGCTCCAAAACATCCGCTCAAAACACCCCGCTCTATATTTGGTTATCTATCTCTTTGCCGGCTGGGCATTGCTGGTTGTCGTCACCCACGCTATAGCCTTTGGAGCAGAACTGTTAGTAGCCAGCTCGGACCAGCCCACCGTCAAATGGGAAGCGGCCGATGAGTGCACCGATGGAACCCGAACCATTTACTACAACAGCCCGTCCCTCTACCAAGAGTTCAAGGTCAAGATAAAGGACTCCAAGATTGTCGATACCGAGCCAGGCGCTTTCTTGGCAATCGGAGCAACCCTCAACGCCGAGCAAGTCGAGTACACGGACAGCCGCGCGACGTATCGTGTCGACCTCAGCACCCTGGGCCAACCGTCACGCATCTGCCTGCTCGAATGCGAGATACGCGGCACCACGCTCCACATGTCCGAAATACAGATGCGCCCAGGCAAAGAGCCCCAGAAGAGCTAGAGGCCATAAGTCCGGCAAGCGACTCTTAACAGTAAAACGACAGCCCACCGGTTGTTTCTTTCCAGCGTTTGCAAATCAGCGCATGGTTAGATGAAACAAACTGCATGATATCGCGTAAATCCCGAGCAGGAATATCGCCCTTGTTATGGGCCAGCTTGCATCCGCCGGAGCGGGTAAGCCATATCTTGGTCGCCTCGGCGGTGGGGCGCTTGACCGCGATATGAACATGGACGGGCTCGCCGTTCTCCCCTGTCCAGAAAAAGATGATGTACGGCCCGAGTCGGAAAAGACTAGGCATAGACCCGTCCGCCTTCGTAAGCAAAACGCAAGATGAGCGGGGCATTGTTGCGCACGAAATCATCGAGTTCTTTGAGGTCCGCTTCGCTAAAGCCCTCGCGTGACACCCAATTGAATG
Source organism: uncultured Collinsella sp. (assembly GCA_959026725.1). Classification (GTDB taxonomy): domain Bacteria; phylum Actinomycetota; class Coriobacteriia; order Coriobacteriales; family Coriobacteriaceae; genus Collinsella. Next base: position 29,421 of record CAUFMG010000001.1, read on the forward strand.
CCGGCAAGATGCACTCCGCCGTGTCAAAACCCCAATCGCGCGGGCGCTCCACAACAACCTTCACCGTGTTGTCCTCACGGACTTCGGAATACGAAACTTGCGTATCGTCCTCAAGGCGGACATATTCCCACATCATAAGCTCGCTCCGTTCAAAGACGTCTCTTCTTGAGCAGTATACCCGCCTGTACAGCTACTCCACCGGTTTGAAGATGGTGGACTGACCGAAGACGCTGCGGATGAGGGCTTTGGCCTCGTCCTCGGTCTGCGGAATGCTTGGGGCTGCGCCTTGATGGCCGAAGGGACTGCCCGCGCCGGGGTTGGACTCCCAGGGAGCCGCAGGAGCGTCCTCCTCTTTGGGGGCAGTTGCAGCGGGCTTGGGCGCGGGCGTCGCACCCGGTACGTCGAACGGGGGCAGATCGTCCCCGCTCGCATCTGCAGCGAAACCGCCAACCATGGCGTCGTCATAGGGTACCTGCTCGGATTCCCACGGCGCAGACTGCGCGGCAGGCTGAGATTTGGGAGCGGACACGCGCTCGGGCGCACGGGGCGCGGGCTCCGTCGGGAGCTTGCCCGTGGCGGGAGCGCCGGCGGGATTGTCGGAACGTAACCAGGGAGCCTTGCCCAGGTCGGATGACTTGGGCGCAGGCGCGACAGGCTTGGGTGCGGGCGCCGGGGCAGCAGGTTTGGGCGCGACGGGCTTAGGCGCCGATGGGGTCGGTGCCGCTATCGGCGCCGCTTGCTGCTGCGCGCTGGCGCTCGAGGATGCAGGGGCCGCCGAGGACACGGGTTGCGGGTCCGCAGATACCGCAGCCCGTGCAGATGGAGAATGCTCCTCATGTTGAGGAGCCGGCGTGCCACCCCCATCCAGGACATAGTCGACGGTGCGACGACCGAAGACCGCGCAGACCGTCGGCAGGACCACCGACTGCGTGTCGGCGCGACCGAGCATCTTGATGGCAAAGGTCGAGCCCGCGGGGAACGAGACCGTGAGCTTGGAGCCGTCGTCGGCCGTGGCGCGAGCATTGAGCAGCAGGCCGGCATAGGAGGCCTGACGGGCTTTGACGCGCTCGACGACCTCGGCCCATTTGCGCTGGAGCTCGCCAGCGTCCTCGACCGCAGGGGTCTCGGCGGCGGCGGCAACTTGGGCGGCGTTATTGGGCTTGGACGCAGGCGCCGGCGCGGGCGATGCGGCAGGCGTGGAAGCCGGAGCCGCAACGGGCTGAGGAGCCGGCGTGGGCGCAGGCTGAGGCGCAGGCGTCGCAGGCTTAGAGACTTGCGCGGACGCGGGCTTAGGCGCAGGTTGAGGCGCTGGAGCAGCCGCGGCGCCACGGTCCCAAGGCATGCCGCTCTGGTGCGCGGACGTAGCGACAGGAGCGGTCGCCGCCGGAGCAGTAGCACGGGCACCCGAGATGAGCGTCGGCTGCAGTGCCGTTGCAGACGCAGCCGCAACGGCCGCCGGGGCAGCCTGAGCAGCAGCCACGCTCAACGGCACCGCGGCATTGGCAACCCTAGCCTCCAAACGCGCCACGCGCTCAGCCAAGGCCTCAATTGTCAGATCGGCCTCGGCACGCGCCAGACGCGTGCAGGCAATCTCGAGCACCAGGCGCACGTCGCTCGCGCCCCTCATCTCCAGTGCGGCATCGTCGAGCACTGTCAGCACACGAGCCAGGCGGTCGGCAGGATGCTCGCCAAAGGCAGCGGCCTCGGCAGCAAGCGCCTCGGCCTGCTCGGAGCCGCCCTCAAACAACTCGGCACGGGCACCGGCAACGCAGGCAACATACACGTCGCGCACGTGCGCCACCAGGTCGCGCGTCAGTTCCAGCAGATCGTTACCTTCCTCGACCTGCGCACGGATCAGTCCATAGAGCTCAGCAACATCGCGATCGGCAATGGCGCGGGAAAACTCGCCCAGAATCTGGTCCGAAACCTCGCCTAAAAGCGAGCGGGCGTCGTCCGCATGCACAGAACCGTTACCAAAGACGCTCAGCTGCTCCAGCGTGGACAATGCGTCGCGCATGCCACCCTTGGCATGGCGCGCCACGATAGCCAGCGCTTCGTCGTCGTAATCGAAGCCCTCCTGCTCGCACACGTATGCCAGGCGATGCTCGATATCCTCGTTGCCGATGCGATGGAAATCGAAACGCTGGCAGCGCGAGAGGATGGTCTCCAGAATCTTTTGCGGGTCGGTGGTGCACAGCACAAAGATCACGTGTGCCGGCGGCTCCTCAAGAGTCTTGAGCAGCGCGTTGAACGCCGCCGTCGTGAGCATGTGGACCTCGTCGATGATATAGATCTTGTACTTGCCGCGCACCGGGGCAAAGTTGACGGAGTTGATGATCTCCTCGCGCACGTTGTCCACGCCGGTACGGCTTGCGGCATCGAGCTCGTAGACATCCGGGTGGTTGCCCTCGGCGATGAGCTCGCACTCCTCGCAAGCACCGTCGGGCAAGCAGCCGCTTGCACCCTCGGCGCGCGCCGCCTCGGCATTGCGACACAGCAGCGCCTTGGCCAGAATGCGCGCCATGGTGGTCTTGCCCGTGCCGCGCGGTCCGCAGAATAGGTACGCGTGGGACAGGCGCCCCTCGGTGATGGCGTGCTCGAGCGTCGAGACGATATGCTGCTGGCCCACCACGGAGTCGAAGGTGAGCGGGCGATACTTTCGGTACAACGATTCCATGGGTGCTCCCCCGGGTATACTGAGTCTTGTTGCCGCGACGGCCATGCGGTCGCACGGCATACTGCATTCATAATAACCCGTACGGCGAGCCCGCCGCGATAGGAGTCCAAAGAGCATGGCAGACGCAGAGAGCAACCTCGTTCCCTCCGAAGCAGCCGACCAGGTCGAGGTCGCGCTCGAGAAGCAGGCCGCGGCCGACGACGGTATCCTGTACCTCAACGAGTACCAGTACGAAAACGACCTGGTCACCGACTTCGCCCGCCTGGTCGCCTCGCCCAGGCGTCGCGGCTCGCTGTATGTCGCCGCGGCAGTTGCCGCGCTCATCGGCATCGGCATGCTGGTGGCCGGCGGCAGCTGGATCAAGTTCGGCGTCGTGTTGATCGTGTTCGGCGCCTTTTTGGCCTGGTGGAGCAAGAACCTGCACCACACGCTCGCCCGCGACTTTATCGACGCCGTCGAGGCCGACGAGTCCATGGGTGGCCGCTATCGCCGCGTCGCCGCCAACGAGGACGGCCTGATGGTTTGGGGCAAGAGCGGCAAGTCGCAGTTCTTCCCGTTTGACAAGCTCGACCACGTACTCGACGGCGAGCGCATCTTTGTGGCCATGTTCGCCGACCAGGGCGTGACGATCCCTAAGGAAACCTTTATTCGCGGCGATGCCGAGCAGTTTGGCACCTTCCTTAAGGCGCGCATCAACAAAAAACTCCGCATCGAGACCAAACGCAAGAAGATGAAGGCTGAAAAGGCCGCCGCCGAGGCCAAGCAGGGCGACAAGCCCCAGGAGACCAAGGGCAAGCAGCGCAAGCAGAAGAAGAACAAGAAGAAGCGCTAAGGCCAAGACAGACAGGCAGCCTCGCATCCCGTTATCCTCGCCATCCGCCCGAGCGTGCTACACTAGCAGCATCTATGCCACCGCGAACGGCTCGGCTCCGCGCCCGCCGCTCGCAAACGAACTTTAAACGCACGAGGGTTGGCCATGCCGCTTTTCTCGCAACATACCGCCCGGTTCTCGCCGGACGTTCCTTTGGAGGGCACCAGCTCTCGCGAGCTGCTCAAGCGGTACCAGCCGCTCGAGACACTTGCGACCGGCGGTTTTGGCTCCATCGAGATCTGCCGCGACACGCACCTGCGCCGTCGCGTCGCCATTAAGCGCATCCCCCTTATCAACGGTGCCGGCATGCCCGCCAGCGACATCATGGATGTCCTGCGCGAGGCGCATACTGCCGCTATGCTTCAACATCCCAACATCGTGCAGGTCATCGACTTTACGCACGACACAGCCTATGCCTACCTGGTTATGGAATATGTCGATGGCATGTCGCTGGCCGAGTTTTTGCATCGCGTGGACGGCCACTCACTTACCTTTGACGAGGCCGCGGCCATTGCCGATGCCCTGGGCCAGGCGCTTACCTTCGCCCATAGTAATGGCGTACTCCACCTGGACATTAAGCCCGCCAACGTGCTCATCGACCACTCGGGCAATGTAAAGCTCACCGACTTTGGCATGGCGCGACTGTCGTCCGCCGGTGGCTTTGGCGGCTCGCGCGGCGGCACCATCGGCTACATGCCGCCCGAGCAGCTCGATATCGAGACCGGCACGGTCAATGAGCGCGCCGATGTCTTTGCCCTCGCCTGTGTGATCTACGAGGGCTTGTGCGGCAGCGCTCCCTTTATGGCGGCCACGCCCGCCGACTCGCTCGACCGCATCATCGGCGGCGCCACCTATCCCAGCGAGCTGATACCACACTTTCCCCCGGGAGCCGAGAGCGCGCTCATGAGCGCGCTCTCCCCCATGCCGCAGGACCGCCCCAACAGCATCGAGGCATTTTGCGACCAGCTCCTTGCCGGTCTGGGCAGTGTGCGCGAGGGCCGCCGCAGCTTGGAGCAAATGGTTGGCGAGCTTTCGGATGACGAGCAGGAGCTCGACGATATCGAGCCGTCGCACTACGAAGACGACGCCATCGAGGTCGACCCCGCACTCGGCTGGGCGGGCACGCGCTGGAGCCATGCGCGCGACTACACCATGCACGCCATCTCGGCGCTAACGTGTGGCACCTTTAGCTTTTTGCTGATGCAAACGGCCGGGGTCGCGGCGCTTCCCGGCCTGGTCATTGCGGCTATCGCGATCGGAGCGGCGGCTGGCCTGGCCCCCCAGATCGGCTCGGCCATCTCGGCTGTGGGCTTTTTGGTGCTCATGGCCAACGCCACCATGCAGGCACAGGGCATCCTGTCGATGTTGCCCGTCGCGGTGATCTTTGCCGCCGCCATGTCCGGTTGGTGGATCGCCTGGGGTCGCACCGAGACTGCCGCGAGCGCCACGCTCACCTGTGCACTCGCGCTTGGCTGTCTGACCGGCAATACCTTCCTGGCAGCTGGGGTCGCCGCCGGCGTCGCGTCATTTTGGCTCGGCCCGGCAAGCGCCGCCGCGGCAACGGGCATGGGCGCGCTTTTTGCCCGTCTGGCCACGGTCGCGCTTTCAGCCGGAGGCGTGCTGGGGCTCGGTAACGTTGCCGCAGCGCTGGGAGACCCGCTCCTTTGGGCTGCCTTTGTGCTGGTCGCGGCAACTGCCGCGGCGTCATCTGCGCTGCTCAATGCCCATGCCAAGCGTGCCGATCAGGGCTCAAACCTTGCCGCAATCGCCGCCATCATTGCCACCGGCATCGGCTGCTCAGCGGCGTCCTGTCTTGCACACCATATGGAAATTGCCAGCCTTGCAGCCGCGGTCATCGCCAAGGCGGCGGTTGCGGGAATCCTATCCTCTATAATCGTTGGGATATGCCTATATTTGCTCGGATACCAAAGAACCTATACGGAGAGTGATCTTTCGTGAACTTCCTGAACATCTTCGAGGACCACGTGGCCGGCATCTTCGGTGCCACCCGTGCCCCGTTCTCCTTTAAGAAGCTTGCCAAGCAGGCCGCTCGCGACATGGAGGATCAGACTCTGGTGATTAACGGCGTCAACACGGCGCCGGCACTCTATACCATCCTTATCGCCGCCGACGACGATCCCATGCTCGCCCCGTTCTACCCCGAGCTTTCGCGCGAGGTCCGCGAGTTCGTGAAGGCGCAGGCCGAAAAGCGCCGCTATGTCTTTGTCGGCGAGCCCCTCGTGCGCTTTATGATCGATCCACAGCTGCGCGCCGGCAAGTTCTCGGTCTTTGCCGAGAACGTCGATGCCCCCACGCTCGGCCGCCTGTACGAAGAAGAGCGCGCCTATCAGAACGGCCTGGGCCAGAACAACTCCGCGGCAAGCCGTGCCGCCAGCGCCCCGCGCGCCGGCCAGCAGCAGTTTGCTGCCCCGCAGCAGCAGCGCCCCGCCGCCATGCCCCAGCAGCAGCCGACGCCTCGCGCCGCCGCTCCCGACCCGCTTGCCGTGGCAGACCCCTTCGCGCCTAGCGTCCCCGACCCCGCCGCCGCACCCATCCCGGTGCCGCAGACCGTCTCGCGCGACGCGCTTGCCGGCATGGGCGGAGCCGCCGCGACCGGTGCCGCCGTGGGCCTAGGCGCCGCAGCCGGCATCGCCTCCAACATGGCGAGCACTCGCGCCCCGCAGCGCCCGCTCGCCCAGCTCGTCGACGTCGTGAGCGGCGAGAGCCATAGCATCACCTCCGCACAGGTGACCATCGGTCGCGAGCGCTCAGTTTCCGACATTGCCCTGCGCGACCCCAACGTGTCGCGCCGCCACGCCCAGCTCACCTTTACGGGCTCGGATTGGTCGATCGAGGACCTCAATTCCACCAACGGCACGCTCGTCAACAACCGCCGCATTACGCGCTGCCCGCTGCGCAACGGCGATCTGCTGACGTTTGGCCTGAGCACCTTTGAATTTAGGGGATAGTCGCTTATGAACATCGATATCGTCCTTTTTGCAGGCCGCATCGTCCTGGTCGCCCTGCTCTATATCTTCCTGTTCGCCGTCATGAAGACCGGCGTGGGGCTTGTGCGCGGACAGCGCCGCGACTCGGCCATCTGGACGATCGATGTGGACAAGGGTCCGCGCGGTATCCGCGGCATCCACGTAGACATGCTCGGCCCCGTCATCGTCGGCCGCTCGCCGTCTTCGGACATCTGCATCAACGAACCGTTTGTCTCGGCCTCGCATGCGCGCTTTTCGCTGCAGGGCCCGGCGCTCATCATCGAGGACCTCAACTCGCTTAACGGCACGCTCGTCAACGGCCGCCAGCTCGTGGAGCCCGCGACGCTGCGTGAGGGCGACGAAGTCCAGATTGGCGACGTGGTCATGAAGGTGAACCGTCGATGATCGACGAGGAGAACAAGTCCGCAACTATGACCGAGGCACCGGCTGCCGCCGTAGCTGCGCCGGCCCACACCGCTCCGGCGGGCTCCGCACCCGTGGAACCCGAGGACACCGTGTTCTCCCTGCCTCTTTCGCATGTAACGCATGATATTTCGGATCTCGCCGATAACGAGGACGAAGAGGGTGCCGTAGCAGCGCCCATCGGCGCACATGCTGCGGAACAGTCCACAGCGCCCGAAGCAATCCCGGCGCCGGCTCACTTTGCAGGGCCCGTCGCCACGGCAATCAACGAGAGCGCTGCGGTGTTTGCGGCACCCGAGCCCGCCGCGCCGGCGTTTCCCATGGCCCCGGCATCCGAGGTTGCGCCCGCGTCTACGCCGGCGCCCGAGGCAGGGCCATCCCCCGAGGACGGCCCTGCACCCAAGTCCCCGCAGCCTGCGCCCGCAAGCGAGTCCGATGCCGTGGCCGAGCCCGCCGCCCAGTCGCAAAACACGCCCGCGCCGTCGCACTTTGCGACGCCCGAGCCTATAGACGTCAGCCCGCAAGATGACGAGTCGACCGCCCGCGTTTCCGAGGAGCCCGACTCCCCGGACACCGGCGATTCCGAATCAAACGCCGAGACCGACACCGTCTCTCCCGGTGACACAGCCGAAATCGACGTTGCCGCCGTTGAGGCCAAGCTCAAAGACCCCGGCTCGACCATGAGCTTTGAACCCCTAACCGAGGAGCGCATCGAGACCGACTCGACCTATGATGCCGGCACCACCACGCAACTCATGTGGGGCGCCCGCTCCGACGTTGGCTGCGTGCGCCCGCACAATGAGGATTCCTACCTGGTGCAGTCGCCGCTCTTTTGCGTATGCGACGGCATGGGTGGTCACGCTGCCGGCGAGGTAGCCTCTTCCATCGCCGTCGAGACTATTGCCAAGACGGCCCCACAGTCCGCCGACGCAGCACGCCTGGCCGCAGCCGTCGAGGCAGCCAACGCCGCCGTAATCGAGGCGGCCCTGAACGGCCTGGGCAAGCCCGGCATGGGCTGCACAGCCACCTGCGCCTACATCGAAAACGACACGCTCGCCATCGCCCACGTGGGCGACTCTCGCGCCTATCTGCTCCACGAGGGCACGCTCATCCGCGTGACCCGCGACCACTCCTACGTGGAGGAGCTCGTGGACGCCGGCGAGATCACGGCAGACGAGGCTCGCGTCCACCCCAACCGTTCGGTCATCACCCGCGCACTGGGCTCGGACCCCGCCATGTATGCCGACCACTTCACTCTGCATATCGAGGAAGGCGACCGCCTGATCCTGTGCTCCGACGGCCTCTCGAGCATGATTCCCGATAGCGATATCGAGAACATCGCCACGCAGTCCTCAACCGCGCAAATCTGCGTCGACAACCTAGTGGACGCGGCGCTTGCCGCCGGCGGCCACGACAACGTGACCGTAGTAGTCGTTGACCTGGTTGACGATGGCGTTATGCGCGAGGCGCAACGCGTGCGTCGCCGCAACGTTACTATCGCCGCCATCCTGGCCCTCGTCTTTGTGCTGGCAGCTGGCATCTGGGCCTACACGGGTGTCACCGGCTCGTACTACCTGGGTACCTACCAGGGCAATGTCGCCGTCTGGCGCGGCCTGCCCGGCAAGCCACTCGGACTCAAGCTCCACTGGCTCGAAAGCGAAACCAGTATCAAGCTGTCCGACCTGCCCGAAGACACGCAAAACCGCCTCAAGGCGGGCATTCCGCAAACAAGTGTCGACGATGCGCAGGACACGATATCCAAGTACCGCCACCAGATCGACGAGGAGCAGACCCGCCAGGTGATCGACGCGCAAACGATTCGCGACAACACCAATCAGGGATCGACCTCCGAATCAGATTCCGAGAAAACCGCCGAACAGTCCGCCGAGGCCGAAGCCTCCGATAAGAATTAGAAAGGGAGTGCCGCTTATGAGTCGCCGCAACACCGAGCTGCTCTTGCTCATCGCCTCGGCGTTCCCCGTCATCCTGTTGTATGCGATGTACGTCCTCACCGCGGGCGCTGCCATCTCCTTTGAGACGCTCGCCGTACCGATCGGCCTCTTTGCCGCCTTTGCCGCGGCCCACATTGCCGTGCGCATCTTGGCGCCCGGTGCCGACCCCGCCATCCTGCCCATTGTCTTTGTGCTTTCGGGCATCGGTATCACGTTCGTGACGCGTCTCGCCCCCGCTCTCGCCATCTCACAGCTCATCATCCTGTTTGTCTCGGTGGCCCTGATGGTGGGAACGCTTGCACTAGTCAAAAACCTCGACGTGGTCATGCGCTACAAGTACACCTTTGGCATCATCGGCATCATTCTGCTGATGCTGCCTATCTTTATCGGCACCACGATCTCGGGCTCCAAGCTGTGGATTCGCATCGCGGGCTTTACCATCCAGCCCGGCGAGTTCGCCAAGGTCTTTATCGTCCTGTTCCTGGCCGGCTACCTGGCCGAGAACCGCGAGCTGCTCTCCATCTCCAACCGCAAGATTCTGGGCTTTAAGATCCCTCGCCTGCGACTGCTGCTGCCGCTGTTTGCCGTGTGGGGTGTGTGCCTGCTCGTCGTCGTCTTCGAACGCGACCTGGGTTCGGCCGTGCTGTTCTACACCATCTTCTTGCTGATGCTCTACGTTGCCACGGGGCGCTTTTCGTATGTCGTTATCGGCCTTGCGCTCTTAGCTGTTGGAGCCGTGGGCGCCTACAAGTTCCTGTCTCACGTTCAGGTGCGTTTCCAGGTTTGGCTCGATCCGTTTAAGGACGCCCAGGGCCAGGGCTACCAGATCGTCCAGTCGCTCTTCTCGCTTGCCGATGGCGGTCTGGTCGGTGTTGGCATCGGCAACGGCATGGCCAACAACATCCCTGTCGTCGAGTCCGACTTTATCTTCTCGGCTATCGGCGAGGAGATGGGCCTTTTGGGCGGCGGCGCCGTGCTCATCCTGTTTATGCTCTTTGCCGTTCGCGGCCTCACCACGGCTGCCCGCGCTAAATCCGACCTCGCCGCCTTTAGTGCCACAGGCCTTACGGCCGCCATCAGCTTCCAGGCCTTCTTGATCGTTGGCGGCGTAACCCGCCTGATCCCGCTGACCGGCGTCACCCTGCCCTTTATGAGCCAGGGCGGCTCCTCTCTGCTGGCGAGCTTTATCATCGTCGCGCTCCTGCTGCGCGCCGGTGACGAGGCGACCGGACGCGAGGCCGAGCTTACCGGCACCGGCACCATGGCCGCCATCACCGATGATCAGGTCGCATCTGCCGCCGCCCCGACGGGCACGCGCTTTGCCACCTCGTCTTCCTACGGCAGCGGCAGCCATTCCGTCGGCTCACGCATGCGCCGTCGCCTGCTCGACACGCCTGAATCCGGTGTGCTCGGCCGCGTTGCGCTCGCCAACCGTCTAACCCGTGCGGTGCTCGCCTTTACGGCGCTGTTCGCCATCCTTATCGGCAACCTCACCTATGTCCAGGTCATCAAGGCCAAGGACTATCAGGACATGCCGACCAACAACCACACCATCGCCCGCTCCAAGTACATCCAGCGCGGTTCCATCATCACGTCCGACGGCGTGACGCTGGCCGAGTCGCTGCAGCAGGAGGACGGCACCTACGTACGCTCCTACCCCAACGGTAACCTGGCAGCGCACGTGGTTGGCTATGTGAGCCAGCAGTATGGCACCACCGCCATCGAGAGCGTCATGAACGACACGCTCACCGGCTCTAAGGATTACTCCAGCTGGAACAACGCCATCGCGTCGCTCGCGGGCCAGACCCAGCCGGGCAACACCGCCAAGCTCACCATCGACTCGCGCATCCAGACGGCTGCCGAGCAGGCGCTCAAGGGCTTTAAGGGCGCTGTAGTGGTCATCGACCCGCGTACCGGCGCGGTGCTCGCATGTGCCAGCTCGCCCACCTACGACAACACCAACATCGATGCCCTGCTGCAGACGGGCGGCGGCGAGGACGGCTCCATGTACAATCGCGCCATGGACGCGCTGTACACGCCGGGCTCAACGTTTAAGGTCGTTACGCTTTCCGCGGCACTCGAGACCGGTACCGCCAGCCTTACCAGCACCTACCAAGCGCCCGGCTCCATGGACATCGGCAACGCACCGGTCACCAACTATGCCAACGAGAGCTACGGCACCATCAGCCTGCAGCAGGCCTTTGCCGTGTCCTCCAACGTCGTCTTTGGCCAGGTGGCAAACGAAGTTGGCGCAAACACGCTCGTGCAGTTTGCCAACGCCTTTGGCTACGGCCAAAAGCTCGGCCAGGACCTGACCTCCGCGGCCTCCATCATGGCCGACCCGTCGCTCATGACCGAGTGGGAGACCGCCTGGGCCGGCGCCGGCCAGCCTGTCGGCATGGACCACACGCCCGGCCCGCAGACCACCGTCATGCAAAACGCCGTGATTGCCGCCGCCATCGCTAACAGCGGCGTGGTCATGGACCCGTACTTTGTAGCCCAGGTACTCGCCCCGGACGGAACCGTGGTCAAGACCACGCAGTCCCGCTCGCTTGGTCAGGCCGTCAGCTCCGCCACGGCCGACCAGGTCAAGCAGGCCATGCTTGCCGTCGTACAGTCCGGCACCGGCACCGATGCCCAAATCCCCGGCGTCAAGGTCGCCGGCAAGACCGGCTCGGCCGAGATTGGCGGCACCAACGTCAACTCGATGTTCGTTGGCTTTGCACCTTACGATTCACCCACAGTCGCCATCTCGGTGGCCTTAGAGGATTACGACAAGCATGACGTCAAGGCCGCCAAGATCGCCGGCATCGTCCTGACCGCGGCGCTTGCCGCACAGGGAGCGTGATGCCCATGATCGAATCGGACACCCGAGGCGCGCCGCGGCCGAAGAGTTAGCGGCAACGCGCCACACGGCCCCAGCGGCCACATCGTAGGTACTACACACATCGTTGAGCGAATAGTTATGTTAGGAGCAGGAATGGAACAGAGGGTCCTCGGGGGAAGATACCTCCTCAAGGATAAGGTGGGAACAGGCGGCATGGCGACCGTCTACCGTGCACAGGACCAGGTCCTCGACCGCACGGTAGCCGTCAAGATCATGCTGCCGCAGTATGCTGGCGACGCAACCTTCGCCGCACGCTTTAAGCAGGAGGCCCAGGCAGCAGCCGGTCTCTCCTCACCCTATATCGTGGGCGTCTACGATTGGGGCAAGGACGGCGACACCTATTACATCGTCATGGAGTACCTGCGCGGCACCGACCTTAAGAGCGGCATCAAGAGCCACGGCGCCCTCGACCCCAAGAAGGTCGCCCAGATCGGCTCGCAGATCAGCTCCGCGCTTTCGGTCGCCCACAAGCACGAGATCATCCACCGCGACATTAAGCCGCAGAACATCATGGTGCTGCCCGACGGCAACATCAAGGTGATGGACTTTGGCATCGCGCGCGCCAAGAACAGCCACCTCACGCAAGACAACAACGTGCTGGGAACCGCCCACTACGTCAGCCCCGAGCAGACCCGTGGTCAGGACCTCGGCCCCACCTCGGATATCTACTCGCTGGGCGTCGTGATGTACGAGTGCGCCACCGGCCGCGTCCCCTTTGACGGTGACGACGCTATCTCGGTCGCACTCAAGCAGGTCAACGAGCTGCCTATTCCGCCGAGCCAGATCAACTCCGGTGTCGACGCCGACCTTGAGCGCATCATCCTCAAGTGCATGGAGAAGGACCCGGCAAACCGCTTCCAGACCGCCGACGAGCTGCGTCAGGTGCTCAACAGCTACCTGTCGGGCCGTGCCGTCAACGTCTCGGAGCCCACGCGCATCATCGGTGCCCCCGGTGAGCTGGGCGCCACCAAGACTCGCGAGCTTTCCGATCAGACGCGCGCCATGGTGCGTCCCGTCTCGGGCGTGAGCGGCCAAAATACCGCCCGCAGCTCGGTTTCGGGCTCCACCGGCTCCTACGAGGTCGAAAAGCCCAAATCCAACAAGAACAAGATCATCGCCGCCGTGGTGGCAGCCGTTGCCGTCATCGGCATCGTGGTGGCCTTTGCCACAGGACTCTTTGGCGGCGAGCAGGTCACCGTGCCCGATGTGCTGGGCAAGGACCAGCAGACTGCCGTCGAGCTGATCAAGGAAGCCGGCCTCGAGGTCGGCACCATCGACCAAAGCTACAACGACGATGTCGACGAGGGCAAGGTCGCCGAGCAGACGCCCAACGGCAACACCAAGAAGACCAAGGGCACCAAGGTGAACCTGGTAATCTCCAAGGGCCCCAAGCCCTCCGAAAAGGTTGAGGTTCCCAAACTTGTCGGCCTGACCAAGGACCAAGCAGAAGCCGCACTGGCAAGCGTTGGCCTGAAGGGCAACGCCTCCGAGGAGGCCAACGAGGCTGATGAGGGCCAGGTCTTTGAGCAGGGCACCGAAGCCGGTAAGGAAGTCGCGAAGGGCACGACCATCTCGTACAAGGTCTCGAGCGGCCCGGATACCACGTCCGTCCCCGACCTGACCGACATGACCGAGGCCCAGGCGCGCAACGCCCTCGATATGGCAGGCTTTGGTGTCGACGTGAGCTACCAGGAGAACGACTCGGTTACCGAGGGCACCGTGATCAGCTGGAACCCCAGCGGCAAGCAGAAGCCCGGCGCCACGATTACCGTCGTCATCGCCAAGAAGTCCGGCAAGGCCACCGTCCCGGGCAACCTGTACGGCAAGAGCATTTCCGCCGCCGTTACCGCGCTCAACAACGCCGGTTTCTATAACATTGGCTTCTGTGACCAGAACGGCAATCCCGTAAGCGGTAACGAGGATGCAACCGTTACGGGCGTCTCCCCCACTGGCAAGCAGTCCACCGACAGCACGATCACGCTGACGGTCGCACTTTCTGGCTCGGGTTCGGGCTCTGGCTCGGGCACGGGTGACGATTCCGGTACGACCAACTAGTCGCCACCCCACCGCCCATCACGGCTCTCGCCGCAAACATATTCGCTCACAGGCGCCCGCTTGCTCCCCCAGCAAGTGGGCGCTTCGTTTTTGACATGGCATGAACCAGAAGAGCCCGGCACCGTGGCGGTGTACCGGGCTCGATCAATCTCTGGTGCCCCGGGCGGATTCGAAAACTCCCCCCGCGGGGAAATGAGTGACGCGGGTGTCGACGGCCCGAATCCGCCGACAGCTCCCACAAACCAGAAACGGCGCCGCTCTCGCGACGCCGTCATATTCCCTGGTGCCCCCGGGCGGATTCGAACCGTCGACACCCGCTTTAGGAGATATGATTTAATGCTACCCCATACCATTCATCAAGCATCATTGAACATCATATAACCGCAGATAAACATAGCAGTTTGTGTCTTCTGCATCCGGTAGCTGCGCCTACGCTTTTGCAAACATATTACTAACAGCTTTAGCTAAACTGCACTCATTGAATTGTTGAAAACTATTCAAAGAAACGAAGTGCAAAGATGTCAGAACAGCCACTCATTAGCGGAAGAGGCACGTGTTGGAAAGACAAGAGATCACCTAACACCTATCGCTATTATTTTTCCCTTGGGGTCAAGGACCCTAAGACAGGGCGTTACAAAAGATCCCCAACTTATACGGTTCGTTGCAAGACTAAAACAGAAGCTAAGGCTGCAATGCAGGCCAAGCTGGCTGAAATCAACTCCTCTGGCACGATCACTAAAACTAAAAAGCCCACTTTGCTTGCGTCCTACTGCTGGGCCTTTCATGAAAATAGGGACACCGAGCTTGCGCCAACGAGCTATGAAAGAGAAGCGTACGATTGCAGGCATATCGAAGACCTATTCGGTGCGTTTCAGACAATTGAGGGGCTAACTCCCGATCTAATCGAAGAAACATATGCCGAAGCTCGTCGTACGGGAAAATACAAACCATCAGAGCTTGTACGAATCAATGCGAAACTGCGTCAGATTCTGTCGAATGCAGTCGCAAAGAGAATAATTGACCGAAACCCCTGCGCTACCGTTCATGTTCGCAGACCACGCAACAAAAGAGAATCACTTACAATCGACCAAGTAGCTACCCTATGCACACATCTTCAACACATTGAGCTCACCGCCGAAGCTGTTGGTACGCTAGTACTAGTGTATACGGGTATGCGAAAAGGCGAGATGCTGGGCCTCGAATGGCGCGATTGGGACCCTGCCAATAAAACCTTGAAAATTGACAGGCAGTACACCAACGATCATGAACTGAGGGCACCCAAGTCACAAGAAAGCCAACGCAAAATCCCCGTTGGAGAAACCTTGGCCGAACGTCTTCAATCATGGTCAGCCATACAAAAAGAGCTCCTGGCCTCTCTGGGGCTGTCCCAGACTGGCAGCACTCCCATCATTAGCGATATTGCTGTCGAGCAAGGGATCCCTACTGTCTGTCACATGAAAAACTACATCTTCAACCATTGGTTTCGCGATTTCGCAGTTAGCTGCAATCTTGGAATCTATGAGCCGAACAATTCGACTGGCGGAAAACTATATAAGGGCATCTGCCCGCATCAGCTCAGGCATTGTGTAAGCACTTTTATGCTGGCGAACGGATCGGACGTTAGAAGCGTGCAAGGTATTCTTGGCCACGCGGACCCCAATATCACGCTCAAAACGTATACAAGCCTCGTTCAACAATCAGAAATAAAAGCAGTTAAAGGCTACGAAGCCTTCATCAACGCCTATATACAGAGAAGCGAGAAATAGCATGTTTTTCATTCATCGTTTATTTCATAATATTACGGTACTATAATACCGTTTCCGCAGGTAGATGCTTTATTTGATTGACATCTAATGAGTTTTAATACATGCTAAAGCTGTCAGATGGCTACGCATGTAGTCATAGAAACCGGCCCCCCAAGTGCTTATGAACCTGGTACGTCTTACAAGCACAGGGAGGGCCCTCATTGAAAGGATAGCTCATCATGGCTACTCCAAAGATTAGCACTCAGGCGTCCACACCGACTTTCCCCACTGGTGCCGCTCAGTGCGATCGGTTGCTCCGCGTTAACGATATCCGCGAACTCACTGGCTGGAGCGAAAACACCGCACGCAAGTTTATGCGAGAGTCCGGCAAGCTCATCCAGATCCATCGCTCTAATTACATGTTTGAAAGCTCGTTCTACGAGCTTTTCAAGCAGCTTGAAGGTCGTACCGCCCACCTTGATTAGGTGGTAAACATGAGCGAGCTTCCGTCGATTTCCGACATATTTAGCGATGATGCTACTGAGCAACGAGAGATTACGGGAAAAATGGATAAGGCTATTTTTATTTCAGTGCCCGAGTGGGCGTGCTGCGTCACCACCGTTGCCGCCGAGCGTCTCATCCTCGGCCTTGTATGGAAGTTTGGAAAACCTTCCAAAAACAAACGGCCCATGGGCTTCTGCGCTAAAAGCAAATGGATTGAGGATCACTACCGCCTGAGTAAGAACACTATATCCCGGGCCTATACCTCTCTGAAGGATAAGGGGTATATTCAAAAAGTTGGTGATGGCAGCTGGATGCTTAATTACGCCGCAATCTACCGCGCCGCGATTGAAAACGCTTGGGAGCCTCCGAAACTTTAAGCCCACAAACCGACTATCGAGGTCGTGAGAGTCGGTCACCGTCAGGATGCCCACAAGAACATGCCGCGGATGTAAAATGAAGCAGGGTCGAACCGAAACAGTTCCCGGACAATTGGCGTCCGGCCAGACACTTCGATTCGACCCTTTCTCATGCCTGTATCTAAAATACTCCCACAATCATTCTCGACATCTTTAACGCCCTCACCTCCTGCCACCAACACGCCGTAGACGCTATTTACAACGAATCGATATGGCCGCCCGTTCTTTAAGGCACGTGTTACCATGAAAACGTGCGGTATTTCTCCAACCGAAAACCTGCGTGAACGCATGACTTGAGACGCCTTTTAGAACTCACCGATCGCAGGGCGAACACAAATCAACAGCGGCCGTGCATTGTTCCCAGCCGTTTGACATGGCGGAGCCA
Organism: uncultured Collinsella sp.; assembly: GCA_959026725.1. Lineage (GTDB taxonomy): Bacteria > Actinomycetota > Coriobacteriia > Coriobacteriales > Coriobacteriaceae > Collinsella. The sequence continues at coordinate 46,323 of CAUFMG010000001.1, forward strand.
TGCCGTTGTTGATTGGAGTGCCACACCATGGCAGACGAGAGAAAAATCAGGGAGATCTACGGCGTGAAGAGCGTCCTAGATGAGGCCGCCGAGCGGATCGAGGCGACGTGGCGGGAGAAGCTGCTGCGCGAGACTGCCGACCTCAGGAGCGAGAACGCGCTGCTCAGGGTCCAGCTCGACGAATTCAACCGCAAGCTCGGCGAGGCGAGAGACCGGAACGAAAGACTTGAGGCCGACTGCAATGAGAGGGTCGCTTTCATCGAGGAGAAGTTCGAGCTCGATACCGCGAGCCTCGAGCTCGAGAACAACGAGCTCCACGCCGCGAGCGTCAGATATCTCACCGATGCCAGGGAGCTCGACAGGCAGGTCGTCCAGCTCCACGCTGAGGCTGAGGCCATGGTCGATGAGATCGAGCGGCTGCGCGGCGAGCGTGACGCCGCACTGAAAGCCCAGGCCGAGCTGAGCGATGCGCTCCTGGCCCAGCGCGACCTGATGGCCGAGCTCGCCGCCCTCAAGGACCGACTTGCCGCCTCCGAGCAGCGGGCGGCCGTGGCCGAGGCCAAGGTCGAGGTCATGACCCAGAGGGGCGAGTAGGCCGCAGAGCATCTAATTTTCTAGAAACCCTCTAGAGCATTTCTAGAGGGTTTCTAGAACTGAAGACCGGGCGCAGTACTTTCGATCGAAACGATATCTTTGTAGATGAGGCGATGCTTGGCGTCGCACCATTTGTCGCCGTGGTAATGCCCGAAGAGCCAGACGCGATAGCCGAGCCGCCCGTCGAGCTCGCCAAGGAATCGTTGCAGCCGGTCGCCTCGATACTCGCGTCCACGCTCGCGGCACAGCTTCTCTGCCAGGGCAGCAGGAGCCTCGTGAGTCACAACGCAATCGACTCTCCAGCTCACGCGGTCGAGCGAGGCGCGGCAGTGCTCCATCTCCTCCTCGCTCGGCATCTCCTCGGGCCACCAGCTCCTCCCCTCCCTGCGATACTGTCTGTCGTTGCTCGCGGCACCGCCCATGGCAAGGACTGTGAGCCCGTCGATGTCGAACACCTCTCCGCGCATCAGGTGCAGCACGTGCGGTCGCGCCTCATGGACGAGCCCGCCGTTCCACTCCAGCACCGGCAGCCCAGCCAGGGCGTGGTGGTTCTCATGGTTGCCGTCTACGAAACACGTGGTCCAGGGCTTCGACTCGAACCAGTCGAGCCAATACCTCTCAGTATTCGAGCCGTCCCAGACAAAGCCGAAGTCGCCGGCCACAATCACCGCGTCATCGCGCGTCAGCGTGCGGCCCAGTGGCCAAGACCTGAAGGCGAACCTGCTGGACCCGTACTCGGCCCTGCCGTGCACGTCGCCCGTCACATAGACCGTCATCAGTACGCACCCCACGGCAGGAGTTTGTCCCCGAGCCTCACGATCCGGTCGTACAGCACCGTGTGCCGTTCGTCCGGGTTGCCGTCTCGGTGGAAGTGACCGTAATACCAGTGTTTGTAGTCCATGCGGTCCTCGAGCTCGTCGAGGAATCCGGTCAGCCGGTCCACATCAGGGCATTCCCAGCCTGGGTCCGGGTAGAGCGTCGGCGAGAGCATGCGCGTCGAGCAGGTATGGGTGATGACGCAGTCGACCTTCCAGCCGACCTCGTCGAGCTTGGCCCGCGCGGTATCGAAATCGCGCTCGTCCGGGAGCTCCTGAGGCCACCAGCTGGAATACGGCACGCGGTATTCCCTGTCCACGCTCGTGGCACCGCCCATGGTGAAGATTGTCGAGCCGTCGAGCTCGAAGACCTCGCCGCGCGTCAGGCGCCGAATGGGCGAGGTGTCCGACAGGCGCTACGTCAGCCCGCCATGCCACGGCTCCATGGGGCGCTCCTCCCAGTGATCGAAGCGCTCGTGGTTGCCGTCGACGAACAGTACCATGTAGGGGCGCGACTCCAGCCAGGCGATGTCGGCGCATTCCTCGGCAGAAAAGTCCCACGGAAAGCCAAAGTCACCGGCAACGATGAGATAGTCGTCGCTGGTAAGACTGCCGCCGAGCTCCCAGTCGCGGAGCTTTTGCATGTCGAGCCCACTATGGATGTCGCCCGTCACATAGACCGTCATCGAATCGCCTCTTCCCTCTTGTACGCCGCCAGCTCGCGCTCGACCTGCCTGTCGCCGGTCTCGTTGACCCACCAGGGCCATTTCACCCGGCCGCACGGCTCGTCGACTCCGGCGAACCATTCCCTCAGCTCGTCGAGGCTCACCGGGGAGTGCCCGTTGGCATCGCAACCGACGTCGTAGCGCAGAAGGCCCTGCTTGCGGTTGAACCCGTTGTACGCGCCGCCGCTGCTGTGGATGTGCCCGTGGAGGTGCCACGATCCATGGTTCATGCCCTGCCAGTCGGCCATGGGGTAATGGCTCAGGACGATCTTCTGCCCGTCGATCTTGAGCACGCAGATCGGCGGCTCCACGGTGAACGCGCCCGCGACCGCCGGCTGGGTCCAGTCCTTGTCGTGGTTTCCCGGGACGAGGTGGATGCGCCTGCAGGCGATCCGCTTGCGCAGGGCATAGGCGTCCTGGGCGGTCATCTTGAATGAGAAATCCCCCAGGATGTAGAGCTCGTCGTCCACGGCAACCCTGCCGTTGATGCTGTCAACGATGGCGTCGTTCATCTGCCAAATCGTTTCCCACGGGCGGTCGGTGAACTTCAGCACGTTCTCATGCCCGAAGTGGGTGTCGCTGGTAAACCAGATCATATTTATGTCTCCTTCTGTCGCTAAAAAACGTTCTCCTTCGAGGTCAGGAGACGTTTTATGAGCGACATGAGGTGCATATCCCTCATGTTTCAAGCTCCAATCTGTCGGATTTGCCCAACTAAAAGTTTACGCCCACGCGCGAACAGGATTTGATTTTTGAAATATGGACGAATTGCTCGTCAGGAGGGTAAAATGATGCCGACGGCAGCCCAAGTTGTAGAGAGCTGGGCAGAGCCGTTGCTTAATGAAGTTGGGTCATCGTCTTAGCGACGGTGGCCTTTCTTTTTGGGCTTCGAGCCCTGCTTGAGTGCCTTGGAAAGGCCGACAAGGGCCGTGAGGAGCGAGACCGTAGCGGTCAGGAGCTTCACGAGCTCGGTGAAATCGGTCATGGGCATCACCTCCCATCGGATGGAGGGCTCTGCCCGGCACGAGGGCTGCCGACAGCAAGGACGATTCTATCAGAGCGGCTGACTCCCGCCCGATATTACCATCCCACCGCGCCTGTGCAAAAAAGAGGGCCGCCAAACAGCGACCCTCCAGCGAAAGTGCATGTTATTTAGGACAGTCAAATTCTTTGAAAAACAAATGGCTGCTGTAGAATTACAAATAAGAGTCACCCGGAAGGAGCGATCGATGAAAAGCAAACGATTTGTCCTGAATGCACTTCTGGTAGTAGCAATATTGACGCTCTTGGTCTTCTCCTACTCATACGTGAATCAGCCAAGATTTGGATATGCTTTATACGCTGTTTTTTCCGGCGAAACAACTTACAACACTTACAACACTATAGGCTTCATTGACGCACTCTTTTTCTATGTAGTCGGCCCCGTATCAAGCGAGCTGATCGCTTTTGTTGTCAGCTACAACCTGAATCAACAAAGCCAAACTCACTCAGCGACTTCGGCCAAACAAGGAATCAATCTCTTCGTAATAATGATAATTCTGCAAATTGCGACTGTGTTGATTATCGCCCTGACCGCAACAAACGTTTTGAAGTATGAGTACGGACTCGTCGCAAGCTGCCTCATGGCAATTGCCGCGGGTATAGCGGTTTCGTATACGACACCGGCAAAGAAGTAGCTCAACTAACAGGGCCTATTTGGAATCCGAATCGTCCATGGAGCCGTCGATGCCGGTTTTGGTGTCGTCCGTATTGGAATCGTCATCCTTGGGGCTTATAGGACACACATTTTGTCCTATAAGCCCCGATCAATTCATACTCCTCATCCTCGCCGAATTGCGAGTATGGCAGAATCGGCACTGGATGGCAGTGCGCTAGGGCACCGACGATAGGCTTTCCAAAACTAGCGAGGCGTGTCTCCGCGAGCGTAATCGCCTCGGTCGACCGCGCGATCGACCTGCGGCGAGATGTCAACGTTGCCACCATGGGCTCGACCTGCGGCGCGAACGCGATCATCGCCGGCATCGGGAACGGCGCCGGCATAGCGGTTGCGAATCTCCCTTGCGTAACCGCGACGCGCAAGAAGCTCATCGCGAACCGCCGGATCTTCGAGCAGGTCCTCATCGCACTTCGGTGCGATGAATTTGGGGAATGAATTGTAGGCGACGCCCTTGCTCGCTTTCGCTTGTTCGGCCCACGCCGAGTACGCCTTCTTAAGACGTTGAATGTAAATCTCACAGCGCTTCTCATACGGCAACGCTCGCTCGGCTTCCAACATGTTCTTTTCGAACGCCGCTTCAAGTTGTTTGACCGCGAAACGTCCGTCGAGTCGAGTCAGATTGAAAGTGCACTTCGGATTGCCGGCCTCCTTGATATCGAGATCTGTCGCATAGACTCGATTGTTCTTGATGAAAATGTCTACGCCCCATGAGGCAAGTAGTTTTTTGAACTGCTCCATATTCTTTGGGTGACCTTCATTGATTGCAAGATGGATTAGCTCGCGCAGATTGTTTTTATAACTGTACTCACCGCGACCGATAATCTCCTTTTCTGTGTCGCGCGGCTGGCGATCACGAATCTTCGAATTTTTCTTTCCCTTTTCAAGTTGAGTAAGATTCCAAGCCTCGTCCATTTCACGGACCCACGCAGCGCGTTCGTACTTTCCGCGTCGCCCACCCGTCTCGCAACGTTTGCCGGTTAACAAATCGGTACGGTTAATCGCCATGTGCACTGCGTAGCGTTTTCCCGCCTTATCACTTTCCTCATGCAACGCGACAATCACTTGTTGATGCGGATAGTGCTTCGCAAGCCATTGCTCCGCGTAGGCCATACACGCATCTGGGGTCATCTTGCCTCCGTTGCAGCTGCACTCCTCGGGCAGAAACGCGAGAATCTGATGAAGCATCGTTATGTTCTTCGCGCCGGCACGCGCGGACCTGTCGTGATGAAACATCTTCCGCGTCATAGTCATCTCGGAAAACCAGTACTTTCCGTTCGCGAGGTTCCAGCCGCCGCGGGCCAAAGCACGCTTTCCGTTGATGTACTTGCGCACGTTCTTCGCGTAGCGTTCGGATGAAATACCTTTCTGCTTAATAACGGTCATTGAGATCACCGCCGTCGGTGAAATAGCGCCGCTCGAGCTCTCTTATGAAGAGAGTGACTTTGCGGGCGTTCTGGTAAACCTTTTCAAGCGTACGAAAAACAGCTTTCTCGTTGTACGCGGGAAGCCCTTGGGCGTTCACAAAATACATCAGCTGATTGAGGTTCGTCCCCTCGCGATACAGCTCGTGATAGATTTTCGCGACTTGGCTTTTATCGAAATCGATCTTCTCGATTTTACCGGCAAGCATCACGCGGCGGGCATACGCACTGACGGTCGTACCGAGTATATCCGCCCGTTTGCGGATCGCCTCGTGCTCGCCATCGGTGACCTTAACGTAAATGACCTTCGAGCGCTTTTCGTCCGAATCACCTGAAACGGGTTGCAGCTTTTTGCTGCGGCCACCGTCATCATTTTTGGAAACTAGATTATCGAGTGATTCACTCCGATGGATCAAGTTATAACGAATGAGTTCGGCTTTCGTCATGCCTGCCTTTTCCGCCGAAGCGGAAAACGTTTCATATTCTTCAGAAGTGAGTGTCGCCTTAACGGTGTGTGGACGCTTGCAACTCATATGCCCCCCAGGAAAGCAGAGCGAATCGGTGAGGCCACCGATTCAAAAACCGATATGAGATTGCTTTCCTTTTTAGGAGCGACTGACGCCGCGCCGTTTTTTTGAAGTGACGCCGTCGCTTCCCTTAGAAATGAAGGCGAACTTCATTTCTAACTTTATCGCCGTGAGAGGTGATAAACAAGATGTGTTGGCAGATAAAGGGGGCGAGTATGGCCCCATTTATCTAGCCCAACACCAATCTTGCAATCACCGGAACGGCGATTGGGCGGAGCGTAGCGTAGACACGAAATGAGAGGCCTCGTTTCGAGCGAAAGGCTTCGCGGTGTCGTAGTGTCAGCGGAGACCGTGAGCGGAAGCGAATTTTTAACGCGAAGGATGCTGAGTGTTAGAAATTCGCTGTAGCGAGAGCGGAGCGGTAATGCGAATGCGAGGGATGCCGAGTTTTTGCATTACCGCGCAGCGGACTCCGGGCGAGGGCTGGAGCAAGTTGATGAAAGACCTTACCGATTTGCGAACGGTTTTGCCCGAAGCATCCTGCACCGCCGGATTCTTTTGGAACGGCCTCTCGTTTGATTGCTTTCCTATCGTTTGCTCCCAGACTGGGCGTCTAAAAAAGGCGGCCGAAACCGGCCGCCCGCAAATAAATATTTATTTACCGAATGTAAGAGGAGAGGAACGATGCACATTACTCCCAGTGACCGGCGACGTCGACAACCCAATGCTGTCCCGTAGCCTGCTGTTCATAATGTCCCTGGTCCTCAGAGGTGGTATACGAATCATCTACAACGGATCCACCGATACCGCCGTTTTCGCCATCGTTAATAATCCAAGCGTAGGCAGCATCGGATGAATCGAAGGGCCCTACCATAGTACCACCATGATTGACCCAGAAACGAGGATGACGCGTGTATACCACGTTCGGTACCCAGACCTGGCTGTAGTCGGTTTCCCAGTGGCCCTGCTCGGCAACCCATTTCTTCTGGCTACCGCTGTTGGAAGAGGAATTATTGCTGCCGGAACCCTGTGAATTGCCGGAATTCTGCTTCGAGTCGGAGGAGTTTCCCTTGCTGTCAGACTTCGACGAGTCGGAAGACTTGTTATCCTCTTTCTTGGAGTCATCGGACTTCTGGTCCTTGTCGTCGGATTCTTTCTTCTCCTCGGTCTTGGTTCCAGAGGTTTGCGCCGCCTTTTCTTCGCTCGGCTTCTTTTTGTCTTTATTCTTTACCGCTGTGGCGGCCTTTTCCGTAGAGCCGCTTCCTTGCTTTGCAACGCTGGCACATCCAAGTTGAGGTGCCGAAAGGCACACCAGAAGCGCAACGATAATAGCCTTTGTTCTCACGCCGATCTCCCTGTCCATGAAACCGGGCGTTGGACACTAGCCGATATCCAACGCCCGGCTCGCTTTTACATCTGCTCGCGGCGCTTCTTTTGATCGAGGAAGACGCCGGCTGCCACGAGGACGGTACCGCCGATGACGAACGTCTCGCCGATGAGTCCCGCGCGGTCACCGGTCTGGGCGAGGCTGCCGGTCTGGGCGGTATCCGTGCCGGCGAGGTGCTTCGGGGTGTATGCCGCCTGCTGCTTTGCGACCTCCTCTGCCTCCTGTCGTGCGATCTCATCGGAAAGCTTCTGCTCCGCTGCGATGCGGTCGGACTTCGCCAACTCGTAGGCGGCGAGTGCCGCATCATAGCCGGGCTGGAGCTCGTCCACCGCGGCCTGCTTCTCGTCCAGGATGGCCTTGGCGGGCGCGACCTTGGCACGTGCCTCGACTGCTGCGGCGAAAAGCGCGTTGAGGGCGTCATCCGCGTTCACATCATGGCCGGAAGCGATCGCCGCGCCGGCATCGATGGAGTTCAGCTTCGACAGCTTGGCGTCTGCCTGCGCCTTTGCCTGCTCGGCGGCGGAGACCAGGGACTCGGCGGCGATGGCATCCGCCTTCGCGGCATCGAGCGCGGCCTTGGTGTCATTGACAGCCTTTACTGCATCCTGCTCGCGCTGCTGTGTCTCTGCGAGCTTCGCGGCAAGACCGGTGAGGATGTCGAGGTTCGACTGTGCGCCCACAAGATCGGTCTGGGAGCCGGTGAGCCTGTCGGCGGCAACGCCGGTGTCGGCCTTTGCGGCATCGACGGCACGCTGGGCATCCGCGAGGGCGCGTGCGGTGCCGTTCGCCTTTTGCTTGGCGGCTGCGAGGACTGCCGCCTTCTCGGCCTGGTCGGCTGCCGCCGCGTCATGGACGCTCTTTGCGGTATCGACCGCCTTCTTGGCGTCGGCGACGTCCTGGAAGAACTTCGCGAGGTCGGCGTTCGCATCGTCCACGCCCTGCTGCTTAGCAGCGGTGTCCGCCTTGGCGGAATCCAACTTAGACTGTGCGGTCATTACGGCTGCGTTGGCAGCATCAAAGGCGACCTGCTTCTGCTGGACGGTCGACTTTGCCGTATCGACTGCCGCGTTGGCGGCATCGAGGTCCGATTTCGCCGCATCAAGCTCGGTCTGGGCATCCGTGACGCCCTGCTGCTTGGCGGCGACATCAGCCTTGGTGGCATCGACGGCACGCTGGGCATCGGCAACACCCTGCTTTGCGGCATCGACACCTGCCTGTGCGGAATCCACCGCGACCTGCTTCTGCTGGACGGTTGTGGCGGCGCCGGCGGCTGCCTGCTTCTTGGATGCGAGATCGGCCTTGGCTACGTCGAGTGCGCTCTTGGCGTTCTTGAGGCCGTTGATATAGGAGGTCAGCTTCTGCTCGTACTCGTCGACGGACATGGGATTCATGTTCCAGCCTGAACCTGCCCAACCAAGGTTTGCGGTATCGAGGCTGTCGGTCTGCCAGCCGTTCAAGGTTCCCTTGCTGCAGACTGCCATGCCCATATAGCCGATTTCGGGGCTGATAACATGCAGGTAGTGACCGACGGTTGCGGGATATCCGGCAACCTTGAAGTGCTGGTTGACATAGGATTCAATCCCGCTATGCGTCTTGTAGAAATCTACGGCATCCTTACCGGTTAGACCGGTGACGCCATAGAGCTCCTGAACCGCCTGATCGAAGAAAGCCTTTTCTTGGTCAACCCACTGCGGTTTCGGATCGGTTCCATAATTCCATGCGAGGTTTTCGGTCGTATCGAACTGCATGGAATGTCCAAACTTGACATCGGAATAGTTTGCGTTGGCTATCGCCGCTGCAATGAGCTTATAGGTGACCTGGAGTTCGGAGAGACCGACGGACTTGCGATACTCGTTGATGGACTTCATGTACGGGATTGCCGCGAGCATGTTGTCGAGACTGGTCGCATCGAGGCTGTTTCCGACCTCGGTGTAGTCCTTGTGTGTACAGTTCTGGATGATCTCGATGGCTGAATCGGCACCCATGGCCTTGAAGAAGCCGATGGCTCCCTGCTTGAGTTGTGCGTCGGCGGAGTCGAGTTTCGCCTGTGCCTCGTCGACCTTCTGCTGGGCGGCGGTCACGGCCGCGTCAGCGGTATCCTTTGCGGTCTTGGCGTTCGCGAGCTCTACGTCGGCGGCTGCCTTGGCGGACTCGGCGTCCTTGACAGCCTGCTTCGCGGCATCCAGCTTGGCGATGGCATCGGCGTTCGCCTGCTTGGCCGCATCGAGGTCGGAGTTCGCGGCATCGAGTGCGGACTGGGCGTCGTTCACGCCGGACGCGGCATCGACCGCGGCCTGCTGCTTCGCAGAGAGGGATGCCTGGGCATCATTTAGCTCGGTCTGTGCCGTTGCCGCGGCGGACTGCACCTGCTCGAGCTCGGACTCGCACTGGGACTGCACCGCTCGTGCGGCGGCGAGGGTTGCCTCTGCGTCCGCGACCTTCTGTTTTGCCGCATCGTACTCCGGACCGCTGGCGCCTGCCTCCGCTGCGGCGAGGTCTGCTTTCGCCTTCTCGTAGGCGGCGCTGGCGGCTGCGGCCTTCGCATCCGCCGCGTCCTTGTTCTGCTGGGCTGCGGCGAGGACGGCGTCGGCGGAATCCTTTGCAGACTGGGCCGCAACCAGCTTGGACTGGGCATCGGCAAGCGTCGCGTTGGCGTTGGCGAGGCCGGCCTGTGCCCTTTCCACGGCAGCCTGGGCGTCGCGCACGGCCTGTTCGGCGGCACTGATTGCCTCCGGGGTGGCGCTTACGGCATCTGCCTTGGCCTTATCGAGGGCGTCCTTGGCATCCTGGGCCGCCTTGAGGGCGGACTGGTACGCTTCGTCCTTCTCGGACGCATCCGCCTTGGCGTCTGCGAGACCCGCCTTCGCCTGCTCGAGGTCCTTGCCGGCGGCATCGGCGGCGTCCTTGCCCTCTGCGACCTGACGGGCGTACTCGTCCATTGCCGCTCGGTCGGCTGCCGTGCCGGCGCTGACTGCCGAATCGTAGGATGCCTTGGCCTGGTCGCGGGCGGAAGCCGCCTCGTTGTAGGGACCGGCGGCCTCATCGTAGGATGCCTTGGCGGCGTCCTCCTTCGCCTTCGCCTCGTCGACTGCCTTCTGCAGGTCCGCGATGGTCTGTGCGGCAGATTTCGCGCCGGTACCGGATGCCGCGCCGGCGTGGGCGGCGATCGGCGACATCACGGCGGGGTGCTGCGTACCCCCGTCACCGGTCTGGGCGAATGCCGTGAACGGTGAGATGAGGCTCGATCCGGTCATGGCGGCCATGGTCGCCGCGGTGACGGTCAGACGCGCGATCCCCTTCGGAGTGTGAATCTTTTTGTTTGGCAGTGCGGCGAAGTGATCGCCACCGGCAGCGAAATGCTTTCCCTGGGTCATTGTGCTGTTCCATTCCTTTTCCGTGCCCTATCCGACTGGGCATCAGAGTGCTTTCCAATAGAGATAATTATGCGCCTTAACTGGGATTGTTGTATATAGTCCGTTGGCATAAATACAACAATCCATGACTCTTTTTGTCATGGATATCTCGCCGCTACAACAATCCTTTGGTCTACGCTGCAAAGAACTCAGATCAGAGTCTGGTTACTCACAAGAGCAATTTGCGAACCGCATTGACATGGACAGGTCTTACTACGCCTCGATAGAGGTCGGGCGAAGAAATGTCAGTCTTTCTAACCTCTCTAAAATTGCCAATGGATTCAACATATCAATTGCTGCACTTATGACTGGTGTCACTGATAAAAAGGATTAGTCCATCATCAGCGAACGCAGTGAGCGTATCAATCGACGGCGTAGCCGGCGGCAAGGTCACGGCACGTGACCGCGCAGCGAGCTCTGCGAGCGAAGGGGACGGCATCGCCGTCCCTATTTCTTTATAAACTATTTCTCTATTAATTGGTTTCACCAAACTGGGTATTACACAAGCTTCTGAGCAGGCTTTTTATCAAATAATTCAAAGCTACCGAATCATCAAAATGGTGAAATTATTTACCCAAAAGAGGGAAGCACATCACCAAAATGGAACCGACTAACAGCTGTTGAAAACTTTTATCCCCAAAATGGTGATTTCCTGTTTTCAGTGGAAAACTCGGGAAGTCATAATATTTACTTACCAGATTTACAAACGAAAGCGGTTCTTAGTCCCAAAACCAGAACAGGTCAGAAGCAAAAATAACTCCTGACCTGCGATTTTCCTGGTGCCCCCGGGCGGATTCGAACCGTCGACACCCGCTTTAGGAGAGCGGTGCTCTATCCCCTGAGCTACGGAGGCATGTTGTACTAGTGTAGCAGATTTACTGCATCGCAATACGTCGCATGACTAGACTTCGAAGTTGCGGTGGAATAGTTCCTGTCTGAAGCATCTAAAGCCGTATTTAGGAACTATTTCACCGCAACTTATGAGGAGCTAGTTGCCTTTGTGGAAGAGGTTTTTGATAACGGAGGGGATGCTCTTGGCACCCTTGGCGGTCACGTCGATAAAGTCGGGCGAGCGCACGAGCTTATCCTCGTCGACGTACTTGCGGACCGCGCGCAACGTCTCTTTGTCGTCGCGCGTCGAAAACGTAAAGTGACCGTTGTCCTTGGTGAAGATGGCAAAACGCGTGATCTTCTTGGTGCCGCGCAAAACCTCGGCGGCAATATAGTCGACCTCGTCCCACGGGATTTGAATATAATCCTCGGGATTACGCTCGTTGTAATACTCGAACGCCTTATTGCCCACCATCACGTTACCGTGGCTGGTAAGCCCCATCAGGCAGGTTGCCGGCGTTGCCAGATCGACCGTGCTGTTCTGAGATTGCGCCATGCGCGCCTCGCCCTCCAAATAAAACAATCGGACCGCATCCAGTGTACCCACCGGGTGCGGTCCGTTTCAATGGCTCAAAAGCCCTTGCCTAGCAATTCTCGGTCTTAAGCCGAAACGTGCTTACATGAAGCCGCAGACGCGACCGATGATGCCGATGGCGAAGAGAGCCAGGATGATGACGATCGGGCTGACCTTCTTCTTGAGGAGCTTGCAGACCAGCAGGGTCAGGCACACGGCGGCAAGGCCAGGGATGAGCTGATCGAGGTTGGCCTGAAGCGTGGTGACCTTCACCTGATCAAGGGCGTTAGCACCGATGGAGTTATACATCGTCAGTGCTTCCTTGACACCCTCAGAACCGGAGGGCAGGTTAGCCCAGTCGATAAAGGCGCCAGCAGACTGCGTAACCTTGGAGACGACCGGGGTGAAGGAGATGGACACCCAGCGCTCGACCAGGGCGCCGATGATGAACATACCCAGGATGGAAGCACCCTCGGTGACCTTGCCCATCAGACCGCCGGAGAGGTCCTTGGCGATGGAGGAGCCGACCTTGTAGCCAAACTCCTGCGTGTACCACAGGAAGGCGTAACGGATGATGTTCCACGCGAAGAAGAACAGCAGCGGACCGGCGATGCTGCCGGACAGGGCCAGGGAAGCGCCCAGAGCACCCAGAATCGGGCGAAGGGTGAACCAGAAGGCGGGGTCGCCGACACCGGCGAGCGGGCCCATCATACCGACCTTGACGCCCTGAATGGCGACGTCGTCAATCGGGGCACCGTTGGCGCGCTCCTCCTCGAGAGCGAGGGTAACGCCAATGACGGGGGCGGAAACATAGGGGTGGGTGTTATAGAACTCCAGGTGGCGCTTAAGAGCGGCAATCTGGTCATCCTTGCTGGTGTAGAGCTTCTTGATCGCAGGGATCATTGCGAAGCACCAGCCGCCGTTCTGCATGCGCTCGTAGTTCCACGAGCCCTGAAGGAACTGATGACGGAAGCAAACCTTCTTGCGGTCAGCCTTGGTGAGCTGAATCTTGTTCTCTGCCATATGTATCACTCCCCTCCTACTCGTAATCGTTCAGAATGTCGCCGAGCGGGTCGCCGGAGCCACCGCCCATGCCGCCACCCTGCTTGGCCAGATCCTTAAGGCCAAGGTAGATGAGGGCAAGGGAGATGCCGATGAGACCAAGGGCTATCAGCGTGAGCTGAGGGATGGCAGCAAGGACAAAGCCGAGGACGAAGAACGGCCAGGTCTCCTTGGTGGCCATCATGTTGATGACCATGGCGTAACCGACGGAAGCGACCATGCCGCCGCCGACAGCCATGCCGCCGGACAGCCAGTCGGGCATAGCGTTAAGCGCGTTGGTAACGGCCTCGGCCGGGATGACGCACAGAAGCACTGCCGGGATGGCGATACGAAGGCCCTGCATGAGGATGGCAGCATACTGCCAGCGCTCGATGCCGGAGAAGTCGCCCTTCTCGGCGCAACCGTCCATGGCGTGAGCGATAGCGGTAGCAATGGTACGGCAGATCATGGTCAGGAACAGACCAGCGACCGACAGTGGGACGGCGACGGCGATAGCGGTGGTAACGGCCTTGGCCGAATCGGTGGCGCCACCGTTGAGGGCGAGCACCATGATGATCGAAGAAGCGACCGAGGCCAGAGCGGCGTCAGGCGCGACAGCGGCGCCGACGTTAGCCCAGCCAAGGGCCATCATCTGGAGCGAACCGCCCAGGAGGATGCCCTCCTGAAGGTGACCGGTTACGAGACCGATAAGCGTGCATGCCACGAGCGGCTGATGGAACTGGAACTCATCCAGAATGCCTTCCATACCGGCAAGCAACGCGACAATCGCGACAAGCAGAATAGTGATTGCAGACATGTATCGGACCCTCCTTTACTATGCTTGAGCGGCCAGTTCGGCCTTAGCTTTCTTCAACATGGCGTCGAGATCCTCGGAGGAATCCGAAGGAACCTTGCGGACCTCGAACTTGACGCCCTTGGCCTTGAGGGCCTCGAGAGTCTTAACGTCATCATCGCCCATAGCGACGGCGTTGGTGACGACGACCTTGCCCTTGGAGTGAGCCATGGAACCGATGTTGACTTCCTTGATGTCGACACCGGCCTCGATGGCCTTGAGCAGATCCTGCGGGTTCTCAAAGAGCAGCATGGCCTTGGTGTCACCAAAGCGCGTGTCCTTGACGACCTCGGCCATCTTCTTGATGGGCACGACGTTGGCATGGACTCCCGGAGGGGCAGCCTGCTCGATCATGGTCTTGCGGAGCTCGTCGTGAGCAACGCCGTCGGAAACCACGATGATGCGGTTGGGGTTGATCTGCTTGGTCCACGTGGTGGCCACCTGACCATGAAGCAGACGGGTGTCGATACGGACGTGGGCGATCTTGATGTGCCCATCGCCGATGACCGTTCCCGGAGGGATGGCGCCTGCAGGAGCAGCGGCGGCCGCAGCCGGCTTCTTCTCCTCGGGCTCCAGAGACTCGGGCTTGACACGCACGCCAGCCTTAGCCTCAGTCACGAGATGTTTTGCGATCGCATGTGCAGTGTTCTTTGCGTCAAAGCGCTGCGAATATGCCTCGATGAGCATAGGCAGGTTGACACCGGTGACGATAGCCCAGGAATCGTGGCCCTCGATGAGCCCGCTGATCTGGTTGAACGGCGTGCCGCCCCACAGATCAACGAGGAAGAGCACCTGCTCCTGGTCCTCGAAGGAAGCGACTGCTTCCTCGACCTTGGCACGGAAGTCGTCGGGGCCCATGCTCGGCTCGAGCGAGACCACGGCAACAGACGGCTGATCGCCAAAGACCATCGAGCCCGTCTGCTTGATTCCAGCTGCCAAGTCCCCGTGGCTAGCAAGAACAATACTTACCATCACATAACCTCCTTTTTGTCTACGTATTTCCTACACGACATGAAAGGAGTATACCTGTTTGGATTGTGGAATTATAGCTAAATTCGCAAAAGGTTGGATTATTTGTTTAAACGTCTAAGTTTGTTACAAATTGATTACATTGCTGGTTTACAGCTCATTGCCTGATAAAACGTGATTTGCCGATTGTTTCCAAAGACATATACAGGCGCACTGTTCGTTAAAACCGCTTTTAGGTGGATCCCAATGCGCCTGCGTGCCGCCATTTTGTTTAAACAGACATGACTTGACTAACCGAAGCAAATATGTTTAGAACTCTAGCCCATGCAGTCATTGGATGTTAGGCGATGTGGAGTGGGTTGGCGGCGTCGACGGCATCGGGTGCGTCGGAGAGGCCGTCAGGAGCAGCGTCTGCCGGGTCCTCGTCGGGAGTCTCGATCTGTTTGATCATTACCTCTTGGCCCTGCAGCAAATAGGTCTCGCCGCTACCGCAATGGGGACAGGTCTTGCCGTGCTCGACCGTCGCGTAGTCGCAGCCGCACGCCTCGCAATGTGTCACGGCCTCGACGGGCTCCACGATAAGCTCCGCGCCCTGCGCGATAGGCTTTTTATCTGCTGCCCAGCGCCAAGCGTCGAGCAGCAAGTCGGGAACGACGCCCGAGACCTCGCCCAGTAGCAACGTCACGCTCGAAACGCGACGCACGCCATGAGCGCGCGCCACATTCTCGACATCGCGAATGATGTGGTAAACGATTCCCAATTCATGCAAGGTAGAAACCTTTCAACAACGGTTGATGCGATGTCAGCCAAACGTCAGCGAGCGGCGATCCAGGTGCCCCAGGTTGCCCCGAAACAAGGCGTCCGCTGGGCTTTTGCCCGCGGCGCCGAAGTTGAGGGGCAAGATGGGGTGCTTGGGCGCCGCGCAGCGTCGGCAGTGCCGCCGTTCGTTAGAACGGCGGAACCTCATTACTTGCGACCGAACTTAATCTTGATGGCGCGCTTGAGCGCGTACTTGCCCAGGCTTGGGAGCTTTTGCTCGTATTTGACCATCGTGGAGCACTCGGGGCGGTCGCGATCCAGATGGATGGCGTCGAACGCGCACTTGGTGGTGCACAGGCCGCAGCCGATGCACTTGTTGGGGTCGACGATCGAGGCGCCGCAGCCCAGGCAGCGGGCGGTCTCGGCGCGCACCTGCTCCTCGGTAAAGGTCTCAACATACTCGCTAAACGGCGCAGCCTTCTCGCGTTCGCGGTCCACATGCGCAACCTCGCGGCTCGCGTTGTCGTAGCTCTCGAGCACAACGTCGTCGCGATCGAGCGCGGTGTAGCGGCGCTGATTGCGGCCGATGGTGAGCGTGGAGCCCGGCTGCACAAAGCGATGGATGGACACGGCGGCCTCGTGGCCGGCGGCGATAGCGTCGATGGCAAAGCTGGGGCCGGTGTAGACGTCGCCGCCCACAAAGATGTCTGGCTCGGCGGTCTGGTAGGTCTGGGGATCGGCAAGGGCACCCTGGCCGCGGCCGAGCTCCACCTTGGAGCCAGCCAGCAGGTCGCCCCACACAATGGACTGGCCGATGGACATGACCACGCGGTCGGCATCGACGCGGCGCAGGTCGTTCTCGTCGTACTCGGGCGCAAAACGGCCCTCGTCGTCAAAAACACGCGTGCAGCGCTTGAAGGTGATGCCGCACACACGACCGGCCTCGTCCAGGTGAACTTCCTTGGGGCCCCAACCGCAGCTGATGTGCGCGCCGTCCTCAACGGCCTCGCGACGCTCCTCCTCGTTGGCGGGCATCTGGGCCTCGCTCTCCAGGCAGAACATCTCAACGTGCTCGGAACCCAGACGGCAGGCGTTGCGGGCAACGTCGATGGCCACGTTGCCGCCGCCCACCACAATGGTGCGGCCGGACAGGGTATCGATCTTGCCGCTGTTAACCTCGCGAAGGAAGTCGACGGCCACGGTCACGTCCTCGGCATCCTCGCCCGGAATACCGGCAAGGCGGCCGCCCTGGCAGCCGATGGCCACGTAAAAGGCCTTAAAGCCCTGCGCGCGCAGCTCGTCGAGCGTCACATCGCGACCGACCTCAACGCCATAGCGGAACTCGGCACCCATCAGGCGAATGACCTCGACCTCGGCCTCGATAACATCCTTCTGCAGCTTAAAGCTGGGAATGCCGTAGGTGAGCATGCCGCCCGGGCGCTCATTCTTCTCGAATACGACGGGCTTGTAGCCCTTCTCGGCCAGGTAGAAAGCGCAGGACAGGCCGGCTGGGCCGGCACCGATAATGGCGATCTTCTGGTCGAAGCCGCCGGCACGCGTCGGGGTCACCACAGGCGGGACATAGCGGGTCGCGGCATCCAGATCGCGCTGGGCGATGAACTTCTTGACCTCGTCGATAGCCACGGCGGCGTCCACACGGCCGCGAGTGCAGGCATCCTCACAGCGGCGGTTGCACACACGGCCGCAGATAGCGGGCAGCGGGTTCTCGCGCTTGATGAGTGCCAGCGCCTCGTCATAGCGACCCTGAGCCGCGAGCTTCAAATAGCCCTGAACGGCAACATGCGCGGGGCAGGCCGTCTTGCAGGGAGCGGTGCCGGACTCGTGCGTCTCGATACGGTTATCGTTGCGGTAGTTGGGCGACCACTTGGTGTGGTCCCACTTGGTGGCATCGGGCAGCTCCTGGCGCGGATACTCGGGCACCTGTCCGCCGGCCTTTTTGCTGCAGAGCTTCTGGCCCAGCTTGGCGGCACCGGCAGGGCACACCTCAACGCAGCGACCGCAGGCCACGCACTTGTCCTTCTCGACCTTGGCGACATAGGCCGAGCGCGACAGGTTGGGCGTGTTGAACAGCTGCGAGGTGCGCAGGGCATAGCACACGTTGACGTTGCAGTTGCAGATGGCGAAGATCTTGTTCTCGCCATCGATATTGGTGATCTGGTGCACAAAGCCGTTGTCCTCGGCCTGGCGCAGGATGTCGTAAACCTCGTCGCGGGTCACGTAATGACCACGATCGGTCTCGACCACGTAGTCGGCCATATCGCCCACGGCGATGCACCAATCGGCCGGGTCGTCGGCGCAGCCCTCGCCCATCACGCGACGGCTCGCGCGGCAGCTGCAGGTGCTGGCAGCATACTTACCCTCGTATTTGTCGAGCCAGTGCTCGATATGCTCAATAGGCACCGAGGTGCTCGCGGCGTCAATGGCCTTCTCGACCGGAATGACGTGCATGCCGATACCGGCGCCTCCGGGCGGCACCATCGGAGTGGCCTTGGACAGCGGTCCCTTGGACGCCTGCTCAAAGAACTTGGCATAGACCGGGTGCTCCTCGAGCTGGCCCACGCGCATGTTGAGGAACTCGGCGGAACCCGGCACCAGCATGGGCAGCACCCACTGCTTGGCGCGCTCGGGGTTTTCCCAGTTGTACTCGAGCAGACCCGTGTAGCTCATGTCGTCGAGCATCTTCTCGATATCGGCTTCGGACATGCCGGTGAGCTTGACCATCTCGGGCAGCGTATAGGGGCGGCGCATCTTCATCTTGCAGAGCACTTCGGCCTGCTCGTCGGTTGCAGCCTCGGCAAACGACCAGTACTCGTAGCCCAGCAGCTCATCGCGATGCAGCAGACGGTTGGTGCAGTGCTCGCACAACTTGACGATGGCCTCGCGCGGATGCTCCGGCAGCGGCGGCACGAACTCCGAACCGATGTCGGGCTCGGTGTAGCTAATCCCCGGTCCGTTGAGAATCATGGTTGTCCCTTCTCTTGCCACAGCCCGGCGGGACCGCGGCACCCCTCTTTTTTTGCAGGCCGGGCATGCCCCCATGCCGTTCACCCGCCATTGTTGACATTGTGTCAAAAATAGTATTGACGAACCGTCAACAATATTCAAGACTGTTAGGCGAACGGTCAGGCAAAAGAGGATGAAAGGCGGCAAAACATGGGCAACAACACAGCAGGTACCTCTGTGGTCGATGCCGTCCCCGCATCCGATAGCGCGGCAAAGCGCCTGACGGGCGACGAACGCCGTCGCGAGATCCTCGATGCCGTGCGCACCGTAAGCTCCGAGCTGGGCGTGTCCCACCTATCGGTATCGGCCGTGACAAAGCGAGCCGGTTGCACGCGCTCGCTGTTCTACCACTACTTCGCCGACATGGACGCCGCCGTCACCGCCGTCATGGACGAGGCAATCGACGGTTTTATCTCCGAGCTCGAGCAGTGGAATGCCAACCGCACCGTCGGTGATATCGAGGGCGCGCTCGACACCGTCGCCCCGCTCTTTAAGCGCCTGGTCGCCAGCGGCCACGAACTGCCGCACACTCTAACCTCCAACAGCGGCGCGCTCTACGGCGGCTTTTTGCACAACGTGGTCCAGCGTGTGGCGCAGTATATCTGCGACACCACCGTGGTGGATTTTGTCGCCCACCACGAGCTGCGCATCGACCATGTCTACGAAACGTTCTACACCCTCATCATGGGGTTGTTGATGTATATCCGCACGCACCCCGATGTGCCCGACGAGACAGTCAAGGAAATCATCGCCTCGACACTCCACATCGAGGGCTATACCGCCAAGTATCCGGAGCGCAAGCCCCAGGACTGACGACATTTGGCCAAACTGCCCGCGATCAGAAGAGGGGCCGCGGGCGTGTGAAAGGAGAGCAGCATGCTGTTCGATGTTTGGGGTAGCGATACCCTTATCCACTGGGCCGGCTGGGCCATGGTCTTTATTGGCCTGATCGTGCTCAACGAGGTCGGCCGCCGCACCAAGCTGGGCGCGGCCATCATCTTTGGCGTGGCTCCGCTGGCCATGACCATCTACTGCGTCGCCATCGCCGTCGGCGTTTCGCAGGGTGCCGAGTGGGCGCTCACCAACCCCACCCATGTGTACCAGAACAGCTGGTTCCACTACGCCAAGGTCTACGCGGCGTTGGCCGGTTGCTGGGGCTTCATCGCCATTAAGTATCAGTGGGGCAAGATCGGCAAGGCGCATTGGTTCCGTGCGTGGCCGTTTGTGATCGTCGCCATCAACATCATGATTGCCGTCGTGTCCGACTTCGAGAGCGCCTACCACTTCTTTGTCCTGGGCGAGTCCACCTGGGTCACCTCCGAAGGTGCTACGCAGCTGGCCGGCTGGAACAACGTGTTCAACGGCATCGCCGGTATCATCAACATCTTCTGCATGACCGGTTGGTGGAGCGTCTACGCCTCCGAGGATCAAACCGACATGCTGTGGCCCGACATGACCTGGGTCTACATCATCGCCTACGACATCTGGAACTTCTGCTACACCTACAACTGCCTGCCCACCCATTCCTGGTTCTGCGGCTTTGCGCTGCTGCTGGCCCCCACCGTGGCGGCCTTTATCTGGAACAAGGGCGGCTGGATCCAGAACCGTGCCTTTACCCTGGCCATTTGGTGCATGTTTGCCCAGGTGTTCCCCTACTTCCAGGAGGAGTCCATCTTTGTGACGCACTCCACGCTCGACGCTGGCGCCGCCACCGCGGTCTCGATTGTCGCGCTGATCGCCAACATCGCCGCCATCATCTACATCGCCTACCGCGCCAAGAAGCTCGGCCGCAACCCCTACAAGCAGGATGTATTTGAGGGCACCAGCGATTGGGAGAAGGCCACCGCTCGCCGCGCCAAGGTGGACTACGCTCACGCCGAGTAACGTATTTGCCGTCA
Organism: uncultured Collinsella sp.; assembly: GCA_959026725.1. GTDB lineage: Bacteria > Actinomycetota > Coriobacteriia > Coriobacteriales > Coriobacteriaceae > Collinsella. Next base: position 66,871 of record CAUFMG010000001.1, read on the forward strand.
TGGGCGCCTGGGGCTAGGCCTGCTTGTCAGGCGTTTTAACCCCATGCTTCACAGAGCCCCCGGAAAGCGTTTCGTTCGCTTTCCGGGGGCTTTTTGCTGTTGCGCGTGTGTTCAGAAAATAACGTACCTAAAAATACGGATTTCCCATCGCATGGCAGCTCTATATGGCCCCGTTTTTGGGTACATTGTTGAGCCGATATCGAACTTGGGGGATGTATGAGTGACGAGACACGCGGCCGCGAGGATGCGGCCCAAGATGCACAGGCGTGTGCCGAGGCCTTGGAGAGCCTTGACCGAGTCGCGGTAGGAGACATCGCGCTTGAGGAGGAGTTCGACGACACACAGGACCATGCGCCGGGCGAGGAAGTCGAAGGCGCGATTAAAATCGATGAGGGTGAAAGCAATATCGAGCGCGCCCAGGATAAAGCGCGCATCGAGGATGCCGAAGTTGAGGTCGCAGACGAAGCCAAAGCCGAGGGGCAGTCGGAATCCGACACAAGCGAGGCGACCATGCTGCTCGGCGACCTGCCGGCCGATGATTCGCTGACGCGCGAGCTCCCCGGCCTGGGTTCTGCGCCAGCTGTCGACGAGACCATCGCCATGGGCGATATCCCCCTGCCGTCCGTTCCCTCGGCACGCGAAGCCCAAGGTCGCCGTCGCAAGATGTCTCCCAAGCGTCGCAATTTGATGATTGCCGGCGTCGTGGCGATCGCGTTGGTCGCCGGTGGCGCAGGATATGCCGCATGGAACGGATACCGGCAAGAGCAGGCCGCCGCTGTTGCCGCGAACGCGCATACCATGATGTCGGTGCAAATCGGCGTACGTGCCGCGGGGCTCGACTGTTCGACCGGCTCTAAGATCCCCGTGCAGGTGAGCGGTCAGGATTCTGATGGCTCTTCTGTGAGCGAAACGCTCTACGTGGACGAGCATGGCCGCGGCATCAAGCTGCTGCCTGGCGACTACACGCTCTCCATCGCTGCCTCCCCCATCGCGGCCGACGGCACCATCTACACCGTCCCAACAACCAAGGCCCAGGTTACGGTAAAGAGTGATGGGCAGGACCTGCGCGACCAGGCCAGCTTTAAGTTCAAGGTGCCCGCGTCCGATACGGTGACCGATGACCAAATTGATGCCGCCGCCAAGTATGCCGAGGAGGGCGGGGTGAGCTCAGCCGCGGTCGCCAAGGTGCTGCAGCAGGCAGCGACCACGCGCCGCGACGCCGCTGTCAGCGCCGTGAGCCCACGCGAGGCGCAGGCCGCCCGCGACGCCGACGCTCGGCATAAGGCAACCGACCTGTATCAGCTCGATATTCCCGTTGAGTGGTATGGCAAGGTCGCGACGTGGCAAAACGGCAACACGCTGTGCATTTATCTGGCGGGCGATACCAATACGCCGCTCGTGACACTTGTCGCCGTGCGCGACGGCGAGAGCTTTACGCCCGACGACGGCAATACGGTTTTGGGAACGGCCAGCCTGGGCAACGGCTACACCGTCTACGCGAGCGGCCCCGTCTATCCGTATGTGGTAGCACAGACCATCAACGGGCGCACGCAGGACCCCGTATCCACCTACCCCATGGATCAGGCGATCGAGTTGGTCGAGCTCACAACCGGCAACCGCTATACCTACAGCCAGATCAAAAACGTGCTGGTCGGCAAGGACGGCAAGGCCGACGCCGCCACCAAACTCGAGACCGACTACCTCGCCCAGATTCTGATGCCGAGCATCAAAGCCCAAGACTAGCCGGGCGCATCATGGTGCTCCCCAACCGTGATAAAGGGGCCAGGAGGTCCTGGCCCCACAGATCCGTAGATGATTAGGCAAGGAGCCACTTCCATGCGGGCACAACGTGTACCGCACCGTGCTCGCATGGAATATCGGCCTGCTCATCCATGGTAACGATTGCCGACTCGCCAAGATCGAACTGGGCCATCGAGGCATCAAGCGCGGCAATTTCGCGCTCGCGCGTTTTCTCACTTGCCATATCCACACTCACCTGAATCAGGCTATAAGCCCGCATGAGAAGTGCGTCCCCAGCCACAAAGTCCACCTCATGGCTTTTGCTCTTCTCTTTGATCAGCAGGCGGCAGACCGAGCCGGTCCTCACCGCGGGAGTCCTTCTTCTTAGCGCATTGAACACTGCGGTCTCGAGCCTCTGGCCCTGGTCCAATGCTGATGCGGGAGAGAATGCTCCAAACATCGCAGGGTCGACAGCGTAGACCTTAGACGCAGACCGCATGTTATTTGCCAATGAACGCGTGAACTCCGGCACAGAAAATAACAGGTAGGCATCCTCATAATACTCAAGTAAATCGCTGAGCGAATTACGACTGACGGGTATCTGTCTGCTCTTGAACTCGTTGTACACTTTGTTCACTGACAGCTCTCGTCCCGAAGATGCCATACACCGCGTCAAGAACAGCGATGCCAGGCGAGGGTTCTTGACGTCGTAACGCTCAATGACGTCCATAGCGACCGTTCGCGAAGCATATTCCTGTAGCAGCTGAATCGCGTCTGCGGGCGTCTGCTCAAGCGTCGCGATGAATCCCCCTCGTTCAAGATATCCGATCAGATGATATCGAAGCAGCGCTGCATCGCTTGGGGAAAAGGTCGCATCTGGCTCGAAAACGCTCCCCGTCTTATATCGAACGTATTCCGAAAAACTCAACGGAAAAAGCTCTCGTATAAGAGAACGACCCCTGAACTCGCTCTTAAGTTCTGAGGACAGCATCTTAGAAGAGGATCCCGTCACATAGACGGTCGCTTTCTCCGTATCGACTACACGCCGCAGAAACGCACCCCATTCGGGAATTTCCTGGATCTCGTCAAAGAAAATGTAAGCGCCCTCGGTTCGAGCAGCAGGATGCAGCGCATAGAACGTGTCAAGCACGTCCGCCAGCAGCGATGGCTCATACGGGCGCAAGCGCTCGTCCTCAAAATTAAAGTAAAGCATCCGGTCAAGCTCGACGCCCCGGCCCTGAAGCCGCTGCATCTCCTGATACAGGCGATACGTCTTTCCACAACGGCGGGCCCCCACAACCACATTTACGATGTTGTCGCGCTTTGGCTTCTGTGGGTTTCCCAGATCAAGGTCTCGCTCAAAGACCTGCGGAACTCCCTGCTGCTCAAAGTCCTTTATTTTCTGGGCTACCAAGTCGTTGAATGCCATGATTCTCCAATCTTGCTCTCTAGCTAATCAAGATTATACTGTTTCTTGATTAGCTGGAAAGCAAGATTGCGTGTAACTTGATTAATGATTAAGCAAGTTTTCTCTTTCTGTCCCGAAGGATGTCGAGCGGTTGAGGAGGCAAACACGAACGCCTCTAGCCGACAGAAACGCGCGGCTCCGTCAGCTAGAGGACGTTTCCTAGTTCCACGGGTCGGCTTCGAACATCGGCTCGCGCTCGGGGCGGCGATCGCTGTAGGGATCGTAGCCGTCGTCGTCCTCGTTCTCGGCACGGATGTAGGGGTCGCGCGGCTTGGGCGCGGGTTTGGGTGCGAGCTTGGGTGCGGCATCGGTCGCCGGCGTATTCGTCTTGTTCTTGTCTATCATCTGCATAGCTCCTTGCCATGTACTCACGTTCAACACCATCGATTGTCGCACGAAAAAGGGCGGCGGACCCAATTGGATCCGCCGCCCTTGGCGTTTGGAGACGACTGGCAGATTTTAAGGCATGTCCCAAAATCTACTCGGCGTCGGGGACCTCGTAGGTGGCCGCCGGCGTGTTGTCGCACACGACGGTAAAGCCGCCGTCCTTGTCGACGTCGACCGTCACCTGATCGCCCTCGCTCACCGTGCCGTCGATGATAGCGGCAGCGATGGCGTCCACGACCTCGCGCTGGACCAGGCGCTTGAGCGGACGGGCGCCAAAGACCGGGTCCAAGCCGCCCACGGCGAGCATCTGCTTGGCCGCCGGGGTGATGGCAAGCGTCATGCGCTCCTTGGCCAGACGTGCGCGGACGTCGGCGAGCTGGATGTCAACGATCTTCTCGATCTGCGCCATGCCGAGCGGATGGAACACCACGATGTCGTCGATACGGTTGAGGAACTCGGGGCGGAAGGTCTGAGCCATGGCCGCGTCGACCTGATGGCGCATCTCCTCCTCGTCCTTGCCCGAAAGGTCGGCGATAGCCTTGGAGCCCACGTTGGACGTCATGATGATGATCGTGTTCTTGAAGGACACCTGGCGACCCTGGCCATCGGTCAGACGGCCGTCATCAAGCACCTGCAGCAGCACGTTAAAGACATCCGGATGGGCCTTCTCCATCTCGTCGAGCAAGATCACGGAGTAGGGACGACGGCGCACGGCCTCGGTGAGCTGGCCGCCCTCGTCGTAACCCACGTATCCCGGGGGCGCACCGATCAGACGCTGGACGCTGAACTTCTCCATGTACTCGGACATGTCGATACGCACGAGTGCGCGCTCGTCGTCGAACAGGCACTCGGCAAGCGCCTTGGCGAGCTCGGTCTTACCCACGCCGGTGGGGCCCAGGAAGAAGAAGCTGCCGATGGGCTTGTCCGGATCGGAGAGACCCGCACGGCTGCGGCGCACGGCCGCGGCAACGGCGGAGACGGCCTCGTCCTGACCGATGACGCGCTTATGCAGCTCGCCCTCCAGGCCCTTGAGCTTGTCGAGCTCGCCCTGCATCATCTTGGACACGGGCACGCCGGTCCAGGCACTCACGACCTCGGCGATCTCGTCGGAGGTCACCTGCTCGTTGAGGCCCTCGCCGTCCTGCTGCTTTTGTACCTCGAGCGCAGCCTCGGAATCCTGAATCTGCTGCTGCAGGCCCGGAATCACGGAGAAGCGCAGCTCGGACGCACGGCCCAGGTCGCCGTTGCGCGTTGCACGCTCCTCTTCGCTCTTGGCCTCGTCAAGCTGGCCCTTAAGCTCCTGCACGTGGTCGATGGCGTTCTTTTGGTTGAGCCAGCCAGCCTTTTGCACATTGAGCTTTTCCTGGACCTCGGCAATCTCCTGACGCAGGGCCTCCAGACGCTCCTTGGAGGCGTCGTCGGTCTCCTTCATGAGTGCCTGCTCTTCGATCTGCAGCTGGGTGAGTTGACGTGTGGTGGCGTCGATCTCGACTGGCATGCTGTCGAGCTCCATGCGCAGGCGGCTTGCCGCCTCATCGACCAGGTCGATGGCCTTGTCGGGCAGGAAGCGGTCGGCGATATAGCGATCGGAGAGGTCGGCAGCCGCCACGAGCGCGCTATCGGTGATGTGCACGCCGTGGAAGATCTCGTACTTCTCCTTGAGGCCACGCAGGATCGAGATGGTGTCCTCGACGGTGGGCTCGGAGACCATCACGGTCTGGAAACGACGGGCGAGCGCCGCGTCCTTCTCGATGTACTTGCGGTATTCGTCGAGCGTGGTCGCGCCGATCGCATGCAGGTCGCCACGGGCGAGCGCCGGCTTGAGGATGTTGCCGGCGTCCATGGAGCCCTCGGTGGCACCCGCGCCCACGATGGTGTGTAGCTCATCGATGAACAGGATGACCTTGCCTTCGGACTTTTGGACTTCCTTGAGCACGGCCTTCAGGCGGTCCTCGAACTCGCCACGATACTTGGCGCCGGCGACCAGCGCGCTCATGTCGAGTTCGATGAGGTCGCGGTCGCGCAGGGTGCTCGGCACGTCGCCGGCCACGATACGCTGGGCGATGCCCTCGACGATGGCCGTCTTGCCGACGCCCGGCTCGCCGATGAGCACGGGGTTGTTCTTGGTGCGGCGGGACAGGACCTGGATGGTACGGCGAATCTCGTCGGTACGACCGATGACCGGGTCGAGCTTGCCGGCACGGGCGAGGTCGCAGATGTTGCGACCGTACTGCTCCAGTGCCTCAAACTGGGTCTTGTCCTCGGCAGATGTCACGCGGTCATCGCCACGCAGCTCCTCGTAGACCTGCTCGATGCGCTCCTTGGTCACGCCGGCGCCGCGCAGCACGCGGCCCGCCTCGCCCTTGTCCTCGGCAAGTGCCATGAGCAGATGCTCAGTCACCACAAAGCTGTCGCCCATCTTGGTGGCCTTCTTCTCGGCCTTCTCGATGACGCGGACGAGCTCATTGGACAGGCCCATCTGCTGGCCCTCGCCCGAAACCTTGGGCGCGCGGTCGATGGCGTCCTGTGTGGAACGCGCAAGCTGGGCCGGGTCGGCACCGATGCGCTCGATGATCACGGAGATATTGCGCTCGCCGGCACCAAGTAGGGCGGACAGCAGGTGAATGGGCTCCACCGCGCCGGCCTGCGCATCGGCAGCCGTGCTCATGGCGGTCTGCAGCGCCTCGCGCGACGTCATTGCTAGCTTATCGATTCTCATGGAATCACCTCTCTTGGGGCGGCCGCCCTACGGGGCGGCTTCACGTTGTTCGAGAAGTATTGTTGCCAGCTTTGTACGATCTTATACACAAATCTAAGTCTCTATATATAAGATTTTCTGAGTGATTGAAGGATAGGGTACTGAGACGTCGACCCGCTGCATCCCCGACGACCAACTGTCTCAATCTGTAACATCTAGCTGCCGTTTTTGACCTCAGATGTTGCAGGTCGAGATGCAATGCTCAGCGGTGCCTGTTTATCTAAATCTGTAACAACTACTCGGCAAATAAGGGTCTACCTGTTACAGATCGAGATAAACAGAAGACGCCCGAATCGAAAATCTCAATCTGTAACACCAAGCCCACTTTTAACGGCCCAGATGTTACAGATCGAGACAGACCGAAAACCACCACAAAAGGGACAGGCACCTTTGTGGTGGTCGCGGTCTCTACCCTTTCGCCGAGCCCGTGCTGCTCGATTCGGCGGTCCAGGATATCTCATCCTCGAACAGCCATGTACGGGCAGACCCACTATCGCGTGCAGTCTGCGGCTCGGGTAAGCAGGTCTGTTCATAGGCATCCTGAATGCACTGACCCATAAACTCGTTGAGCTCGGTCTGGTCGCCCTCCATGACATAGGCCGCATCGCCGTCCATGATGTAGATGCCCGGACCCTCATTGCCCTCGTAGCCCGGATCGTACGAGACATCACACAGTTTGGTGCCGTTCGCAGTGTCCAGCTCGATGGAAGAGTGGCATCCGCCAACCATGTCGCTCGCTTTTGCCCGATAGGACGCATATCCGTACCAACGCTTAAAGGCTTTGCCCTTGAGCAGCTCGGACGCCCTATCGATCAGGCTTGAATCCGTGGTATAGCGCATGGCCCCAAGCTGAATGTGCGGATAATTGCTAATACCCAGCACAGCCGGCTGTTCATCAAAATCAACGGTAATGGTCTCGGGCTTGTCGTCGCCGGTCAGAAGTTCGACAGATTGAGTCACAGGCTTGACCACCGGCTCCGTCACCGCAGCAGGTAGAAATGCCATACCGACAGCGCCCGCGCCAACCACAGCGATCGCAAGCGCCAAGACAATCAATCCAATACGGGCAGAACGGCTCACGGCAAAACACCCCACAATGTAAACCTTCGCCACCTGCACTAATGATACCGCCAGCTAACACTATTACCAAAAGAAGCCGCGCGCTCCCCACCACCACAAAGGGGACAGGCACCTTTGTGGTGGTTTTCGACGCTAACGGTCGACCATCTCACGCCATGAGATTAAACTTGAATTGTTCTCTGAACATATCCATTTCTGCCTATCCTCAACGGTTCTTTGTCTCGAGGAGCGCATATGAAGCCGTCTCATTCCACCGGTCGCAACGTCATCGCCATTCTCGCCATACCCATCGTGATGCTCTTCCTTATCGTCGTCACTCCCTTTTCTTTTGGTATCGCCTCGCCCTTCGATCTCTGCGGGATGATCGACGCCGGCTCGCGTGCCACCTCGCTCTCCTTTGTCTGCCGTGGCGTGTTCTACGAAGATGCAATTCCCACCGGAAGTTGGCAGTCAAAGTTGCCACTGCTCGGTCAGATCGACGGATGCTCCCCCTATTTCTGCCTTGAACCTCAGACGCTAAACTATCTGATCGACGACCAGCCACTCGACTCCATCACCCTCGCCTACGACTACGCACCAAACACCGATGAGCGCCACATGAACCAAGTCCTCGACAAGATGCTTGGACAGTGCGGGCTCACCGAGGAGGCCGGTCGAACCATCTATAGCTACCAGAAATCAAAGCGAACAGAACTCCGCCGTGTCGGAAAAATCGAGGGGCGAAGTGGGGCCGCCTACTGGCAGGCCTGGACAATACGCGACAAGAGCGAATTCGGACACAGCACCTATATGGTCACCGTCTATACCAAGGATGGAATCAAAGAAAATGTTGACGATTTCGCATCATCCAAACTCGGCATCCCAAAAACAACCAGACCCGCCACCCCAGATGAAATCCTGTAGAGACGCTCATTAGAATGTCGTTCAGCGAGCACGGCGGCATCGAGCTCGCCCCCACCTCCACGAAAGGGACAGGCACCTTTGTGGTGATTTTCGGCTCCGGCGCTCATCTGTCTCGACCTGTAACATCTAGCGGCCGTTTTTGACCCCAGATGTTACAGATCGAGATGAAATGTTCAGCAGCTCCCATTTATCTAAATCTGTAACAACTACTCGGCAAATAAGGGTCCACCTGTTACAGATCGAGACAAACGGAAAATGCCTGAACCGATAATCTAAATCTGTAACACCAAACCCACTTTTAGCGGCCAAGATGTTACAGATCGAGACAGACAGAAAACCACCACAAAGGGGCACCTTTGTGGTGGTCGCATTCTCTACTCTTTTGCCGAGCCCGTGCTTCCCGATTCGGCGTTCCAGGGCATCTCATCCTCGAACAGCCATGTACGAGCAGATCCACTATCGCGTGCAGTCTGCGGGTCGGGCAGGCAGGTCTGGTCGTACGCGTCCATCACGCAACGATCCAAAAAATCGATCACCTGCTGCTGGTCGCCTTCAAGAATGTAGGTCACGCCGCCATCTTGGATATAGACGCCGTCCCCACCTCCGGCTTTTGCGTATTCCGGATTGTAGTTAACGGTGCGCATCAGTTTGCCATCAGATGAATACAGCTTCAGCGTTGTATAGTAGCCACCGTTCACAAAACCACGTCGGCGCTCATAGGCATCCCAACCGTCCCAGCGTTTGAACGAACGCCCGTTTAGCAAGTCCAGCGCCTGTCGGGACAACTTCTCGTCCTTGGTATAGCGAGACGAGCCAAGTTCAATCATGGGGTAGTTGCTTATGCTTAGAATGCCCGGCGTTTCCTCGATATCGAGCGTTATCTCATCGGGCTTTGTAACGTCCGAAATCATTTGCCCGGGCATCGATGCAACAAGGGACGCCATCTCGACCGTCTGCTCAACCCCACTCGGCCCATAGAAGATAAGCGAGCCAAATAGGACCACGCCCGCAGCAGCGACGACGCAAGCCACCAACAGCAACAAAACAGAAGTGCAACGCTTCATCTTCAACTCCACAAACGAGAGTGTTTTGAGCTCACTTTAAAGCGCCAACTTCATACTGTCAATTCTAGATAGCATATGAACAAAGGTGCACTCCCCCATAGAGGAGAGTTGCAACCTCGATTTTAGCGCCCCTCAAGACCCAACGAGCAGCACTTAACAAGTAGCCCCGGTTATACCTTTCTCTGACGCGACCCTCGCGAAGCGCGTGAGCGGCAGGGAGAGGTATAACCGGGGCGGACAAGTATGTGCGTTACTCGGCAGCGGCCTTGAACTTGTTGTAGTTGATCAGGCAGCCGGCCTTGACGATGGCGCGCTCCTCCGCCGTCATGTCGGCGATGTAGAGCTCAATCTGCTCAACCGCACCATCGGCACGGACCACGTAGGCAGCGATGTTCTGCAGATCGCCGTCGAGCGCGGCGCGAATACCCGACACGAAGACGTAGTCGCCCACCTCAAAGTTGGGCTCGGTCTCCATCTGGAAGGGCACCATGCCCCAGTTCATCACGTTGGAGCGATAGCGCTTGGTGGCGTACTCGTGGACGATATTGGCCAGGCCGCCGATCACGCGCTGGCAGCTCGCGGCCTGCTCGCGGGCGGAGCCGTCGCCGGGCTTCTTGGCGTAGATCATGGAGCCGTACTCGGTCGTCTTGGCATCGGCCGCGACACCCGCGCTAGCCAGCGCCTCAAACACACCGGCAAGCTCGGCATCGAGCTCGGCCAAGTCGCCCTCAGCCTCACCGGCAACACGGCGCTTCTCCACGGCATCGACCTCCTTGGAGCGACCCACGTAGGCAGGGTCGCGACGGCTGAGCGTAAACTCGGCCAGGCCCAGCGGGTTGGAGCGGAAGGAGCTCGTCTCGCCCGAGGGAATGAGCTCGTCGGTCGTGGTGACCGGGTCCATAATCTTGGAGCACACCTTGAGCAGGATGTCGTCGCCGAGCGGCTCCATCGCGGGCCACGGCTTGATGTTGGGTCCCTCGACCAGCTCGTCGGCAGGCTCAGCCTTGCCAAAGCCCCAATACACGCGCTTCTTGTACGGCGCGTCGTCGAAGGTGTACTCGCAGGCCTCGTCCCAGGTCTCCTCGGGCAGGTCGGTCGCAGGCGTCAGGACGCCGCCGTTGGCAGCGGTCGCCGCGATGGAACGAGCGTCCATCAGGGCCACGGCGCTCAGCTGGCCGTTACCCGGCTTGGAACCCTCACGATTGGGGAAGTTGCGCGTGGTGTGGCGGATGGACAGGCCGTTGTTGGCAGGTGTATCGCCGGCACCGAAGCACGGGCCGCAGAACGCCGTACGCACGATCGCGCCGGCCTCCATAAGGTCATAGATGTAGCCGCGGCGCGTGAGTTCGAGCGCCACGGGTTGACTCGTGGGATAGACCGACAGCGAGAACTCGCCGCAGCCGGTGTTGGCGCCCTTGAGCACGCGGGCCGCCTGCACCACGGAATCGTAGTTGCCGCCCGAGCAGCCGGCGATAACGCCCTGCTGCACGTGCAGCTTGCCGTCGACGATCTTGTCGAGCAGGCTAAAGTGCGTCTTGCCCTCGCCGATCTTGGCGGCCTCGAGCTCGACCTCGTGCAGGATGTCCTCAAGATTCTCGTTGAGCTCGTCGATCTCAAAGCCGTTGGAAGGATGGAACGGCAGCGCGATCATGGGCTTGATGCTCGACAGGTCGACCTCGACACAGCCGTCGTAGTAGGCGACATCGGCGGGCTTGAGCTCGCGATAATCATCGCCGCGGCCATGCATGGTCAAAAACGCGTGCGTATCCTCGTCGGTTGCCCAGATGGAAGAAAGGCAGGTGGTCTCGGTGGTCATGACGTCGACGCCGTTGCGGTAGTCGGTCGTCATGCTCGCGATACCGGGGCCCACGAACTCCATGACCTTGTTCTTAACGTAACCCTTGGCAAAGACGGCACGGATGATGGCGAGCGCCACATCGTGCGGGCCGACGCCGGGGCGCGGGGCGCCCGTGAGGTAGATGGCAACGACGCCGGGATAGGCGACATCGTAGGTGTCGCGCAGCAGTTGCTTTGCCAGCTCGCCACCGCCCTCGCCCACGGCCATGGTGCCCAGGGCGCCGTAGCGGGTGTGCGAGTCGGAACCCAAGATCATCTTGCCGCAGCCAGCGAAGTTCTCACGCATAAAGGAGTGGATGACGGCGATATGCGGCGGAACGAAGATGCCGCCGTACTTTTTGGCAGCCGAGAGACCAAAGACGTGGTCGTCCTCGTTGATGGTGCCGCCCACGGCGCACAGCGAGTTATGGCAGTTGGTGAGCACGTAGGGCAGCGGGAACTGCTCCATGCCCGAGGCACGCGCCGTCTGGATAATGCCGACAAAGGTGATGTCGTGGCTCGCCATGGCGTCGAAGCGAATCTTGAGCGCCTCGGGGTCGCCGGACGTATTGTGTGCCTGAAGGATCGAATACGCGATGGTGCCGCGCTTGGCATCCTCGGGTGTCTGCGTAATGCCGCGCTCAGCGGCCTCGGCCTCAGGCACAACCTCGCTGCCGTTACGCAGGTAGATGCCGTCCTCGTACAGCTTGACCATACTGTCTCCCACTCTGCCCAAAAGATTTGGGCGCATAGCATACATTCGTTCAATATCGTGCCATAGAACGGTTGCGAGCGGGTTACGAATCTACACGTTCACTTTATCTCGGTAAAGCATAGGACGAGCCCGGTGCAGGACCGGCGGATTTGGTGCAAGTGTGTCCCTTTCAACTAGTCATTTAAGAACGTCCCCAATGACTACCCATAACAACGCCGATGTTTTGGCGCGGACAGCGAAAGCCCACCAATTCGGAGCAAAACAACGCCGCAAGTAGAGGACGGACAGCGAGCGACGTCCAGAGCGAACAAGTTGGCATGAAAAAGGCAAGGCATAGACCTTCTGGTCATGCCTTGCCTTTTGAATGACAAATTGTCGCTCTGGACGTCGCGCAGCGTCGGCCCGTTACGCGGGTTGGTAAACCCGCGTAACTACAAATCCCCGCCGGCGCCCAGCAGCTTACGCATGACCTGTTCGGGGTTAACTGAGCCGTCGCGCGGGGCCAGGGCGGTGATCTTCTTCTGCATCTTGTACTCGTGCAGCTCGTCCTCGAGCTGGCGTACGCGGGCACGGAGTTTTTCGTTCTCGCGCTCGCGCTCCTCGGCACGCTCCTTCATATCGAGGATACGCACCACACCGGCAAGGTTGATGCCCTCGTCGGTCAGTTGATTGATGAGTTCCAGACGCTCGATATCGGCACGCGAATACAGGCGCGTGTTACCACCCGAGCGCTGAGGATTCACCAAGCCCTTGGACTCGTAGACGCGCAGAGTCTGCGGATGCATGCCGGTCAACTCGGCCGCCACGCTGATCATGTACAGCGGTTTATTCCTATTGTCCTCGGCCATGCTACCTGACCCCTTTCCGTCTCGTTATCGTCCATCATAAGCCCGCGGGCGCGGGCGTGCGCCACGACCGCCCTAGTACGTCGCCTTGTAACGGTTGACCTTCTCGCGATAATCGCGCGTGTCGGCCTCGCGCAGCCTGGTCATGGCATCGCGCTCATCGTCGGACAGGTTCGTGGGAACCTGCACCTTGATCTCGACGAGCAGCGCGCCAGTACGGCCGCGATGCTTAACGTCGGGCGCACCCATCTCCTTAAAGCGGAACTTCTTGCCCGTCTGGGTACCCGCCGGCACCTTTAGACGAACCGTCGCACCGCCGGGCGTGGGCACGTCCACCGAGCAGCCGAGCGCCGCCTCGTACACCGAGATCGGCACCTCCATGGTCACATCGGCACCCTTGCGCTTAAACAGCGGGTGCTCCTCGACGTGCGTGGTCACGACCAGGTCACCGCGCTCGCCGCCGGCGACGCCGTACTCGCCGCGGCGCTTATAGCGCAGCTTGCCGCCATCGACCGCGCCCGCGGGCACCGAGACCGTAATGGTCTGCTGTTCACCCGTCGAGGGAATGCGGTAGGTGACCTTGTGCGTCACGCCGCGAAACGCATCCTCGGCCGTCACGTCGACGGTCAGCGACAGATCGCCGCCCTTGCGCGCGCGGCTGCGGCCCGAGCCGGCACCCGCGGCGCCGGCAGCTCCGGCAAAGCCCGAGCCCCAATCGCTGCCCCAGGCACCGTTGCCGCTAAAGATGCTGTCGAAGATATCGCCCCAGCCGCTCGCGCCGGCACCGGCACCATAGCCACCGCCGTACGCGCCGCCCGCGCCCGGCATGCCGCCAAACATGAGCATCTGGTCGTACTCTTTGCGCTTCTTCTCGTCCGAAAGCGTTTCGTAGGCCTCGCTGATCTCCTTAAACTTGGCCTCGTCGCCGCCGGCATCGGGGTGATATTTTTGCGCGAGCTTGCGAAACGCGCTCTTGATCTCTTTATCGGAGGCGCTCTTGGATACGCCCAGGATGTCATAGAAGGTTTTGCCTGCAGCCATCGTAGCTCCTCTCCTGTTACGTCCGCCGCCCATGCAGACGACGGCTCATGCTTTCATATGGCACTAGGCCAGAAAGGGCCCCGGGTGTTGCCCCGGGGCCCTTCTCAATTACTCCTCGGTGCTCTCGGCCGTATCGGCCGCAGCATCCTCGGGCGCCGCTTCGGGCTCCGGTGCGGGGCGCTTCTCGCCACCGTAGGTCACCGTCACCATCGCGGAGCGCAGGATGCGGTCCGCCATGCGGTAGCCCTTCTGGTACACATCGTTGACGGTCTCGTCGTACTGCGACGCGTCCTCGACACGTCCCACGGCCTGGTGCTCGAGCGGATCGAACGCCTCGCCCTTGGGGTCGATGGGCTCAACGCCCTCGTGCGCAAACACGTCGAGCAGCTTGGCATGCACCGCATCGACGCCGTCGACGAACTGCTTAAAGTCGTCGGAAAGCTCTTGACTGCGGGCATGGTCGATCGCGCGCTCGATATCGTCAATCACCGGCAACAGCGCGGTGACAAGCTTCTCGGTCGCGCGCTCGCGCTCGGCGATACGCTCATTGGCGGTGCGGCGACGGAAGTTCTCCCAGTCGGCCTGCAGACGGGCGGTACGCTCGGTGGCGTCCTTTGCTTTGTCCTCGGCGGCCTTCTGAGCCTCTGCCGCAGCATCGAGCTCATTGCGCACGTCGGCAAGCTCCTTCTGGGCCTGCTCGAACTTGAGCTTAAAGTCGTTGTCGGCGGCTTCTTCACCGGCGCGGATAGCGGCTTCCACCATCTCGTCCTCGGTCATCGTCGCCTCCTTGTTGGAATCCTCTACCTGGTTCTCGGCAGCCTCGGCGGCCGGGGCCTCGTTGGCCTCGGTATCGTCTGCGGCCTCTACGGGAATCTTCACGTCCTTCTCCTCAGAGTCAACGGGGGCGGCGCCAGCGGCGGCCGCCTCCGTGCGAGCTTTACGGGCGGACATGATTATTTGTCCTCGTCGTCCACAACCTCGTAGTCGGCGTCGACGACGTCATCGTCGGCAGGCTGGGCGCCAGCGGCACCGTCGGTCTGCTGCTGAGCGTCGGCGTAGACAACCTGGGCCAGCTCGTAGGCCACGGACTGCAGGGACTCGCCGGCGGCCTTGATAGCCTCGACGTCAGAGCCCTCGAGCGCCTTCTTGGCGTCGGCGATAGCGGCCTCGGCCTTGGACTTCACGTCGGCGGAAACCTTGTCGCCCAGCTCGTTAAGGGTCTGCTCGGTGGAGTAGCACAGGCTGTCGGTCTGGTTGCGGACCTCGACCTCTTCCTTCTGCTTCTTGTCCTCCTCGGCATGAGCCTCGGCGTCCTTGACCATGCGATCGACTTCGTCGTCGGAAAGCGCGGTGGAGCCGGAAATGGTGATCTGCTGCTCCTTGCCGGTGCCCTTGTCCTTAGCGGAGACCTTGACGATGCCGTTGGCGTCGATGTCGAAGGTGACCTCGATCTGCGGCACGCCGCGGCGGGCAGCCGGGATGCCGGTCAGCTGGAACTTACCGAGCGACTTGTTATCGCGAGCAAGCTCGCGCTCGCCCTGGAGCACGTTGATCTCGACGCTGGTCTGGTTGTCGGCAGCGGTGGAGTAGACCTCGGTCTTGGAGGTCGGGATCGTGGTGTTGCGGTCGATCATCTTGGTCATGATGCCGCCCATGGTCTCGACGCCCAGCGACAGCGGGGTAACGTCGAGCAGCAGGATGCCCTCGACGTCGCCGGTGAGCACGCCGCCCTGGACGGCAGCACCGTCGGCAACGACCTCGTCGGGGTTCACGGACATGTTGGGCTGCTTGCCGGTCATGGTCTTGACGAGCTCCTGGACAGCGGGCATACGGGTGGAGCCGCCGACGAGGATGACCTCGGTCAGATCGGAGAGCTTAAGCTTGGCGTCGCGCAGGGCGTTGGTGACAGGCTGCTTGCAGCGCTCGAGCAGGTCGCGGGTGATCTTCTCGAACTCGGCGCGGGTCAGCGTGTAGTTGAGGTGCAGCGGGCCGGACTGGTTCATGGTGATGAACGGCAGGTTGATGGTGGTCTGCTGGGCAGCGGAGAGCTCCTTCTTGGCGTTCTCGGCGGCCTCCTTCAGACGCTGCAGGGCCATGGGGTCCTGACGCAGGTCGACACCGTTCTCCTGCTGGAACTTATCGGCCATCCAGTCGATGACGCGCTGATCCCAGTCGTCGCCGCCCAGGTGGTTGTCGCCCGAGGTGGACAGAACCTCAAACACGCCGTCGGCGAGGTCGAGGATGGAGACGTCGAAGGTGCCGCCACCCAGGTCGAAGACCAGAATGCGCTGGTCAGTACCCTGCTTGTCCAGGCCATAGGCCAGAGCAGCAGCGGTCGGCTCGTTGACGATACGCTTGACGTTGAGGCCGGCGATCTTACCGGCGTCTTTGGTGGCCTGACGCTGGGCGTCGTTGAAGTAGGCCGGGACGGTGATGACGGCGTCGGTGACGGTCTCGCCCAGATACTTCTCGGCGTCGGCCTTCATCTTTGCGAGCGTCATGGCGCTCACCTGCTCGGCGGTGTAATCCTTGCCCTCGATGTCGACGACGGCACGGCCACCCTGACCCTCCTTGACCTCATACGGCACGGTCTTGATCTCGGAGGTGCACTCGGAGTACTTGCGGCCCATGAAGCGCTTGATGGAGAACACGGTGTTCTTGGGGTTGGTGACAGCCTGGTTCTTAGCGGCCTTACCCACGACGCGGTCGCCGTCAGCACGGAAGCCAACAACGGACGGAGTGGTGCGGTCGCCTTCGGCGTTCACGATAATGGTCGGAGAACCGCCCTCGAGGACGGCCATAGCGGAGTTAGTAGTACCAAGGTCGATACCAAGAATCTTACTCATTAGAAATTCCCTCTCTCTTGTGCGTTCGCGCCGCCTCGACGGTCTTTCGCGCGGCGCTTCGGCTTGTCTTTCAGGATGTAGTGTATCCCCTTATGGGCCGGAATATACAAAATCTAAGTCAATTCATATAAGATTTCTTATCTCTGAGAGTTTAGGTTCTTAAATGCGCAGGTAGATGCGCTGATTGAGTTCTCGGCAAATCTATTGAGATCTATGTAGAGTTGACTGAGGTGTGAGCCTGAAACTGTGTCCCGTTTTGGACGTGGATTACGGGATGCGGTTTCCGCAAGCACGCTCAATCGCCCTATATTTCAAGTCACCTTTAGCTAACATTTACGCAGCTCAACGGCCCCACCTGCGCGTTTTTTAGTAAACCTTGGCATACTCGGCGAACGGTATGAAGATGCCGGCCAGAGGGTATTGCAAACGGTCGCTCCCGTGGTATGTTTTTGCCCGAATCAAACCGGCGCGCATCGTCTGTAGCGTCGGTCAACAGAGAGGAAACTACCATGGCTCATCCCGTAATTGATGCCGACGAGTGCATCGCTTGTGGCGTTTGCGTCGACTCCTGCCCCGCTGGCGTTCTGGAGCTCCAGGACGTCGCTACCGTCGCCGACGAGGACTCCTGCGTCGCCTGTGGCGCTTGCCAGGACGCTTGCCCCGCTGGCGCGATCACCGAGATCGTCGAGGAGTAACAACTCCCCACTTGCACACTCAAAAGTACACCGTGCACAAAAAAGGAGGCCTCCGCATCGCCGCGGAGGCCTCCTTTTGCTTGTATGGGCAGCTAATTTGGAGCGGGACCCTTGGCAGTTGCGGTGGAATAGTTCCTGTTTTATGGCTTGGATGCCGATTTTAGGAACTATTTCACCGCAACTTATAGATGCGGCGTCGTCTAGGACAAATCGTCCTCGTAGGGCATCAAGTCGGCTAGGTAGCCCTTCTCCTTGAGCATGGCCTCGATCTCGTCGAGGGTTTGCTCGTCTTCTGCCGCAATGCGATGGAAGTGATAGCCACTCGTCACCGTTAGTAGCGGAAAGCTATTTCCGCTCTCGATATCGTGCAGGTAGCGCTCAACATCACGACGATTGCGGATGTCCAGGTCGGCCGTGATCTTGCCGTACACACGATGGTTGACGATCACGTTAAGCACGGCGCCACCCGCGTCGACGATACTCGTAAGTTCGTCGCCCGCCTGCTCCACACTGTGGCGCACCTTAACAAGACGCGTGGGCACGGCGGGGCTGCTGGGGGCCTCCTGCAGCACATAACCACGGTTGGTCGCCACGATATCGTGCCCATCGGCACGCAGCAGGGCGATGTCCTGCACCACGACCTGGCGGCTCACACCCACCTCGCGGGCAAGTGCGCTGCCGGAGACGGGGCCCTTGGCTCGCTCGAGCACGCCCATGATGGCACGGCGACGCTCGCGGGCGTCCATTATTTACCGTCCAGCAGACGCAGGTGCTTAAGCGAGAGGTCGAGAATCGGCGCAGAGTGCGTCAACGCCCCCGAGCTAATGTAGTCGACGCCCAGATCAGCCAGGGAGCGAATATTGTCGGCGTCCACGTTGCCCGAGCACTCGGTCTTGGCGCGACCGGCGATAAGCTCTATGGCGGCGGCCATGTCGTCATGGGTCATGTTGTCGAACATGATGATATCGGCGCCGGCCTCCACGGCCTCGCGTACCATGTCCAGGTTCTCGCACTCAATCTCGACCGTCGCGGTAAACGATGCATGGGCGCGCGCCATCTCGATCGCACGCGTCACGCCACCGGCGGCATCGATGTGGTTGTCCTTGAGCATGACGGCCGTCGACAGGTTGTAACGGTGGTTGCTGCCGCCGCCGATCTCGACCGCGGCCTTCTCGAAGACGCGCATGCCCGGCGTGGTCTTGCGCGTGTCGACGAGCACGGTCTTGGTTCCCTCGAGCGCCGCGGCCATGCTGTGCGTGTAGGTAGCGATGCCGCTCATGCGCTGCAGGTAGTTGAGCGCCACGCGCTCGCCCGAAAGCAACACGCGCGCATCGCCGCGCACCTGACCCACATGGTCGCCGGCGTGCACCTCGTCGCCATCGGCAACGTCGAGCAGCACCGAGCTCTGCGAATCCAGCAGCTCAAAGGTGCGGGCGAACACATCCAGGCCCGCGATGATGCCATCGGCCTTGGCGATAAGCTCCACCGTGGCGGGACGCGCCGTGGGGCACACGCTCGCCGTGCTCACGTCCTCAAACGTAATGTCCTCGCGCAGAGCCTGCAGAATCAGATCATCGACGATGAGCTTCATGGTAATGGGATTCATGGTCTACTCCTCCACGGCCTGCGTGCCGGCGGCACGGGCCAAATCATCGATTGCCAGGGTGTCGGCACTCAGCGCGCGATGACGGCCATCGAGCGCGGGATCGCCTGCCTGCTCCACGGCCAGTGACTCGCCGGTACGCATATACCACGCGGCGCGACGACCCCAGACCAGCGCCTCGAGCAGGCTGTTGGAAGCCAGGCGATTCTTGCCGTGAACGCCGTTGCAGGCCGTCTCGCCGGCGGCGTAGAGCTCGGGCATCGAGGTGCGGCCGTCCTTGTCGACCCACACGCCGCCCATAAAGTAGTGCTGCGTGGGCGTAACGGGGATGGGCTCGTCCAAGATGTCGCGGCCGTCCTCCAGGCAGCGCGCGCGGATATTGGCAAAGTGCCCGGTCACCACGTCGCGCTCGACGGGGGCAAAGCTCAGCCACTCGTGCTCGGTGCCGTCCTGCTTCATCTGCTCGCGAATAGCGGCGGCGACCACATCGCGCGGCTGAAGCTCGTCGGTAAAGCGCTCACCAGCGGCGTTGAGCAAAATCGCGCCCTCGCCGCGGGAGCTCTCGCTGATCAGGAAGGTGCGGCCCGGCTGCGGCGAGAACAGTCCCGTGGGGTGAATCTGCACGTAGTCCAGGTGCTCCATCTTAATGCCATGCTCCTGAGCGATGTAGCAGGCGTCGCCCGTGAGCTGCGGGTAGTTGGTCGAGTGGTCGTACACGCCGCCGATACCGCCCGTCGCCCACAGCGTGTGGCGGGCATGGATCTTAAACGGCTTACCGGCATGCACGCCCTCAGCGGCATTTGCCAGCTCGTCGGCGGGGCGAACCGAGTTGTCCTCGTCCACGGCTACGGCGACGACGCCGGTGCACACCGTGGCGCCATCGCGCTCGGCGGTCAGGATGTCGGTCATGGCCACGTGCTCCAAAATCTGCACGTTGTCCAGCTTGCGAACGGCCTGGAGCAGCTTGGTCGTGATCTCCTTGCCCGTAATGTCGGCATGGAAGGCAATGCGCGGACGGCTGTGCGCGCCCTCGCGGGTAAAATTGAGGCTGCCGTCGGCCTTGCGCTCAAAATCCACGCCCATCGCTAGCAGGTCGTTGATGACCGAGCGACTCGAGCGAATCATGATGTCGACGCTCTCGCGGCGGTTCTCGTAGTGGCCGGCGTGCATGGTGTCCTCAAAGAAGGCATCGTAGTCCGAGCCCTCGGGCAGCACGCAGATGCCGCCCTGCGCGAGCATCGAATCGCACTCATCGACCGCGCCCTTGGAGAGCATGATCACGCGCGTGCTCGTCGGCAGATTGAGGGCCGCGTACAGACCCGCCACGCCGCAGCCGGCAATAACGACGTCGCACTCCATATCGGGGTATTGCTTGGTTTCCACAGGAATCCTCTCCCTTGTAATGTGACATAAGGGACCGTCCCTCATGCAACATTGTTCTAGCGCGCTGCGTACTCGAGCATACGGTCGAGCGTGAGCTTGGCCTGGTCTGCCGCCTCGTCCGAGACGCCGATCTGCACCTCGCCCTCGCCCGTCTCCAGGCAGCGCACGAGCTTTTCGAGCGTGATGAGGTCCATGTTGACGCAGGTGGGCTGCACCGCGGGGAAATAGAACTTCTTGCCGGTGCCCTGGCAGCGGCGCTCGAGCTCGTAGAGCACGCCGCGGACCGTCACGATGATGAACTCGCTCGCGTCCGACTCCTCGGCATACTTGATGATACCGGCGGTGGAGCCGATGTAGTCGGCCTCGGCCAGAACGTCGGCCTTGCACTCGGGGTGCGCCAGCACGAGCGCGTCGGGGTGGGCCTCCGTCGCGTCGACGATCTGCTCGACGGTGATGATGTGATGGCGCGGGCAGTAGCCGTTGTTGAGGATGACGTGCTTTTGCGGCACCTGCTCGGCTACGAAGCGTCCCAGGTTTTGGTCGGGAATGAACAGAATATGCTGCTGCGGCAGCTCGGACACGATCTTAACGGCGTTGGAGCTGGTGACGCACACGTCGCTCCAGCTCTTGATCTCGACCGTGGAGTTGACGTAGCACACCACGGCCAGGTCGTCGCCGTACTCGGCGCGCGCCGCGTCGACCGTCTCGCGCTTGACCATGTGCGCCATGGGGCAGTCCGCGCCCGGCTCGGGCAGCAGCACGGTCTTGGTGGGGTTGAGCAGCTTGGCGCTCTCGCCCATAAACTCCACGCCGCACAGCACGATAGTCTGCTGCGGCAGACTCTTGGCAAGCTTTGCCAGGTAGAAGCTGTCGCCGACGTAATCGGCCACAGCCTGCACCTCGGGCGCCACGTAATAGTGCGCCAGGATCACCGCGTCACGTTGGGTTTTTAGTTGCTGAATGGCCTCGACGAGCTCTGCGGGCACCAGTGCCGCACGCTCCGTTGCCGTCGTTGCCGATGCCAGGCCGGCCGCGATATCGCGTGCAAGCTCCGACGCATCCATGTTCGCGCTCTGTGCCATCAAGGCCCCTCTCTTTTGGCGAATCTTGGGGCTTTAGTATGACACCTAGGTTTACAGCTGACAAGACAGCTGTAAACCTAGGTGTAAAGTTGAAATAAAGATTCAATCATGTGGCAGGTCCATTTTCGAACTGGCAAGCTGAGGATAGCCGGGCTTTCGATAGCGCAGGAGGCATCTTTCGCCACCGCAACACCGCTTGGCGCGAGTTGCGCGACGTGGGACGCAAATGGGACACGCCTCCGCGAGCGGTCCGCACCCAATGTGGCAAAATCGAACTACTAAGGGGGCTCAGAATGCTCAAGATTATTGCCTGCGACGACGACGTCGCTTTTCTAGATAGACTGCACCGGATGATCGACCGTTGGTCGAGCGAGACGGACACGGCGGTCGATGTTGCGCTCGTCACGCGCGGCGAGGACCTGCTGGCCCGCCATGCCGCATCGCGCGCCGACATCATCCTGCTCGACATGATCATGCCGCTCGTCAACGGCATGGACACCGCGCGCGAATTGCGCCAGGCCGATACCGCCGTGCGCCTGGTGTTCCTCACCTCGTCGCCCGAGTTCGCACTGGAGTCCTACGAGGTCCGTGCCTTCGACTATCTGCTCAAGCCCGTGACTTACGAACGCCTGGCGCAGTTGCTCGACGAGCTTTCGAGCATGCGCCCGGCGGCAACCGACGAGCTCGTGATCAAAACGTCCTTTGGCTACCACGCCCTGCGCCTGTCCGACATCGAATATGCCGAGGCGCGCAACAAGCACGTGGTCTTCCACCTGCGCGACGGACGCGATATCGAAGCACTCGAGTCGTTCCGCAGCGTCGAGGACCGCTTGGAGCAAAACGCAGTCTTCTTTAAATGCCACCGCAGCTACCAGGTCAACCTGCGCAATATCGATCACTTTGACCGCACGGACATCGTCATGCGCTCGGGTGCGTGTATCCCGCTTTCGCGCAGCTGCAAGCAGGGATTCCAAGACGCCTACTTTGCGGTTCGCTTTGAGGGTGGGAGACACTGATGGTCTCCTCGGTCGAAATGGTCCTTTGGGCAATCCACCACGCCACGACGCTGCTCTTTGGCGTCTTTGCCTCGGCGGCGCTGTGCGGTATCGAGATCAACCGGCGTCATGCGCTCGAATTGCTGGGGATCGGCGCCGCAACCGGCGCCGCCTTCTCGATTGCCAATGCCGTTGGTGGAGAACTGTTTGCCCGTCAGGCCTACCCACTCGTCGTACACCTGCCGCTTATCGTCTTCCTCTGCGCGCGCTACCGCTTAAGTCCGCTGCTCGCGGCACTGGGCGTCACCAGCGCATACCTGAGCTGCCAATTTAGCAACTGGATGGGCATCGCCGCGCTCGCCGCCTGCGGCTCGCAAATCGCGTACTACGCGACACGCATTATCACCACGGTCGCCGTCTTTGCGCTCCTGCTGCACTGGGCCGGCGACATCGGTCCGCGCTTGGCAGTCAAAAGCCCTACCGAGCTCGAGATTCTGCTCATCCTGCCGCTCGTCTATTACATCTTTGACTACGCCACCAACGTCTACACCACGTTGTTCCACTCGGGCTCGGTTGTGACCGTTGAGTTTTTGGCGTTTGCGCTTTGCGCTTTCTACCTTATGTTTCTTGCTGTGTATCTGCGCGAATACGAGGCTAAAGAGGCCGCCGAGCGCGAGCGTTGGATGCTCGAGACCCGCGATAGCGCAGCTATCAAAGAGCTCGAAGCCTGGCGTCAATCTGGACGCGAGCTTTCGGTTCTGCGCCATGACATGCGGCACTTCCTGCGCGGCCTTGCGGTTTTAATCGAAGAGGGTCACGTCGACGAGGCGCTCGGGCGCATCAACGAACTCTGTGAGACAAACGACCGCACCGCCGTGCGCCGCTACTGTGCCAACGAAACGGTCAACATCGTGCTTTCGTCATTTAGCTCCGATATCAACCGAAACGGTATCACCGCCGACCTGCGCGCCGCCGTGCCAGAGAACGTCCATGTGGCCGATGTCGACCTGTTTAGCGTGCTCTCGAATGCCCTGGACAACGCCATCGTCGCCGCGAGCGCCGCTCCCCAGGGCAAACGATTCGTCGATCTGGACCTGCGCTACGAAGACGGGCAGCTGCTGCTTTTGGTCTCTAACACGTTTGACCG
The DNA here is from genome assembly GCA_959026725.1 of uncultured Collinsella sp. Taxonomy (GTDB): domain Bacteria; phylum Actinomycetota; class Coriobacteriia; order Coriobacteriales; family Coriobacteriaceae; genus Collinsella. The sequence goes on from CAUFMG010000001.1 coordinate 90,459, forward strand.
CCCGCCGCGTATGGTTGACGGCATGCCCGTGGCCCAGCACGCCGGCCACGGCTTTGGCACCAAGAGCATTAAGCTCGCCGTCGAGCGCATGAACGGCAACTGCCAGTTCCGCATTCACGGCGACCGATTTGAGCTGCGTGCCGTGATGTAGGGACGCGACAAGCTGCCGGCATGCTCGGCCCGCCGGGGCCACCTTGCCAGCGCCGGTCCGCTACAGCGGCGCGGCGGCCGGAGTCAGCTGTTTAATGTAGGCCCACATGCGCTGCTTGGCGGCCTTGTCGGTGAGCGCCGCCTCAAAGCCGTCGAGCGCGAGCACGCGGCGCCCTTGCACATGGGCGACCAGGCCGGGCTTGAGCATGGCGGTGTCGAAGTCGTCGATCGCCACGAGCATATCGGCATAGGTCTCGCGCATGGTATCGGCCGCACGATCATCCAGCAACAGCACCGCCTCGGGGTCCAGCGCCTCGAGCGCCTCGCGGAACAGCTCGCACGGCAGGGCATGGCCCACCGCCACCGTTCCGTCGCCCGCACCGGCGACGCTTGCCAGCACGCAAAAATCCTCGGGCGCATAACCGATGGCCCCGAGCGCCTTACGCAGCGCCGCGCCATCCGCGCCTGCGGCAAGCTCGCCGCCCGAGCGCTCGGCCTCATCCAAATCGCCTTTTACCAGCACAATCGGCGAGCACGCGTTGCCTGCGATGCGCACGCCACGACCCGCAAGCGATGCGAGCTCCTGCTCGGCCGCCTGGGCGATGGCTTCTTTTTTCTGGCTTTGTGACATAGGTATGCGCTCTCCAATCGTTTGCGTGCCCACCATTATTTGACACTCCCCATGGCTAAAGCCAGGGGATTCTTGCTTCACCGAGAATTGCCTAGACTGCGCATGCAGCCGTAGGTCTTACGCCCTCTCCACAAGCGTTTGCGGCGTCTGCCGCGGTTCCCGCATGCCCTGCGGTACCTTCCAGGATTCTCCTTCCCTCGCGGGCGATGTTGACGGCGGCGTTCAGGTCGCGGTCGTGACGCATGCCGCACGCGGGGCAGTCCCATACCCGTTCGGCCAGCGTCAGTCCCCTGTAGACGTAACCGCATGCGGAACACGTCTTGCTGGACGGATAGAACCTGCCCACCCTTACGAAGCCGCGCCCCGACCATGCGCATTTGTACTCGAGCTGGCGCGCCAGCTCCGACATGGCGGCATCGCCCACGGCCTTGGCGAGGCGGCGGTTCCTCTGCATGCCCCTGACGTTCAGGTCCTCGACCGCGATGTTTTGGCTTTCTCCCACCGCATGCGTCGTGAACTTGTGCAGGGCGTCCTTCCGCCGGTTGGCAACCTTCTCGTGCGCCCGCGCGACCCTGACACGCTGCCTGGCGCGATTTGCGGAGCCCTTCCGCTTGCGCGAGAGCCGCCGCTGCTCCCGCGCCAGCCTCCTCTCGCTCCTTTGCAGGTTTTTGGGGTTGGGCAGGCGCTCCCCCGTGGAGCAGGTGGCTATGTCGTGTATTCCCGCATCGACTCCCAGGAACCCGACGGTCGGGGCCGGCGCGTCCGTGGCGGGGACGTCCGCGCAGCATATCGCCACGTAGTACTTGCCGCTCGGCACCTGCTTGACCGTCGCGGACAGGACGCGCCCCTCCACGGGACGGCTCACCCGCGCCCTGACGGTCCCCAGCTTTGGCAGCCTCACGTGCCTGGCGTCGATTATCCCGACGCCGTTCGTGCGGTAGCTCTTCCTCCCCGCGCGTTTGGACTTGAACTTCGGAAAGCCCACCTTGCCTGGTGCGCGGAAGAAGTTCTTAAATGCCTTGTCCAGGTCGCGCAGGGACTGCTGCAGTGCCATGGAGTCCACCTCGGAGAGCCACGGCGCGTCCGCCCTCTTCCAGGCGGGGATCTGGGTGATGTAGGAGTTGATGTGCCTCGATTTGCCCGTCCACGCGTACTCGTCCCGCCTCATCGCCAGCACCCTGTTGTAGACCCAGCGGCAGCAGCCGAAGGTCTTCTGCAGGAGGGCCTCCTGCTCGGCGCTCGGGTATATGCGGTACTCGAAGGTCTTGTCCATGGCCCTCACGCGTTCCTCTGGTCCTCGATATACTGCCTGACGGCCTCGGGCGTCGCCCCGCCGACGGTCGAGACGAAGTAGCTGTTCGTCCAGAGCGTCGGCAGCTTGCGCTTCAGCTGCGGGAACTCGGCGCGCAGGTCGTGGCTGGTCCTGCCCTTGATGCGCTTCACGGCCCGGTGGATGCCGAACTGGGGGTCGACTGAGACGAGCATGTGCACGCGGTCGGGCATGACCTTGATTTCCCTTATCTCGAAATCGAGTTCCTCCGCGACCTCGTGCGCGATCTCCTCGAAGCGGGAGCCGATGCCGTCCACGAGCACCTTCCTGCGGTATTTCGGGCAGAAGACCACATGGTAGTCGCAGTCCCAGACTATGTTGTCGTTGCTCCTGTATCTATCCATGAAAACAGTATACCACTTGCAGCCGTATATGTATATCGGCTGACGCCGATGCGCCTTATATCCCCATCCCCCATATCTGAAGAAAGGGGTTTTGCGGCGCTTTTGATAAAAGAGCTGCCCGCGAGTGGTTGCTTTGCGGGCGGCTGGGTATAAGCACGGTCGTACTGAGTTTTACGCGGCTGAGCCGCGTCACATTATGGAGGTCACCATGGCTGACATTAAGCAGATTACCCCCGAGAACTTCGATTCCGTCGTTAACGACAGCCTGCCCGTGCTGGTCGATTTTTGGGCACCGTGGTGCGGTCCCTGCCGCTCCCTCTCGCCCATCGTTGACGAGGTTGCCGATGAGCTGGCTGGCAAGCTTGCCGTTGCCAAATGCAACGTCGACGACAACCAAGACCTGGCCATGAAGTATGGCGTCATGAGCATCCCCACGCTGATTGTGTTTAAGAACGGCGAGGAGATTGACCGCTCGGTTGGCGCTCTACCCAAGGCGAGGCTGCAGGCGCTGCTGGAGAAGCATCTGTAATACGCTTGTTACTTACCCGCCGTCTATGAGCGCTTTTGCACCGCTCGCCGGACCGCCGGATGCGGCGCGGGCGACCACGGATAGTATGGTAGTTACAAACAGCCCCCAGTGAACGGGTGCGGGTCGCACAGACTCGTACCCGTTTTCTTATGCAGCTGCGCCCGGGGCGGGCGTAGTAGAATCTGAACCACTGGATTGCCCCGTACAAAAGGAGATTCCCATGCATGACGTTGGAATGAACATGAGCCAGCTTGCCATGAGCGTCAAGCAGGTCGACGACACCATCGAGCTCGCCCACGAGTGGAGCCATCAGCTGCTGCATGCGACCGAGAACTTTGACATGGAGCGTATTGGCGCCAAGCTCGAGGCCGCCATGGCTGCGCTGCACGAGGCGCATGACGCGCTCGAGGGCTACGAGGACGCCATCGAGGCCGACCATAACTCCGTCGGCTCCGTGAAGCTGGTGTAGCGTGACCGAGCACGAGCACGAGCACGGCTGCGACCACAAGCACGAGCATCCGCACGGTCCGGCCGACCAGGCGAGCTGCCGTTGCGCCGGCTCCAGCTCCGAGCTGGTCCGCTTTTCGGTGACCGCGCCCGACGATCTGCTGCGCCGCTTTGACGAGCAGATCGCACGCCGCGGTGACGTGGCCAACCGCTCCGAGGCCGTACGCGACCTGATTCGCGCCTCGATCGCGAAAGAGCAGATGCGCACGCCCGACGAGCAGGTCATCGGTTCACTCACCATGATCTATGACCACCATACCGGCGATCTGACGCGCCGCCTGGACGAGGTACAGCACGACTACACCGACGAGATTGTCTCGACCCTGCACGTGCATCTGGACCACCACAACTGTCTGGAGATTCTGGCGCTCAAGGGCCGCGGCGAGCGCGTCTACGAGCTGGCCGACCGTCTGCTGGGACTGCGCGGTGTTAAGCACGGTGAGCTCACCTGCGCTGCCACCGGACAAAGCCTAGGACTGTAGCGGGATTTCCCGCAGCGCACCTGCCAAAAAGGGACAGGTTTGTTTTGGCAGGTTTAGAAGTTTTACCTACCAAAATAAACCTGTCCCTTTTTGGTCGGTTTTGATGAGGGAGAGCCGCATGCGGCATGTGCATATTCATGTGACGGGCATCGTACAGGGCGTTGGCATGCGGCCGTTTGTGTATCGCGAGGCCATGGCACATGGCATCTGCGGTTGGGTGCTCAACGCGGGAGACGGTGTGCATGTCGAGGCGCATGCCTCGGGTGCGGCCGTCGACGGCTTTGTCGCCGCGCTGTCGGAGCACGCACCCGCGGCTGCCCGCGTGGAGCGCGTCGACGTTGCGGATTTGGAGCCCGGCACTTGGGATGCTGCCAATGAACAGGGCTTTCGCATTGTGGCGTCACAGGACCAGACTGCGCATACGACGCTCGTATCGCCCGATATCGCCACCTGCGACGACTGCCTGCGCGAACTGTTCGACCCCGCCGACCGACGCTATCACTACCCCTTTATCAACTGCACCAACTGCGGCCCGCGCTTTACCATCATCCGCTCGCTGCCTTATGACCGAGCGGCCACCTCTATGGATCGCTTTCCCATGTGCCCCGAATGCGCCGCGGAGTATGCCGACCCACTTGACCGGCGCTTTCATGCGCAGCCCGATGCCTGCTTTGACTGCGGGCCGCATATTACCTGGCGCGAGGCGGCAGGCGGCATGGTGCTCGAGAGCTCAGAGGCGACGCCGGCTGTCGGCGACACGCGCGAGTCTAGCGACGCTATTATCGAGCGCTGTGTCGAGCTGCTCGAGGCCGGCGGCATTGTTGCCATCAAGGGCCTGGGCGGATTCCATCTGGCTTGCGACGCCGCCAACGAGCAAGCAGTAGTCGAGCTGCGCCGTCACAAGCGCCGCAGCAACAAGCCGCTTGCCGTTATGGTGCGCGACCTTACCGATGCCGAGCGCCTGTGCCGTGTCAACGACGCCGAGCGCGACTTGCTGGCCGGCAGCATCCGCCCCATCGTGCTGCTGCGCCGACGTGCTGTTTGCGAGAGCGGTGATTCTCCCGACGCCCTCGCGCTCGCACCGTCCGTCGCGCGCGACCTGCCCGAGCTCGGCGTTATGCTCCCCTACACCCCGCTTCAGCATCTGCTGCTTGCCGCGGCAGAAACGCATGGCATGCACGCGCTGGTTATGACCAGCGGAAACTTGAGCGAAGAGCCCATCGAGACCGATGACGATCTTGCCTGGGAGCATCTCGTTGCCGCCGGCATCGCCGACGCGCTGCTCGGCAATGACCGCGCGATCCTCTCGCGCTACGACGACTCCGTGGTACGTGTGGTCGACGGGGTCGTTATGCCCGTGCGCCGCGCTCGCGGGTACGCCCCGCAGCCGTTGCCGCTGCCGGCACTCGCCAGCGCCGCGCCCTGCGTGCTCGCCTGTGGCCCGCAGCAAAAGGCCACGATCGCACTCACGCGCGAAGACGCGAATGGAACGTCGGCCTGTTTTGTGTCGCAGCATATCGGCGATGTCGAAAACGGTGCGACTTTCGATGCGTGGAATGCGGCACGCACGCGACTGGAAGACCTTTTTGACCTAGCGCCCGCCGCGCTGGCCTGCGACTTGCACCCCAGCTACCTATCGAGTCAGTGGGCACGCGAACAGGCGCGCGAGCGCAATCTGCCGCTTATCGAAGTCCAGCACCATCATGCGCACATCGCGAGCGTGATGGCTGAGGCTATCGCCACAGGACAGCTTGCACCCAATGCGCGCGTACTTGGCATCGCCTTCGATGGAACGGGCGCTGGCACCGACGGAACCATTTGGGGCGGTGAGTTTCTTGTCGCCGGCCTCGCCGATTTTGAGCGCACCGCGCACCTGCGTACCTGGGCACTCCCCGGTGGCGCCGCATCTGTGCGCGACGCCCGACGCAACGCCTTTGCCCTGCTGAGCGAGCTCGATCTACTCGAACATCCGGGTGCCGCGGGACTCCTGGGCGGCCTCGATGAGCAGACGCGCAGTATCACGACCACGATGATCAAGCGGAACATCAACAGCCCGCGAACGAGCAGTATGGGCCGTCTGTTTGACGCCGCGGCGGCGATCTTGGACATCTGCGGCACTGCAACCTACGAGGGCGAACCCGCCATCGAGCTCGAGGCCGCCGCTTGGCGCGCTTTTAGCGACGAAAACAGCCATTTCACTGGCAATCAGGCTGGCGTATCCGCATCCGTCTCAACATCGCTGGACAGTTTGTTCAGATATGTATTAACTACTGACCCCCTATCCCGCATTTTTGCCTCAGATTTGGCCAAAAAAGGCTCTCCAGACACCCTATTTGCGGCAAATATGTCTGCCGAACATCCCAAATCAACCCATTTGGGATCATCGCAGACGGCTTTTGCCACCCAGAGCCCATCACAAAAATACGTATCTGAACTAACTGTCCAGGCGGCCTCGGACAACCCCCTCATTTTGGATCCCAAACCGCTTTTTGAGGCGCTTTTGAGTGGAATCGAGGCCGGTGTGCCGGCCGACAAGCTCGCGCTCGACTTCCATATCGCCATTGCACGCGCATCGGCACGTATCGCAAGCGAAATCTGCGCTCGCGAAGGCATCGACATCGTCGCGCTCTCGGGCGGCGTGTTCATGAACCGACTTTTGCTTCGGCTCCTCACGCGCGAGCTCAAAGACGCCGGTCTTGCCGTCTTGGTTCCCCACACCGTGCCCGTCAACGACGGCTGCATCGCCTACGGCCAGGCGGCGGTCGCCCGCGCTCGCCTCACGCAGATCGCATCGCGGTAGGCTGCTTGGCCAGCCCATGCGCCGCCGTCTCACAGGTGTAACGCGTTTGCCCGCAACCCCCGCGAGCGCTACCATCAACTGATGGATTATTAAGCGCCCATCCAGCGCAAAGCGTATAAAAGGGAAACATTATGTGCCTTGCCGTTCCCGGTAAAGTGGTCAAACGCGACGACGACCTAAAGGCGATCGTCGACATGATGGGCATCGAGCGCCCCGTATCGCTGCGACTTGTGCCGACGGCACAGGTGGGCGACTATGTTCTCGTACACGCCGGCTTTGGCATCCAGATTGTCGACGAGCAGGAAGCCCAGGAGACGCTCGAGCTGGTCAACGCCATGACCGAGCTGGTCGAAGAGGACCAGCTCGCCACCAACCCGGCCGAGGCATACTAGTGGCGGCGGCGCAACCGGTTCACTCCGGTATCGACTTTTCGGCATTTCGCGACCCACGGCTCGCTCGCGAGCTCATCGACCGCATTCATGAGCTTGTCGGCGACCGCACCATCAACCTGATGGAGGTCTGCGGTACGCATACCGTGAGCATTGGCCGCTATGGTTTTCGCTCCATTATGCCGGCGGGGCTCAAGCTGTTGAGCGGTCCGGGCTGCCCCGTCTGCGTTACCGCAAACCGCGACATCGACCACGCAATCGCACTCGCCAAGATGGACGGCGCCATCATCACTACCTTTGGTGACATGATGCGCGTGCCCGGATCGTCCACCTCGCTTGCCGCGCAAAAGGCAGCCGGACGCGACATCCGTATCGTCTACTCGCCGCTCGACGCGCTCGATATCGCCAAACACAGCCCCGACCGCCCGGTCATCTTTATGGGCGTGGGCTTTGAGACTACGACGCCCACCATCGCCGCCGCCATCCTGGAGGCCGATGCACGCGGACTCCAGAACTTCTCGGTCTATTGCGCCCACAAGACCACGCCACCGGCGCTGCGCGCGATTGCCAACGACCCCGAGACCACTATCGACGGCTTTATCCTGCCGGGCCACGTCGCCACCATCACAGGCCTGGTACCCTTTGGCTTTTTGGTCGATGAGTTTAGGACCCCAGGCGTGGTCACGGGATTTGAGCCGGTCGATATTCTGCAGGGTATCTGCATGCTGGTGCAGATGGTCGTTGAGGGGAGGCCCGCGATCGACAACGCGTACCGTCGCGGCGTCAATGCGGACGGCAATCCCGTAGCACGCCAGCTGGTCGAGCAGGTGTTTGAGCCGTGCGATACCACGTGGCGCGGGCTGGGACCGATTGCCGCCTCGGGCCTTTCCATCCGTCCCGAGTTCTCGCGTTTTGACGCCGGCACCCGCTATGACGTGCCCGTTGAACCGACGGTCGAGCCGCGCGGATGCCGTTGCGGCGACGTACTGCGCGGGACCATAGCGCCGAGCGACTGTCCGCTGTTCGGCCACGTCTGCACGCCCGAGCATCCTGTTGGCCCGTGCATGGTGAGCTCGGAAGGCAGCTGCGCGGCACATTATCGTTATCATGACTAGCCCAAACACCCTCGATTGGAGTTTTCGATATGTCCCATAGCGTCACCGATAGCACTGTCCTGCTGGGCCACGGCTCCGGCGGGCAGATGATGAAGCGCATTATCGACGAGGTCTTTCTGGATGCCTTTGGGTCGCCCGAGCTGCTCGAAGGCAACGATGCCGGTGTCGCCGCCCTGCCCGCGAGCGGGCACATCGCCATGTCGACCGACAGCTTTGTGGTGACGCCGCAGTTCTTTCCCGGCGGCAATATCGGCAGGCTCGCCGTGTGCGGAACCGTCAACGACGTCGCGACCTCGGGCGCCAACGTGCGCTACCTTTCGTGCGGCTTTATCCTCGAAGAGGGCTATCCCATGGATAAACTGCGTCAGATTGTGCAGACCATGGCCGAGACGGCGCGCGAGGCAGGCGTCAAAATCATCACCGGCGACACCAAGGTGGTCGAGCGCGGCGGGGCCGACGGCGTCTACATCAACACCGCCGGCGTGGGCGAGGTTCCTACGGGCGTGACGCTCAGCGGCGCCAACTGCCAGCCCGGCGACGTCATCCTGGTCTCGGGCACGCTAGGCGACCACGGTATCGCCATCATGAGCCAGCGCGAGGGTCTGGCGTTCTCGAGCAGCATCGAGAGCGACGCCGCGCCGCTCAACCACCTGATTGCCGACGTGCTGGCCGCCGCCCCCGACACGCGCTGCTTCCGCGACCCCACGCGCGGAGGCCTGGCCTCCACGCTCAACGAGTTTGCGCAGGCCAGCGGCATTGCCATGGAGATTGACGAGGGCGCCGTACCCGTGCGCCCCGACGTGCAGGCCGCCTGCGAGATGCTCGGCTACGACGTGCTGCAGGTTGCCAACGAGGGCAAGATGGTCGCCGTGGTGCCAGCCGAACAGGCCGACGCGGCGCTAGCAGCCATGCGCGCCGCCCGCTACGGCGAGAACGCCGCCATCATCGGTCGCGTGCTGCCGCTTGCCGAAGGCGCTCGGCCCGCCGTTCGCGTGCGCACCGGCTGGGGCTCCACCCGCATCCTCGACATGCTCGTGGGAGAGCAGCTGCCCAGGATCTGCTAGCGGCAAAGGCTTGCGCTGGCGCGATGCGCCCCAATGCCGTTAAAGATGTTCAGATTCCAAACGCGCCCGACGCGCAAGCCCAGTATCATGGGGTGCGCTTTACAACTCAAACGGCAGGAGCACCCATGGCAGCAGCCTATTCCCATGTGATCTTTGATCTGGATGGCACCATCCTCAATACGCTCGAGGACCTGGCGGCCGCCGGCAACCATACCTGTGAGATGCACGGCTGGCCCACGTTTGCCGTGGACGAGTACCGCTACAAAGTGGGAAACGGCATGCTCAAGCTGGTTGAGCGTTTTATGCCCGCCGAGTACGCGGGCGACGGCCGAATGTTTGAGCAGACGCTTGCCGAGTTTAGGGCTTCTTACGGTGAGCACAAGGAGGACCACACCGCGCCCTATGCCGGCACGGTCGAGATGCTCGACCGCCTGCGCGCCGCGGGCGTTGAGCTTGCTGTGCTCACCAACAAGGACCATATTTCGGCGGCCCCGCTTATCGAAAAGTACTTTGGCCCCGATCGTTTTGCGCTGGTGCAAGGTCGTGTCGACGCGTTTCCGCCCAAGCCCGAGGCGCCCGTCACGCTGCACGTGATGGAGAAGCTGGGCGCCGACCCGGCAACCACACTCTATGTGGGCGATTCCAATGTCGATATCCTGACCGGTCACAACGCCGGCCTCAAGAGCGCCGGCGTCGCCTGGGGCTTCCGTGGCCGCGCAGAGCTAGAAGCCGCCGGCGCCGACTACGTGGTGGACACCCAGGATGAGCTCGCGGCGCTGATTCTGGGCGAGTAGCGGGGCTGTCGCTCAACACGGCTGCATAGATTCTGTCGCGCGGAAAGTAGTCGTTGGGGACATTCTTAAACGACTAGTCAAACAAGAACGTCCCCAACGACTAGTCATTTAAGAACGTCCCCAATGACTGCCATGGCAACGCCGATGTTTCGGCAATGACAGCGAGCGGGCACCAGAGCGAACAAATTGGCATGAAAAGAGGACGGCATAGACCTTCTGGTCATGCCGTCCTCTTTGAATGACAAGTTGTCGCTCTGGTGTCCGCGCAGCGTCGAGCAGTTACGGCGTTTGGTAAAACGCCGTAACAAACTACCGCGTAACTCCCCTAGCTCAGCATTGCATCCATCATCTCGGAGTTGACGGAGTCGTCGGCAGACCACTCGCCGTCGTCGTTGCAGGTGTACTTGAAGATAACCGTGGTCTTCCTGGGCTCGGTGGCCTTGGTCACATCGACCATAACCTGACCTGCCATCTTGTACAGCTCGTCATCGGAAGGAACCGTATCAAGCGCGGCAACCTTCTCCTGATACTGGGTGGAGAAGTCCTCGACAATCTTGTTCATGGACTTGCAGGTGATGGAGACCTCGGCGGTCGCGACACCCTTGTCCTCGTCGACCGTCACGTCGCCGATCTCGTAGTCAAAGCCTTCGAGATAGGTCTTGGCATACTCCTTGGGATCGATACCCAGCTGCTCGAACTCGTCGCCCGAAGCCTCCTCCAGACCAGAAAGGAACTCGTCGCCACCGTTCTTGACCTCGTCAAACTGAGTCGTAAGATCCTCGGTGATGAGTTCCTCGATCGAAGGGCCTCCACAACCGGAAAGCACGACCACGCATGCAACCAAAACGGCCATGAGGGGCGCAAGCAGCAGCTTCTTTTTCATGTTGTTCCTCCCAATGAGCGGCACCGCGCTTCCCAGACGCGGCGCACGTTGTAATAAGTAAGCCCATACTATCAACTTATTAACACCCTCGACGGCACGAAGGCGCGGTCGGTTCGTTTTAGCGTCCGAACGGTTTGCAAGCCCGCCCAACGTGCAATAAAACGCTTCCCCGCGGTGCAATAAAAAAGGTGGCCGGAAAACCCGACCACCTTTGCACATCCTTTGGATGTCGCAGTTTACTTGCGGACAACCTTAACGATGGCGTCACCGGCGGCGACAGCGGAGTCGGCCTCGACGGCGAGTTCGACATCGGCAAACTCGGCGGTGTTGGACACGGCCACGACGACGCAGTCCTTGTAACCGGCGGCAGCGATCTTGGCACGGTCGATCTTGAGCATGGGCTGGCCGGCCTTCACGACGTCGTCGGCCTTGACGAAGCCCTCGAAGCCGTCGCCGTTCATGTTGACGGTATCGACGCCAACGTGCACCAGAACCTCGATGCCGCTATCGGACTGCAGGCCCACAGCGTGACCCATGGTGACGGTCACCTTGCCGTCGCAGGGGGCATAGACCAAATCGTCCTCGGGCCACACGGCGCAGCCCTTGCCCAGAACCTCGCCACCAAAGACGGGATCGGGCACGTCGGCCATCTTGATGACCTTGCCCTTGACGGGCGAGCACAGCACGTCGGCGCCGGCAGAAGCAGAGATGGAGGCCGGAGCAGCGGCAGCCGCGGGCTCAGCCTTCTTCTTGAACATGTCAAACAGACCCATACGTTTTCTCCTCTTGATTAAGCGCAACGTAGTGCGCATGCCTATGGTGATTATAGTGCCAATTGGACCAAAAACTAAGGTGGGGAGTCGAATCGAAAACTCTGACGACGTCTTTGTCCATCGGCGCCCGTTTTGTTGATTAACCCTCGATGAGCCCCAGGTGCACGAAGGCGTTCCAGATGCCGTCGTCGTCGACATTCGTGGTCACGAAATCGGCCGCCGGTCCGGCGTTCGTCAGAACGCCGGAACTCAATCGCCGGAACTCAATTACTCCAAGCCCTCGGTGCCGTTGGACTTGATGATCTTCTGGTATGCGAAGAAGCTGTCCTTGCGGCGGCGCTCGTAGGTGCCGGTGCCGTCGTCGTACTTATCGACATGGATGAAGCCGTAGCGCTTGCGCATCTCGCCGGTACCGGCGGACACCAGGTCGATGGGGCCCCACCAGGTGTAGGCGATCAGGTCAACACCATCGGCGACGGCCTCGCCCATGGCCTTGATGTGGCTGCGCAGATAGGCGATGCGGTACGGATCGTGAATGGAGCCATCGTCCTCGACCTCGTCGTAGGCGCCCATGCCGTTCTCGACCACCATCAGCGGAATCTCGTAACGGGCGTAAATCTCGTTGAGGGCGATGCGCAGGCCCAGCGGGTCAATCTGCCAACCCCAGTCGGTGGACTCCAGGTAGGGGTTTTTGCCGCCAAAGGTCATGTTGCCCTCGGTCATCTCGTGGTCCTTGTGGGTGCCCACGGTACCGGACATGTAGTAGCTAAAGGTGTAGAAGTCGACCTTGCCATCGGCGATATCCTGCAGGTCGCCGTCCTCCATTGCGAGCTCGACGCCGTTCTCGGCCCAGAAGCGCTTGGCATAGAACGGGTACTTGCCGCGCACCTGCACGTCGGAGCAGTACCAGTTCATGGAGTTCATCTGCTGCTGCGTGGCGAACACGTCGACCGGATCGCACGTAGCGGCGTAGGAGAGGATGAAGCAGTCCATGTTGCCCATCTTGAACTGCGGGTAGTGCTCGTGAGCGTAGCGCACGACGCGGCCGCTGGCCACAAACTGATGGTGCAGGGCCTGGTAGCGCTGCTGAGCGGTGGTCTTGATGGCGCTCGCCGGGCCCTCGAAGCCCTGGATCAGACCGGTCTCCATCATGGCGCCCATGTCCATGGTGCCGCAGTTGATCTCGTTGAAGGTCAGCCAGAACTTGACCTTGTCCTGGTAGCGGTCGAAGACGGTCTGGCAGTACTTCTCAAAGAAACCGATGAGCTCGCGGCTTGCCCAGCCGTTGTACTTCTCGACCAGGTGATAGGGCATCTCGTAGTGCGAGAGGGTCACGAGCGGCTCGATGTTGTGGGCGCGCAGGCAGTCGAAAACGCGATCGTAGAAGGCGAGGCCGGCCTCGTTGGGGTGCGCATCGTCGCCGTTGGGGAAGATGCGGCTCCAGGAGATGGACATGCGGAACATGTTGAAGCCCATCTCGGCGAACAGCGCGATATCCTCCTCGTAGTGATGGTAGAAATCGATGCCGTCATGGTTGGGGTAGAAGCGGTTGGGGTCGATGTCGATCGTGATCTGACGCGGCTCCTTGTAGCTGCCGCCCAGGAAGTGGTCGTCGACGGAAGCGCCGCGGCCGTCCACGTTCCAAGCGCCCTCAAACTGGTTGGCGGCAGTGGCGCCGCCCCAATAGAAACCCTCGGGGAACTTGATGTTTGCCATGAGCATCTCCTTTGCATCGTGGGTCGATAAGCCGAGTATCGCCCACGCGGGAGACATGCGGAGGCGGGGCGCCAAAACCCGATACTTCTTTTCGCAGCGGCACCCCGCCGCCTGCCCGCCCCTGACACTTCCTGATACCTGCCAAAAAGGGACAGGTTTATTTTGGTCGGTTTTATCTGGGCAAACGCTGACGATGGGCCGCCGGCGTGCAGCCATAGCGCTCGGCAAACTTTTTGTAGAAGAAGCTCATGTTGGCATAGCCCGCCTCGTGCGCTGCGACCTCCGCGGTGGCGCCGGCATCGAGCAGCGTCGCCGCGCGCGCCAGGCGGCTCTCCTGCACGAGCTGCATAAACGTGCGGCCTGTCTGACGCTTGAGTAGGGCGCTTGCGTAGTTGGGGCTCAGGTGCAGGTGGCGGGCGAGGTCATCGAGGGTGCAGTCGCAGGCGTTGCGCTCGATGAAGCCCATGGCAGCCGCGACCTGCGCCGATGGCAGCGCGGGTGCGTCCGTTTGCAGCAGGCCGGCTTCGTAGCTTTGCATGAGCTCAACCAGCAGCAGCTCGAACAGCCTCGAGACAATCTGGGGGCTCGCCGGCGTGGGGTCCAGGCGCTCGCACAGCATCTCCTGCATATAGCGGCGCACGCGACGGCTACCGCCCGTGTGGAAATGAACGTGGCCGCGGTGGTCGGTTTCATCGTTGAGGGCGTTGAGCAGGAACCGCGACACCGCGCTTGCGGGCGAAAGGCTTTGCTCCAGGCTACGGCGCAGCATTGGCCGCGAGATGATGACGCTCAGCATTATGTCGTGCTCACCGAGCTCGCCAACAGCATGCGGGTAGGCGGCATCGAGCAGGAGGACCTCGTTTTGAGCGAGCATGAGCGGCGCGCCGTTGACGATCTGCGGCGCTCGTCCTCGATAGATATAGCTGATTTCGACATAATCGTGGACATGTTCCGGAACGGGATTGAAGCGCGAGTTGCGAACAATCGATAGACCATCGGGCATGCCTTCTTGTCGTAGGGCGAGCGCTGGGTTGCCGATTTTACGGATATGCCGACCATCGACATCTGCTTGATTACCTTGACCGAGTGCATCGCTCCAGTCGTAATGGGCGCCCGCGCGATAGGCTCGCTCACTGTTGGTCAGCTCGAGCAGAAGGTTGTCCAGCCGTGCGATATCCATTACATCACCATCGTTGATTCGGTCATATTCTGCCGTGGTTTTGATATTAGCAGGGCGGCGCACTCGGCGTACCCTAACTTCAATGGATTTGAAAGGCTGGTTTTGGAGGAGCGTATATGGCGGCGTATTTTGAGCAGGTGCTTGGCGGCACCTACGACAACCATGTGCTTCCGTTCTTGTGGCTTAAGGGCGAGGCGCGCGAGACGATTACCGAGTATTTGGAGCAGATTGCCGGGGCCGACATCCGCGAGGTTTGCCTGGAATCGCGCACGCATCCCGATTTCTGTCGCGACGGCTGGTGGTCTGACCTGCGCTTTATCATCGGCGAGTGCAAGCGCCTGGGGTTAAAGATCTGGCTGCTCGACGACGCACACTTCCCCGCAGGCTATGCCAACGGCGCGCTTGCGGGCGATGACGTCGACCCCGCGCTCAAGAAGACCGTGCTCAAGCATCGCACTATTACGGTTGTTGGTCCCCAACCGTCCACGACTATCAAGCTCGGTAATCTCATGGACCCCACCGAGCGCTTTGTGGGCGTGGCGGCTTTTGATGCCGCTGGTGCGCCGCTCGACCTTGCGCTCGCCGTTGAGCACGGGGACGATGGAACGCCCGCCCGCTTGCGTTTTGACGCCCCCACCGGCGTCACTACGATCGAGCTGTACGCCACCAGCCAAAAGACCGGCTTTCGCGATGAGTACATCAACATGGTCGACGCCGCCTCGTGCCACGCGCTCATCGACGCCGTCTACGAGCCCACGTTTGAGCATCTGGGCGACGAGTTTGGCAAAACGATCTTGGGCTTTTTCACCGACGAGCCCGGCTTTATGAACGAGAAGGGCACCACGCTCGACGATGCTTCTACCAGCAGCTTTATTGGGCGAGGCGACCTGGCGCTGCCGTGGTCGGACGAGCTTGCCCGCCGCCTATACGATGCGCTTGGCGAGAATTGGCTTGCCAAGTTGCACGGCCTTTGGACGCGCGAGGCAAACGGCGCCCAGGTTCGCCACGCCTATATGGACCTTGCTACGCAGCTCTACCGCAGCTGCTTTGACGAGCAGATTGGCGATTGGTGCCGCGCGCACGGCGTTATGCACATTGGCCACGTGATCGAGGACAAGAGTTGCCACACGCGCCTGGGCCAGGGCGCCGGACATTACTTCCGCGCGGTCGCGGGGCAGGACATGGCCGGCGTCGACGTGGTCATCAATCAGCTCGCCCCCGGAATTGACCGCGGGCGCTACAGCTATTTCCACGGCGCATGGAACATGGAGTTCTTTACGTACGCGCTTGCCAAGCTGGGCTCTTCGGCCGCGCGCCTCGATCCCAAAAAGCAGGGGCGCTGCATGGCCGAGGTCTTTGGCGCCTTTGACTGGCACGAGGGCCTGCGCGAGATGAAATGGATTGCCGACCATATGCTCGTCCGCGGTATTAACTGGTTTACGCCGCACGCGTTTAGCATGGCGCCCTTCCCCGATTGGGACTGCCCGCCGCACTTTTACGCGCACGGCAACAACCCGCAATGGCCGCACTTTGGCCAGCTCATGCGCTATATGAATCGCACGGCGACGCTCCTTTCGGAAGGCGCTGCCGCTCGCCCCGTCACCATTCTGTACCATGCCGACGCCGAATGGGCCGGCAACGCCATGCCCGTCGAGCGCGTGGCGGCCGAGCTCACGCGCGCGCAGATCGATTTTGACTTTGTGCCTGCCGAGGCTTTTGAGGATGAGGGGCGTTACGAGGTTTCGATTGCCGATGGAATGCTGGCTGTTAATGGCTGTCGCTACCAGGCGTTTGTCATGCCAGGCGCCTCGTTTATTGGCGCGGCTACAGCGGAAGAGGTGAGGCGCATGATGGCCGCGGGTGTCACGGTGCTCGCTGCTGACGAAGTGCCCGGCGCTCTTTATGACGCGGATGGCGCAGCCGATCTGGACGGGCTTACGACAACGCCACTTGCCGATGTGGCGAACGCGCTGGCAGACGCGGGGCTGCAGACCGTTGTGACCGATAGGCCACAGCCCTGGCTGCGCGCACTTCGCTACAAGCGTGCGGGCGAGACCTATGTGATGCTAGTCAACGAGCATCCGCGTGAAAGTATTTGCTGTACGGTTGCACTTGCTCGAGGCGAGCGCCTTTGCGGCACGCGCCTCGACCTGCTGAACAGCACCAAGCCCGTTGCGTTTGACGGCGTGCTGGAGCTGGCGCCTTACGAGAGCTGCGTTGTTGTTCTGGAGGCAAGCGGCGCAATCGAGCCCGCGGACTGCACCGACACGAGCACACGTGCAACGCTCGCCCTCGACATCAGCCACTCCTGGACCGTCGCCCTCTCCCCTGCCGGCAGCGATGGAACCTTTGGCGAGCCGCAAAAGCTCGAGCGCCTGTGCGACCTCACGGCCGAGCAGTTCCCCGGCGTATGTGGTACGTTCCGCTATCGCACGTCGTTCGAGCTGGCCGACGACCTCGCCCACACCGTCATTGACCTAGGGGATGTCTACGAAGTCGCAACGCTCACACTCGACGGACAAACGCTCGGCACGCGCATCTGCCCGCCCTACCGCTTTGCGACAGGCGCGCTTGCCGCCGGCGCACACGAGCTCGCCATCGATGTCATCAACACGCTCGACCATGCGACCTCCGACATCTTCGCCCTCACCGAGCCCGTCGCGCCCAGCGGTGTCCTCGGCCCCGTTACCCTTCTCGGGCAAAACCTGCCAAAATAAACCCGTCTCTTTTTGGCAGGTTTGGCGAGTGCGGGAGTTCGAATGGATATCAAACGCAAGATTACCGAGGCGCAGGGCCTAACCCCTACCGAGCAGCAGCTCGGCATCTCGGCCCTTGCCATGGGCGAGGACATCCGCGGACTCTCCATTAAGGAGTTTGCCGCCCGCGCCAATGTTTCGGTCGCAAGCGTGCACCGTTTTTGCAAAAAGCTCGGCCTCGAGGGCTTTAAGGACCTCAAGGTCGAGCTTATCCGCCTGGCGACCGAAGCAGGCAACCGCCGCGACGTGGACATCAACTTTCCCTTCGATGCCACGTCCACGCCCGCGCAGGTTATGGAGCGCATGGAAGGGCTCTACCAGACCACGCTGGCCGAGACGCAGGAGCTGCTCGACCCCGCGCAGCTCGACCACGCCGCCAAACTGATCGCGAAGGCACGGCAGGTCGATATCTACACCGGCTCGCACAACCTCTATCCAGCGGGGATGTTCCGCGACCGCCTACTTTCGTCCGGCAAGAGCGCCACATGCTACAGCAGCACCGAGGCCCAGGTGCGCACGGCGCTCGCCTCGGATTCCGGCAATGTGGCGATCGTCATCTCCTACAGCGGCCTTGCACCCAACCTCAAGGAAATCTTGCCGATCCTCAGCAGCCGACATGTTCCCGTCATTGTCATCGGCACACCTTATTGTGCGCGCCTGCACCCCGGCTTTGCCGCCTACCTCACGGTGAGCGACCACGAGAGCATGACGCACCGCATCACGCAGTTCGCCAGCCACATCGCCGTGCAATACGTGCTCGATTCGCTCTACAGCAGCTACTTTGCCCAAGACTACGCCCGCTGCGCCGAGTTCCTAGAGCGCTCGTTCCCCTACACCCGCCTCCCCGGCCTCAAATAACAATCCGGCCCCACCGCGCCTCCAATCGCCCTCCTAAGTTGCGGTGAAATAGCTCCTGTTTAGGCTCTAAACCAGCACTTTCAGGAACTATTCCACCGCAACTCGTTGGCGCAGGGGCATCGGGCGGACAGCGGGCTTTTACTTGCGAGGCGTCGGCAAAACAAAGAGTCCGTGCTGGTTACAGTAGAGGTACATTCTGCCGCGTCCGGTGATATGAAAACGCGGTTGCACCGATTGCTCTGGATAGAGCTTCTTGAGGCAGATGCCATCCATAGTCGCATATGTCACAAAGCTAATGTAATGATCCTTGGTCATGGGATGGTCGAGCGTGACGTACCAATCGTCCTCGATGCGCTCGATGGAAAAGGCGTGATCCGCGTCCGTCTCTTCGGCCTCCTGGGGAAACATCGTGGAGCCGCAACAGCTAAAGCTGCCTTCTCCGAGCGCGTGCACAACGTTTCCGCAGATAGGGCAAACGTAAAAGACGCCTTTGAGCATATTGCCTGCACGGTTGGCGTTGGCCCGAATGTCACCAGCCAAAAGCTCAGCCACGCTTATGCCGAGTCTCTGGGCCAAAGGCTCAACGAGGGAAATGTCGGGAAGGCCGCGGCCGGACTCCCACTTGCTGACGGCTTTATCGGTCACGCCAAGGCTTTCCGCCAGGGCGCGCTGGGTGAGGCCGCGATCTTCGCGCAGCCGCTTGATGGCATGTGCTGCCAAAAAAGTATGGGGGACATTGCTTTGCGGTGTCTGGTTCATGAGATGTCCGATCAGATTGGAAGAATGGAGCGAACCGGTTCAAGAGCCAGTATCCATTTGAAGACAGCCCTCGACAACCTACGCTGCGTAGACATGCACCGACCAAACGAGCGTGGATTTTCGGACACTCAAATCACGAGCGTGGATAATCTCCCACTTTGAGCCCCCACACAGGCCAAAACCGGGAGATTACCCACGCTCATCTCTGACTAGTCATTGGGGACGTTCTTAAACGACTAGTCAAACAAGAACGTCCCCAAGTGCCGCATTTGGAGCAAGATGACGCCGCAGGCAGAGGACGGACAGCGAGCGGGCCGCATTTGAGACAAGGTGACGTGAAACGAAAGGGCGCTGACCTTCTGGTCGCGCCCTTGAAGTTGAACGTCAGATTGTCCAAATGCGGCCCGCGCAGCGTCGACCGGTTACGGCGTTTGGTAAAACGCCGTAACTACTCCTGAGCTCCGTACTGCTCGTAGTAGGCGTCGATGGCGGTCTTGAGCTCGTCATCGATGACGACCTTGCCGTCGATCTCGTGGTTATAGAGGGTCTCGACGACCTCGGCCATGGAGACGATGCTCGCGACGGGGAAACCGTACTTGGCCTCGATCTCCTTCTGGGCGGTGGTCACGCCACCCTTGCCGACCTCCATGCGGTTGAGGGACACGATCAGGCCCTTAATCTCGACATCGGCAGCAGCCTTGACCTTGGGATAGGTCTCGTCGATGGACTTACCGCTGGTGGTGACGTCCTCGACCATGACCACGCGATCGCCGTCCTGGGGCTCATAGCCCAGCAGGTTACCCTTGTCGGCGCCGTGGTCCTTGGCCTCCTTGCGGTCGCAGCAGTACTTGACCTCCTTGCCGTACAGCTCATGGTAGGCAATGGCGGTCACGACGGCCAGCGGAATACCCTTGTAGGCCGGTCCAAACAGCACGTCAAAGTCGTCGCCAAAGTTATCGTGGATGGCCTGGGCGTAATACTCGCCCAGCTTCTTGAGCTGATAGCCCGTCACGTAAGCGCCGGCGTTCATAAAGAACGGGGACTGACGGCCGCTCTTGAGCGTAAAGCTGCCGAACTTAAGGACGTCGGACTCGACCATAAACTTGATGAACTCTTGCTTGTAAGCCTCCATGCGGGCTCCTCTCGTAATCGCGTACGTGCCTTCCAGTTTAGCGCAGGCGAAGCGTCGATGCGGGCGCGCTTTGGGGCCACGGCATTCTGTAAAGGCTTTGTCAGGGGAAATGGTTTTCCGAACAATGGGGTTGACATGTCAAACCCCCTCATCAAGAATACGGGCGGATTAAAAAGGGGTACGAGATACCCAAAGCGCGCTGCGCTCAGCCTTTAGGAGGTGTGCCATGGAAGGCAGTCCTAGTCGAAAAACCTGCATGTCGCCCTCGGCACGCCGCGAGGACTCCGCACACGCATAAACGCCACCGGCAGATCGCCAAAACCACCACAAAGGCGCGCTGCACCCTTTGTGGGCTCAAGAGCTTGACGTGAGCGACATCTAGGTTTTTTGAAGCAAATACGACACGTACGCTAACTCCCCTCAACAAGGAGGACCCTATGCTGATGCTCAAAACCGTCACGGTACTCGAAGCCATCTCCAAGCGCCGCCGCACGGCGCGCCCTGCCGCTCATACCGGCCTATCCAAGAACACCATATTCGCCGCCACCCATAGTGCCGAGGACGCCCTCGTACTGCTTGACGCCACGGCAAACGGCCTCACCGTCGAGCAGGCAACTGAGCGCCTGAACGCCGTCGGCCCCAACACCATCGAGGCAACGACCAAAACGCTCGCCCGCCGCATCGCCGACGCGTTCATCGATCCCTTCGCCGGCATCCTCGCCGCGCTCGCACTGGTCTCGCTCTACATCGACGTGCTCGCCGCACCCGAGCCGCAGCGCGACCCCTCCACGGTCATCGTCATCGGCATCATGCTGCTGGTATCGGGCGGCATGAAGTTTATCCAGGAAGCCCGCAGCGGCAATGCGGCCGAGGCCCTCAAGGACCTGGTCTCCAACACTTGCACCGCCCTGCGCGACGGCGAGCGCATCGAGATCCCCTTCGACGAGCTCGTCCCCGGCGATGTAATCCGTCTCTCTGCCGACGATATGGTGCCAGCAGACGCCCGCATCATCACCGCGCGCGACCTGTTTGTGATCGAGTCCGCACTCACCGGCGAGAGCGAGGCCGTCGAGAAGACCACCGCCGTCACCGTCGTCGAGGGCGCCGACGGCTCCGCACTGCCACTCTCTGCCTGCAAGAACATCGTCTTTACCGGCACCTCCGTGCAAAACGGCGCCGCCATGGCGCTTGTCGTTGCCACCGGCTCGGACACCTACCTGGGCGGCATCGCCAAGATGCTCAACGGGCGCGGCGAAAAGAGCGCGTTTGACCGCGGCGTCTCGAGCGTCTCCATGCTGCTGGTGCGCCTGATGCTCGTTATGGCGCCGGCCGTCTTTGCCATCAACGCCGCCACCAAGGGCAACGTCATCGACGCGCTGCTGTTCGCCACGAGCGTGGCCGTGGGCATCACGCCGCAGATGCTTCCCGTCATCGTGACCACGAGCCTGTCGCAGGGCGCCAAGGACCTCGCCCGTCGCCAGGTTATCGTCAAGGAGCTGCCGGCGATTCAAAACCTCGGAGCGATGGACGTCCTGTGCTGCGACAAGACCGGCACCCTCACCGAAGACCGCATCGTGCTCGAGCGCTACCTCAACACCGATGGCAACGAGGACGCGCGCGTGCTGCGCCATGCGTTTTTGAACAGCTTCTTCCAGACCGGCCTCAAAAATCTTATCGACCTGGCCGTAATCGACCGTGCCGATGTGACGCCCTCGACCGTCGTGCCCGATTCTATGCTGGGCCAGAGTCTGCGCGACCGCTACACCAAGGTCGACGAGGTTCCCTTCGATTTCTCGCGCCGTCGCCTGAGCGTAGTTGTCGCCGACGCCCAAGGCAAAACCCAGATGGTTACCAAGGGCGCCGCCGAGGAAATGCTCGAGATCTGCTCCTTTGTCGAGATCGATGGCATCGCTCAGCCGCTCACCGACGAGAAGCTCGCCCAGATTCGCAAGCAGATCGCCGGACTTAACGCCGAGGGCCTACGCGTAATTGCCGTGGCGCAGAAGACCAATCCGCGCTGCGTGGGCGAGTTTGGCATCGCCGACGAGTGCGACATGGTGCTGATGGGCTTTTTGGCCTTCCTCGATCCGCCCAAAGCAAGTGCCGCGGGCGCCGTCGCCACCCTCGAGGCCAAGGGCGTGGCGGTCAAGGTCCTAACCGGCGACAACGACCGCGTCGCCGCCACCGTCTGCGAGCAGATTGGTATCGATGCGAGCAACGTCTTGCTCGGCTCCGAGATCGATACGCTCGATGACGCCGAACTTGCCGAGCGCGCCGAGAAAACCCACCTCTTCGCCAAGCTCTCGCCGCTGCAGAAGGCGCGCCTGGTACGTGTCATGCGCGAGATGCTCGACCGCACCGTGGGCTTTATGGGCGACGGCATCAACGACGCCGCCGCCATGCGTGCGAGCGATTGCGGCATCTCGGTCGATTCGGCCGTCGATATTGCCAAGGAATCCGCCGATATCATCTTGCTTCAGAAGGACCTGGGCGTGCTCGAGCGCGGCATCATCGAAGGCCGCCGCACTTACGGCAACCTGCTCAAGTACCTCAAGACCACGGTGAGCTCCAACTTTGGCAACGTGCTGTCCGTGACCGTCGCGAGCCTGTTCTTGCCGTTTTTGCCCATGAGCGCCCTGCAGCTGGTACTGCTATCGCTCGTCTACGAGATCGTGTGCATCGCACTGCCGTGGGACACCGTCGATGACGCCTGGACTGCCCGCCCGCGTGTCTGGGACGCCGCGTCCATCAAGGGCTTTATGCTCGAGCTGGGCCCCGTGAGCTCGCTGTTTGACATCGTGACCTTCGCCGCGCTCTTCTTTGTGGTGTGCCCTGCCACCGTAGGCGCAAGCTGGTCCGAGCTCGCCGGGACGGGCAACGTCGCGGGCATAGCGACCTTTGCTGCGCTCTTCCAAAGCGGCTGGTTTGTCGAGTCCATGTGGTCGCAGACGCTTGTGATCCACATGCTGCGCTCCCCGCGCCTGCCGAGCCCGCGCGACCACGCCGCGCCCGCGCTGTGCGCGCTCACCGTGCTAGGCCTGGCGCTTGTCACCTGGCTGCCGGCAAGCCCCATCGCCGATGCACTCGGCCTCATGACGCTGCCCACAAGCTTTTTCGCGCTGCTCATCGGCATCGTCACCGCCTACATCGCGCTCACCCAGCTGGCAAAACGCCGCTACATCGCCCGCCACGGCGAACTGCTGTAGCAAGCAGGCGAAAAACACCCTGCCAGCCGCCATTACCGCTACCACAGCTGCCGACGCCGCTGCCGTTGCCTCTGTCGCCGCCGCAGTCTATCCCCTCAGCAGTTGCGGTGAAATAGTTCCTGTTTAAGGTCCCGCGACTTGAATTTAGGGACTATTCCACCGCAACTTATTGGAGGATTAGCTAGTCCTTGGGTGTCCAGGACCAGAAGAAGTTGATAAGGGCCACGCGCGAGGCGGTGCCGGTCTTTTTGTTGATCGAGGAAATGTGACGGTAGAGCGTGGAGCGCGAAAGGAAAAGCGTTGCGGCGATGTCCTGAACGCTCTGGTCCGAAACGACCAAGGCCTCAAGAATATCGCGCTCGCGCTCTGTAAGCTCAAAGGTGGCGACGAAGGCATCGAGGCGTTCATCGGACGTGAGCTCCGCTGCCTCCACGGGCTCGGAGTCGGAGCATGTGGGCGCAAGATCCCCACCAAGATCATCAGTGGCAAGCGGCAGGCCGTCCTGCATCACGACATCATCGGCCCGTTGCCCCAACTGCCCCAGCAGCGTAATCGCAATACCCACAAACATCACGAGCGCCGCGCCGACTGCCACCAGCACGTTTTGACTCGAGATGATCGCCACCGCCGGCGCCGTCACGAGCATCGAGCACACGTTGTTGACGACGCGACCCATGCACGGCCAAAAATATGACCAGCGCGCATAGAGTGAGATGGCGGCGAATTTTGTGGTAAAGAACACCACAAAGAAGCCCGAGCCCAGATAAAAGATGATCGTGGCAGCAAGCTCGTTGCCGCCATTGCCATCGATGATGAGCACAAAGAACGAAAGCGTGGACAGCATGGCGACACATGTCATGCCGATATTCATATACGAGCGGTCGTGCAGGTCAAATAGTGCGCCGGCGGCCAACGAGCTCACGACAAGCAGCAGGCGCGGCCAGTCACCCAAATCAACGGCTCCGGTAGCATACAGGGTTGTGAGGCCCGCGTTGAGAGCGGCGAATACGCCGGAAAGATACGCTGTCGCCACGGTCAGGCGAACTACGGTGCGGCGAAATGCCGCCTTTGCCTCGGGATCGTCATGCCATTTGGCGCCATATTCCAGAGCATCTACCGAAAGCCCGGCAGCACTGGGTTCGAAGTTGGGATCGGACTCGTCGCGCAGCTTGGCGCGTCGGACACCGTGGAGCAACGCTACCTGCGCGATCGCACAGATGACCAGAACAGCCTGCTGAGGAATACCAACAGGCATCGCCATGTGGTTGAACACCTGTACCAGAACGCCCATGGCATAGGAAAGTGCTGCGGCGCGCGCCAAGCAGGGCGTCCGCGCAAAGCGTCGCGCAAAGTTTGCGTGGGCAGTCGATCTGCAGTAGCCCAGGGCGCAGCACGCCACCAGGCCGCCGGCAATTACCACCTCAAACCGCACTGCCATAATCATCAGCAGCAACGCCGATACCAAAAGCACGCCTGTAATATCGCTCGTCGCATCGATCGTCTGGGGACGGCGATAGTACAGAAATGGGCGCACGAAAAAGCCAATCACGCTCGCGCCGACAACGATGCTCTCGTAGATGACGACCTCACTCGATGGCACGAACTCGGCTATGCGCACATCAAAAAGATACTCGCACGCCAAAAACGTGAAGAAGAACAGCGCCAGGCATATAATCTCCCGAATGCCCCGACGCAGATATGCGGTTGTGTCTCCCATGCCCCTCACGGTTAACCCCCGGCCGCTTAATTGGTCTGGAATCTATTTTAATAAAGAATCAATCTCAATATCAAAACCAAGCTCGAAATGCTGCTAATTCGACCCCAGTCGTCCACATCACGCCGAGATTTTGAGCCGCATGGCCCAGAAGGGGCACGCGCGACCTCTAGCTCGGCAAGGAGTGTTTTCAACTGCGCTCATTTAAGTACGTCCCCAATGAGTAAAACCACCCCCATTTCCCGTGCTAAGGAAATAGGGGCGGTTCACGCCGGCCTTTATCTTTTTCGACAGCCTTGTTTGGCTCGCGCTACACCAGGCGCATGGCCTCCTGGACAGTACCGTAAAGGTTGGCGTCGTTGCCGAGCTCGGCCACCTTTATCTGCGGCACAGGAATGCCAGCAAGGGTCCCTTCGTAACTCGCGAGGGCCAGCGGCATCTGCGCACGCAGGGCATCGACGAGCTCGGGATGGCACGAGATGCCGCCTGCGATCACAAAGACCTCGGGGTCGAGCACGGCCTGCAGGTTGATGAGCTGTCCGTCAAATGCGCGAGCGTAGCGGTCGAGCGCGCGCCGCGCCGCTATGTCGCCATCCGCGATCCACTCAAAGACGCGGCGGCCGTCCACCGGAGAATCCGCAGGCAGGCCCTTCTCGGCAACGGCGGCATCGCGGAGCGCGCGCCAACCGCCCGAGCCCGCAAAGGAGTTTTCCATGCTCGCGGCAGTCGTGACATCGTTGCGCAAGAAGCTGAACTCGCCTGCAAAGCAGTGCGCGCCGCGCAGGACCTTGCCGTCGATGACGATACCGCCGCCGATGCCCGTGCCAATAGCGAGTACCACGCCAAAACGCGTCCCGCGCAGGGCGCCAGCCGCATACTCACCGAGTGCACAGCACTTACCGTCGTTATTGACGGCAACCGGCACCCCCAGCGCCTCGCGCATGAGCTTTCCCAGTGGGCAGCCGTCCATAAACGTGAGCGCACCGCCGCGATGGATCGTTCCCGTGACATCTCCCTCGTAAATACCGCCGGGTGCGCTCACGCCTACGGCGTTCACGCGCTCGCGGTACGGCTCGACGAGCCCGATCAACGCCGAAACGGTCTCCTCAGCCGTGGTAAAGCCCGTCGGCAGGCTCCCGCGCTCGCGGATGGAAAAATCCTCGCCCAGCACAGCCCATTTAACGGCCGTACCGCCCACATCGATTCCAAAGAACTCCTGCATATTCGCCCCTCACGTGCCATAGCCCCGAACGCGCATCGCCGCGACCACCACAGGGGCTGCCCTTATGATGGTCGTGCAGCAAATCGCGCCCGGAGCCGATTATCTCTATTATTACGCCTCTACTTTAGTCAGACGAAGCAACATATACTGCTTACTAGGGAGGTCGATGCGGAACTTGCCCTCAAAGGTTCCGGGAAGCTCTTCCTCCGTCATGTCCCATGTGTCCACGACATTCACCTTGTAACGAGCGCCCGCCTCGCCCTCAAACTCACGATACGCCGGACGGTTGAACCCAAAGTACATAAGGACATCGGCAGTCCCGTGGCCATGATCGTTGGACATACAGGTGACATCCCAGGTAAACGTACCGTCAAGGATGCCGACCTCATCGGGCACCCAGTCAAAATCGGCCGGCAGCGCCTCCATGTAGCGACGGCAAAAGCCAATGCGATCGGGCGAATCGCCGTAGAGCTTGCCGCCGTGCGCCCACCACAGCTTGGGTCCGCGGTCGACGTAGGTCTCACCGTGGGTCACATAACCGCCACGCAAACTGCCCTCCCAAAAACGACGTACGAGTTCCTGAGCGGTCAGGTTACCCCAGCCCCAGTTGATGTTGCCCTCATAGCCGACCTCGTCGATCAAAACCGGCTTGCTATACTGCGCGCGCAGCATGGTGACGTCCTCGGCTGTGTTCTTGAGGTCGCACCTCTGGTAGCTCACGTGCGTAATCCACGGATGACTGTGGTCAAAGATCTCACGGCAATTGTGGATACTGCGCAGATGACCATACGGGTCGTTCGCCATGATGATACGGGCATAGCGGTCCCAGTCCTCGGCCGGCTTCCACGGCATAAGGTCCCACTCATTGGCAAGGCTCCACCAAATGTTCTTGTATGCCGAGAAGCGACGAGCGACATACGTCAGGTAGAAAATATCCTCCTCGCGCGTCATACGAGAGAAGCCCCAGTCCTCAGGCTTGTCATACGGATGCAAAACGATGAGATCCGCCTGGATGCCCAGCTCGTCAAGCTGCTCGATGCGGTGCTCGAGGTTTTCCCAAAACGGCTCATAGAAGCGAAAATGGTCGAAATCGCCCTTCTCGCCTTCATAGGCATACATCGCTGGGTCCTCAACGTTATAGTCGTAGAACTTGGGGAAGACGCACATGCGGATCTTGTTAAAAGGTGCCTCTGCGAGCGTCTCGAGCGTCTGCTCCTGCAGCTGAACATCCTGGTTGGTCCAGGCATAGCATGTGGTGCCAAAGGGCAGGTAGCGCGTTCCATCCTCGTAGGCAAAGTTGAAATCCTCGTCAGTAATGAACGGAGCTCCGTGGGCGAGCACATCCTTTGCCAGCAGCACGCGACCATGATTGGCGCCCGTGGCGGGCACGGCCTCAAAAGAGCCGGCGGCACCATCGAGCTCGGGGTCATTGGAGCTCACCGTGTAGTTCCAGACACCGGCACTCTCGGGCATAAAGTTGATTCCGTAGCAGCCATTGCCCTTGTAGAAGCCATGGACCTCAAAGCTGTCCTGGCCATCCGCGCGGTCAAATCGCGCCGACAGCTCGACTTCGACATAGGGATTGCCGGCCGCAGTGCCCGCGAGCTCGAGCTTAAACACCTTGTACTGCTCGACGATAGTCATGATAACGCCTCCAAGTTAAGCGATTGAATAGTCGGAGTCCGTCGGGCAACACGAACGCAGCCCGACGGAATGAAAGAGAGTGGCAAATTACTTGGCGCTCTTGATGAGCATGATGGACACATAGCCCACGGCGATGAGCACGATGGAGATTGGGAACGCCATGAAATAGGAGCCAGTGGCGACAACGATTGCCGAGGTCACGATGGGACCAAGGATCTGACCGATGGTGTTGGCGATATTGAGGATGCCCAGGTCCTTGCCGGCGTTCTCCTTATCGGGCAGAACATCGACATTGAGCGCCTGGTCCACGGAAGAGTAGATACCGTAGCCAAGTCCGGCGAGCAGAGCAAATCCGTACATGCCGATAACGGACTT
This sequence comes from uncultured Collinsella sp., assembly GCA_959026725.1. Taxonomy (GTDB): domain Bacteria; phylum Actinomycetota; class Coriobacteriia; order Coriobacteriales; family Coriobacteriaceae; genus Collinsella. The sequence continues at coordinate 118,812 of CAUFMG010000001.1, forward strand.
AAGTAGCCAGGGCAGGGCGATACCGATACACATCATAATCGTTGCGACGAGGATGATAGGCTTGCGGCGGCCGATCTTGTCGGAGATGGCGCCCGAGGTAAGCGAGGCGACAAGCGACACGACCATGATCACGACGGACATACTCGAAAGAACTGCGCCGGCTTCTGCCACGGGAAGACCGATGTACTTCTCGAGGATATAGAGCTGATAGCCGTTGATGCAGAAGTAACCGAAGATGAGGAGCAGACGGCCAAAGAGCGCCAGATAAAAGTCGCGGCAGTTCTTGGTGGGCGGAACGAACATGAGCAGCAGCGACTTGAGATTGAGCTTCTCAGACTGCTCGCCCTCGTCAAGAGCGGCAGACTTCTCGCGCGGCCAAATGATGACGGCGAGGATACCGGTCAGCAACCAAGAGACCGTGCCGATGATAAAGCCAGGAACTGGGTTGGAGAGGAACTGCGTACCGATGATGGTGCCAATCGACTGGCCGGCCGTTGCGCCGCCGCCATAGAATGCGGAGAGCGTGCCGCGCTTGTTAAGCGGGATGCGGTCGGAAAGCACGGCAACAGCAGGGGCAAGCATGCAGTTGAGGCCAATCTGCAGCACGCACCAGGAGGCGACGATCATGGGAAGTGTGGTCGCGACCGAAGTGCTCCAGAAAGCACAGCCGCAGATAAAACCGCCGAGAACGATAAACGGCGTGCGCTTGCCAAAGCGGCTGTGGCAGTGGTCGGAAAGCGCGCCGAAAACGAGATTTGAGAACAGGGCGAAGATCGAACCGACCGAGTTCATCGCCGCGAGAATTGCCTCGGGCTGGCCAATATTAAGGCCGTTAAAACGCTCGGGGAACAAGACGTTGGAGCCGATTGTTCCCGACATCATCCACATGATTCCGAAGATGATAAAGCCGATCATAAAGCGCCATGTCTCGGTTTTGGTCATGGGCTTTCCGGTATCGGGGGCGATGGCGTTCTCGTCAATCGCCGCGGCGGTTTGATTTGCCATGGAATAGATCCTCTCTGTGATGGAATGCGCGAGGGCGCTCGTGCACCAAGGGTCAAGGGGTCAAACCCGCTGGATGCGGCGGCCGTGGAATGGGGTACGGCTGCTCGCGAGCGTCTGTTGAGTTGTTACTTACTAACTAGTAAGTAACTCCACGACCTGTATAGTACGCTACTAAGTACTTAGTAACCTATAAGAGCGGTAAACGGTTGTTTTGAACCGCTGAACGGCTGAGGTAAGCTATGGGGGTATACAAAAGGCATTTGGCGGCAATACTCGAGCCGCCCTAAATAAGGCAGCGCGATTTATATGGACACTCAGAAAACTCCCACACCCGCGGCAAAGAAACGCAGCGCTGCGGCGCAGGAACGCCTTGACCAGATTGTTTCGGCGGCCGTGCGGCTTATCAACGCGCGCGGCTTTAACGGCATGTCGCTCCAGGCGGTAGCCGACGAGGTGGGCATCACCCAGGCGGGCGTGCTGCACTACGTGGGCAGCAAGCACGGGCTTTTGGTCGAGGTGATCCGTCGCTATTACGATCGCAGCTCAACCTTAGACGACTATCTCTCCCTCTTTCATCCTGGCGGGGCATTTGAGGGCCAGAGCCCCAAGATTCCCGAATACTGCCGTCTGCTCGTGGCGGAGAACAACAGTCAGCCCGAGCTCGTCATGCTCTTCCAGATGCTCAATACCGAGGCCATGAGCACGGAGAGCCCCCTGCACGAGTATTTCAACGACCGCTCGCGCGGAGTTATCGAGCCCGAGCCCGATGTTAACTGGAGCGTTCCCGAGGGAATCGACGCCACCGAAGCCATCTCGTGCGCGCTGGCGGCGATGTACGGATTGGAAGGCCGTTGGGTGGCGCGACCCGACGAGATCGACTATCCCGCCGAGTGGTCTAAGTTCGAGGACATCCTCTTTCCCCTTCCCCTCTGGGAGGGCTACCGTTAAGAGCGGCGGTATGCAATCGCCATTACCAACCGCAACGGCTGTGTCGATACAAAAAGGCCCGGGCTACCACCCGGGCCTTTTCTCTTGCGTTATTCCGTTTTCCTTAACGCGCCGGCGAGACCACGAGCAGCGCGTCGTGCTCAAAGGGATGCTGGGCCACGCGCACGGTGCCGTCACCGTTGTCGCGGACGGGCAGCTTGGCGATGCGCTTGTCCTCCATGTCGAGGACCGTCGCCGTCCAGTCGCGCGCACCGTCGAGCTTAAACTTGAGCGCCGTGGTACGCGGCAGGTACGTGACGACGCGATCGCCAACGCGCGCCACACGAATGGCCTCGCGCGCGTCATCGAGCAGCTCCTGCGCCGGAACCACGGCAAGTGCGTCATCGCCAGCCGTAGCGCCCAGGCCGGCAAGCACATGCTCGATCGCGCCAAAGTCCCAAACGCCCGCAAACTGCAGGCACTCCTGCCAGCGGAACGGCATATCGAAGCCCTCGCCCAGCACCGAGCCCTGGCTCTTGCTGGTCTGCCAGTTCCAAACGCCGTGCGCGCCATAGGTCACACCTGCACTGGCGCCGGCGAGGATCGACGACCACACGCTCGCGCGGCAGTCCTGCGCGGTGAACCGCCAGTACACGTTGCGCGAGGCGCCCATCTGCTCGTAACAGGGCTCGGAGTTGACCATCGGCTTTTTGGGATAGTTGGCGATAAAGTCCTGCGGCAGGCGCCAGGCCTCGGGCTGGCCCTCGTAGTTGTGGCCGGGCTGGAACATGTAGAAGTCCAGGCGGTCCAGGTACTGCAACGGAATGGTGCGGTTGCCGCGGTTGATATGCATGGTGCGCAACGCTTCGGGCGCGCGCTTGACAACTTCGTCGAGGGCATCCTCGTAATAGGCGATCGCCTCGTCGCTGGTAAAGTCGGTATCGCCCGTCACCACATAGACGGGGTCGAACTCGCCCAGGTTCTCGACGACGCGGGCAACGTGGGCACGGACCTCCTCGCGCGGCATAACCTCGGCACCGCAACGCTCAGCAATCTTGGCGCCCCAGGTACCGGGCACGTAGTTGCACCACATAAGCACGAGTGCCGGACGAATGCCGTGCTCGACGGCAGCGCGGCACATGGCAGCAGCACGGTCCCAGTACGCCTGGTTGGGACGGGACCAATCAAAATGCACGCCGTCCTCGCTGGCATAGGGCCAAATGCCCAGATCGGGACAGCAGCGGTCCCACTGCGGCAGCGTGTTGATCTGCAGCACGTTCATGCCCTGCTCGGCGCGACGGGTCAGATAGTAGTCCCAATCGGCCTCGGTAATGCTCGTAAACGCGCTCCAGCACGTATCGGCAAACCAAAAGAACGGTTTGCCCTCGCACAAAAAGCCGTCCTGACGACCGTTAACGGTCAGTTTTCCCAAACTCATCTGCATGTCCTTTCGCTCGATAAAGGAATTGCGAACCGGCAGAAGCTTTCGCGGTAACCCCTGATGCGAAAGCCCCCGCCGTTTAACAAACCCCTGCGGGCGGACACCACTTGCCCACTCCAGTCTACCTTGCAAGAAGGGCCCCGCCGGGCTTGCGCCTGACGGGGCCCTGTCGTGTAGGTAAGGTCGTATGCGTCCGAATGGTTTGGCCTTAGGCCTCCATCTCGGCGAGCTCCTCCTTGGAGAAGCCAGTGGCAAAGACGACGGCAGCGGCGATGACAAAGGAGATTGCCATACCGACGATAGCCCAGACGGTGTTCATCTGGCCACCCTGCAGGTAGTTGGTGAAGACCAGGAAGTTGGAGGCACCGCCGGCCAGGTAGTAGGTAACACCCATGAGGCCGGAGAACACAGCGCCGATAGCACCGCCGATAAACATACCGAGCATGGTGCGACGGAAGCGCATGAGGATACCGAAGAGTGCGGGCTCGGTGACGCCGCCGGCGATGGCGGAGATGACGTAACCCAGAGCAAGACCCTTCTCGTCGGGGTTCCTCATCTTGAGGAAGGCACCGAAGGCGCAGCCCCAGACAGCGGCCATAGCGCAGTTGGTGGAAACGAAGACGAAGGGATCGTAGCCGGCAGCGATGATCTGAACCTGAGCGAGCAGGATGACGGGCATGTGCATGCCGCAGACCACGAAGAGCTGCCAGAAGGCGCCGAGGATGGCCATGACGATCAGGATACCGATACCGCCAAGGTCAGCAAGACCAAAGAGGGCGTTGGCGATGAGGCTGCCGATCTCGTTGCCGATCGGGGCAAGGACGATGAAGGCGATGGGGATGGTGACGATCATGGTGCAGAACGGCGTGAAGACCGTGGACAGCACGTCGGGCATGACCTTCTTAAAGAACTTCTCGACAAAGTACAGGACCGGCACCGAGAGGATGATCGGCAGGACGGACTGCTGGTAGTTGGCAGCGGCGATCTGGATGCCGTAGACGGAGATGATTCCGCCACCCTCCTGAGTCGCGACACTCACGACGGACGGGGCCATGAGAGCACCGCCGAGGAGCATGCCCAGAACCGGAGAGGCGCCGAGCTTCTTAGCAGCGGCATAGCCCAGGTAAATGGGGATAAAGGTAAACGTGGCCTCGTACAGGGTGGTGTAGAGGAACGTGTAGGTCGGATCGGTATCGGAGAGAACGCCGAGCATAGTGGGACCGAGGACCGCGGCGATGGTGCGGAACAGACCGCCGGCCATGAGCAGCGGGATCAGCTGGGTCATGGAGCCCGACAGATAGTCGAGGATGATGTTCGGCAGGTTCTTGAGCTCGAACTTCTCCTTAGGAGCGTCGAGGTTCTCGTCGACCGCGGCACCCTGCTTGACGCCGGACATGGCGACGAACTCGGCGAGCACCTTGGGCACGTTCTGGCCGATGATGACCTGGAGCTGGCTGCCGGCGAACTGGCAACCCAGAACACCCTTGACCTTCTTGATCTTCTCCACGTCGGCCTTGCTGTTATCCTTGAGCGTCAGACGCAGGCGCGTCATGCAGTTGGTGGCGACGGCAACATTCTCCGCACCGCCCACGAGCTCGAGGACATCGGTGGCAATCTGCTTGTTATCTACTGCCATGGGACCCCTCCCCATATCATCGTGTGCCTACCCGTTTGGACGTAGGCACGCCTTTGACCCGGCGACTATAACCCCTTACGGCTGCCGAACCCTTGGATACGCTGTCGTAAACAATCTGTTTACTGAACGTTTACAGCACTTAGTTTACACGGAACGTCTAATTTGTGGCAATTTTGCCGTCTGTAGTCCGGTGAACGGTAGGAAATCGGGGGTGAACGTACTTGAACGGTAAGGGATTGTCTATTTGACGATCTGCTGCTAAATGCCTATTTACGTGGTCTTTTAATTTGGTAAACACCTCTATTCTTTGTTGACCCATCAACAAAAGCCCTGCTAAATGGTGATAAACGAATGTTTAGTAATTTGTTGAGTGTTCATTTTGACCGTTTACCGAGTTCATCTGCCTGTTCTGTAGCTCTGCATTAAACTAAACATGTTTAAGTTGTATTGCCGCTGATGTTTACCACTCGCGGCGCAGAGGAGGCAGCTCATGGAACTCAAATCGTGCACCTACGCAACCGTCACCACGCTGGGAGACTTTGGCCCCTGGATCAGCATAGTCGTGCTCGACCTGCCGTGCACCGTTCGCGCCAACGATATCGATGCGCGTACCTTCCATATATATGTAGAGCGCCATGAACGCACGGGCGAGATCCTGATGCGCAAAGAGCGCGGCGCCGACCACGCCGCACCTTCCGTAGGCTATGTCGACGTCCTCGCCGCCTATCCGTGCGATGAGTGCGGACGCAAGCTCGCCTTTGGCACCCATGTGGCGCTCGAGATCGCCGAGCAGCGCCTGACCAAGAAGATCGAGGGCAGCGTGATGGGCTCGCGCTTGCTCGACGACCAGCTGCGCATCACGCAGCTCGCGGCCCTTCCCGGCAATGACGGTGACGATCCAACCTGCGGCCTGGTCTTTGACACCTGCCGCGGCGACATCTGTCCCGCGCTCAAGGGCTGGAGCAATGCCACGCAAAAGACCGCCGTCAACGGCATCGCGCTCGAGTACGGCTTCTTTGAGCCCAGCTTTAAGGCCGAGGACTCCGCCTGCTTCAACCCCTTCGCGCCCGAAACGACAGTCGTGCCCCAGAAGGCCCCACTCGTGGTGTACCTGCACGGCGCTGGCGAGGGCAAGAGCGCTACGCAAGGCGAGGGCGCCACGCGCGCTTATATCGGCAACCGCGTGACGGCCATCAGCCAGGCGCAGATCCAACGCTACTTTGGCGGCTTTGCCTGGGTTCTCGTGCCGCAGTCGCCCACGTTTTGGATGGACAACGGCACTGAGCAGCTCGGCCACTCCAACCAGAGCATCTACTCCCCCGTCATTAAGGCGCTCATCGACGAGTTTGTCGCCGAGCATGCCGACCGCATCGACACCGACCGCATCGTGGTCGCTGGCCTTTCCAACGGCGGCTTTATGACGCTGCGCCTGTGCGCCGACTACCCCGAGTTCTTCGCCGCGGGCCTTCCCTGCTGCGCGCCGTGGTACAACGCCACGGACGAGGACGTTGCTGCCCTTGCCAAGACACCGCTGTGGTTTACGCACTCCAAGGGCGATGAGCTCGTGATACCGCAGGAGACCGTGCTGCCGCTCACGGCTCGCCTGCGCGCTGCCGGCGCCAACGTGCACCTCACCTACTTTAGCCATGTCGAGGACCTGACCGGGCGCTACCGCGAGGCCGACGGCTCGCCCAAGAAGACGTTCAACCATGGCGTGTGGATCCACCAATTCAACGACATGTGTTATCAAGACTTCGACGGGGGCAACGTACTTATCGACGGCGAGCCGGTGGGCTGCTGGGAGTGGTCGGCCAGGGTCGACAGGTAATCTATCCCATCACGGGGCCGAGGGCTTACCTCTGAAAATGTCCTCGGGCATGCGGCCCGGTTGCACCACGCGCTTCGCGCTGTGCAACCGGGCCGCCCCCTGCGGAATATTTTCAGAGGTAAGCCCTCGGCCCCGCTGCGTTGACGTTGCTGTTGACCCTGGGCGAGCGCTTCCGGCGGGCCGCCGGGTTGACGACGATGAGGGCGGGGGTCCCGTCTTGCCTTGCGCGTGACTGACTGAAATGATTTTGGTTGGAGCTTTCTTATGACTCGCGATTTAACTCGGGTGATTGTTACTACTGATATGGAAGTCGATGATATGAACTCGCTCGTTCATTTGGCTCTGTATCTCAACTTGCTCGATGTTCAGGCTGTGGTGTACACGGCTTCGCAGTATCATTTTCTTGGGGATGGCGTGCATTCGCTTGGCGAGGTGAATCCGCATTGGCGTACCAAGGGTCACCGTTCCTATGAGTGGGATGTGGTGCCTCATGAGCCTGATCCGCTTGCTGGGGAGCTTCGTGAGTATCGACCGTTTCCTGAGCATTGGATCGAGAGCCTCTGGAGCAATGAGTATGCCCAGGCCTGGCCTCAGCTGCAGGCTAATGCGGCCGCTGCCGGCGAGTCTCCGTTTCCCTCGCCTGCTCAGATGATTGAGCGTACGTTTGTGGGCAATGTTGCCTTTGAAGGCGATGTGCGTGAGGAGTCTGAGGGTTCGCGCGTGATTGCTCAGGCGATTTTGGATGATGACCCGCGCACGCTTTGGCTGCTCAGTTGGGGCGGTATGAATACGATCGTTCGCGCCCTGATGAGCATTGCCGAGCGCTATCGCGCCACACCCGAATGGCCTTCTGTGCAACAGTGTGTCTATCAGAAGGTACGCGTGATGGGCGTTGCCGATGGTGTGGGGCAGGACAATTCTTGGCTCGACCATGGGCATGAGCTCTTCCCCGATCTCATCTTTTGGTGTGTGCCCTATATGTATGGCGGCTATGTCGATGCCAAGATGGCTCAGCCCGATACGCTGCCGCTCTTTCAGGCTCCCTGGCCCGAGCAAAATCTCACGCAGGGCAACGGTCCCCTTATGGCGCGCTATATGCTCTATGGCGATGGCAAGGTGTACGAAAACGAGCCCGAGAGGTTCCAGTTTGGCAAGCATGCCCGCTTGGATTGGGGCTTAGAAGGCATGCCCGCGATGCAATTTGAGCGCGGCGATTTTTTGGCCGAGGGCGACTCGATGACCTATATTCCGCTGCTGCCGTTTGGCCTGCGCGGCATCGATAACCGCGACTTTGACACGTTGCTCGGCCGCATGTTCCTTGACGGGCATCCCGACTCAGATGCGCCTGCCGGTTTTGCTGCCATAGGTACGCCGGTGGACGGCAACCCCAACCCCTATCTGCGCGCCTACCAGGAAGACTTCGCCGCTCGCGCGCAGTGGTGCGCCCATGAGCCCGCGGCCTGCTCGCATCCGGCGTATGTTGCCGAGGTCACGGGCGACATGAGCGCCGCTGCCGGCGAGCGCGTTGCTCTTGCAGCGACCATCGTCGACCCCGATGGCAGGGGCTTCGATGCTCATTGGAATGTCACCATGGGACCGTCGCGCTATGCAGGCGCTCAAGATCTGTCGCTATGGCAGGAATGCGCGACGGACGCCACGTTCACCGTACCCGCCGACGCGCAGCCCGGCGACCGCTTCGTGCTCACCCTCAGCGTTAAAACCCGCGCCGAGCGCCCCTGCACCCGCTACGCCCAGGTCGCCATCACCGTCGCGTAGCAAGCGGCGGCACCCACATTCGGCACGGAGTGTCCCCAACCGCCACTCATTTAAGTACGTCCCCAATGAGTGGCCGAAGACTGCCCCCAACGACTAGTCGTTTAAGAACGTCCCCGATGACTACCCAGAAGTTGCGGTGGAATAGTTCCTGTTTGGCCTTCTATGGCCCCCTTTAGGAACTATTTCACCGCAAGTTATTTGGGGATGAAAAATGGGCCATGTGTCCCAGTTGTGGAGACTCCTTGAGCCGTCTGGGTATCGCGAAGGATCGCGCACTCCCCCATCATCAAAAGTGACACACGCTACCAGTTGATGGGAGGCAGCCATGGGCTTCTTTGACAAGATGTTTGAGAAGAAAGAGTGCGCGATTTGCGGTACCGAGCTGGGACTTCTAGGTAAGACAAAAATCAATGAGGGCTACCTGTGCAAAGAGTGCGCCGGCAAGCTCTCCCCCTTCTTTGGCGGCTATCGCTCCAGCACCGCGGACGATATCCGTGAGCAACTCGCCTACCGCGAGGCCAATGCCGAGCGCCTGGCGTCGTTCAACCCCACGCGTACGCTTTCTGCCGGGCGCACCAATATTATGCTCGATGAGGACGCGGGCCTGCTGATCATCACTTCGCAGAGCCGCTGGCGCGACGCCAATCCCGACATCATCGAGTTCTCGCAGGTACTCGGCTGCGATATGGATATCGACGAGCATCGCACCGAGATCTATCGCGAGACCAAGGACGGCGAGCGCGAGAGCTACAACCCGCCGCGCTACGACCTGGATTACGACTTTAATCTGACCATCCACGTCAACACGCCGTACTTCACCGAGATCAACCTGCGCGTGAACGACTCCACCATCGATCAGCGCGGCTCCATCGAATACCGCGAGGCCAAGCGCCAGGCAACCGAAGTCCGCGATGCGCTGGTGCAGCTGCGCCAGGAGACGCGCGACAGCGTCGTGGCCGCCAAGGCCCCCAAGACCGCGGTGACCTGCCCCTTCTGCGGAGCCACCACCATTCCCGATGCCAGCGGGCGCTGCGAATACTGCGGCGGCGCCATCGGCGCATAGCCCCCGGCACGGAAAGGACCGATCATGGCCTTCGAGAGCGTTAACTATCAGTGCCCTGCCTGCGGCGGCCCCTTGCATTTTGCAAGCGCCGAGCAAAAGCTCGTCTGCGACTACTGTGACTCGCGCTTTGAAGTCGAAGAAGTCGAGGCCCTCTATCGCGAGCGCCAGGACAAGGCCGATGCCAAAGCCGATGCGGCAACCGCAACGCCCAAGCCTGCTGTCGACGATGCCGTGCAGGAGCTGGCCCAAAACGCCGGCTACATCTGCTCGTCGTGCGGCGCCGAGCTCGTGTCCGACGGCACCGTCGCCGTCACCACCTGCCCGTACTGCGGCAACTCCGCCGTGGCGCCCGGCCAGCTCTCTGGCGACTTCTCGCCCGACCTGGTAATTCCGTTTAAGCTCGGGCACGACGACGTCACGGCCGCACTCAAGGAACACTACAAGGGCAAGATCTTGCTGCCCAAGAGCTTTGTCACCGGCAACCACATCGACGAGGTCCAAGGCGTCTACGTGCCGTTTTGGCTCTACGGCGCGCACGTGGACGGCGAAGTGCACTTTGACGCGACCAACGAGACCGTGACCGAGGAATCCGACCGCACCGTCACGACCGCCGACCACTACGATGCCTATCGCAAGGGCAATATCTCGTTTAAGCGCGTGCCCGTCGACGGATCGTCCAAGATGCCCGACGGCCACATGGACGCCATCGAGCCGTTTGACTACGACGCGCTGCGTCCGTTCTCGGTCGCATATATGCCCGGCTACATCGCCAACCGTTACGACGAGGACTGCGAGACCTGCAAGGCGCGCGCCGAGCGCCGTATGGAAGAAAGCACGATCTCGGCCCTGCGCGAGACCGTCGTCGACGAATACGACGATGCCACGGTCGAAAGCAAGCAGCTCGACTACACCTGGGAAGACAGCGACTACGCCCTGTTCCCCGTCTGGATGCTCTCCACCTCGTGGAACGGCAAGAGCTACCTGTTTGCCATGAACGGCCAGACCGGCCGCTTGGTCGGCGAGCTCCCCTGCTCCAAGCCCAAGCTCGCCATCGCCTCGGTGCTGTTCTTTATGATCGGATTTATCCTCTCCCAGATTCTCTTTATGGGGGAATACGCCTTCGATCCGGATTACCTCACCTTTGATATCGAGGGCATCCTCATCAATATCATCGCGCCGCTGATCATCGTGATTATCGGAGACGTGCTACTGGTAGGCCAGCTCAAGACGGCCAACGAAGCAACCCATGCCGATGAGTATTGTGGCGAGCTCGACCTGACCGAGAAACACGACACCTTCAGCCACACCGAGACCACCGTTGTCATGAAAGACGACAAGGACGACTAAGCAATCCAACCAATACCACCCGGCCTTTGACGAGAAAGGAAGATCACCATGGGACTCTTGAAAGCTGGATTGGGAGCTGCCGGCGGCGTCATGGCCGACCAGTGGAAGGAATTTATCTACTGCGAATCGATGCCTGCTGACGTCTTGGCCTGCAAGGGCAGCAAACGTACCGGTGGCCGCGGCTCCAACACGCGCGGCGAGGACAACGTCATCTCCAACGGCTCGGTCATCGCCGTCAACGACGGCCAGGGCATGCTCGTGGTGCAAAACGGCAAGATCATCGAAGTCGCGCTGGAGCCCGGTGAGTTCGTCTTCGATTCCGGCAGCGAGCCGAGCGTCTTTAGCGGCAACCTGGGCGACTCCATCAAGGAGACCTTCGCCAATATCGGCAGCCGCTTTACCTTTGGCGGCGACGCGGGCAAAGACCAGCGCGTCTACTTCATCAACACCAAGGAGATCATCGGCAACAAGTACGGCACCGCCTCGCCCGTGCCCTTCCGCGTGGTCGATAACAACATTGGCCTGGACGTCGACATCTCCGTGCGCTGCAACGGCGAGTATTCGTATCGCATCACCAACCCGCTGCTGTTCTACACCAACGTGTGCGGCAACGTGACCGATAGCTATACGCGCGACAAGATCGACAGCCAGCTTAAGTCCGAGCTGCTCACCGCCCTGCAGCCCGCCTTTGCCAAGATTTCGGAGATGGGCATCCGCTACAGCGCCATCCCCGGCCACACCACCGAGCTCGCCCGTGCGCTCAACGAGGTCCTCTCTGCCGACTGGCGTGACCTGCGTGGCGTCGAAATCGTGAGCTTTGGCGTCAACTCCATCGCCGCCTCGCAAGAGGACGAGCAGATGATCAAGGACCTGCAGAAAGCCGCGGTCATGCGCGATCCCACTATGGCGGCAGCCAACATTGCCAGCGCCCAGAGCGACGCAATGCGCGCGGCAGCCGCCAACCCCAACGGCGCGATGGCGGGCTTTATGGGCATGGGCATGGCAGGCGGCATGGGCGGCATGAATGCCAGCCAGCTGTTCGTCGCCGGCCAGGCACAGCAGCAGGCCGCCCCGCAGCCGGCTCCGGCGCCCGCCCCCGCACCGGCCAAGTGGTTCTGCCCCAACTGCGGTAGCGAAAACGGCGGCAAGTTCTGCAGCAACTGCGGAACGCCCAGGCCCTAGCGCCCCTAACTGGTAATGAGCGGGGGATCCGCCACCCCCGCTGCCTTCTATGGGTTTCGTTCGATGAAGGAGGACACCATGAAGACAACGTTCAAAAAGTCCGTACTCGCATTTCTGACATGCGTCCTGGCGCTCGCCTTTGCCCTGACGGGCTGCAGCGGCGGCGGCAAGGACCCCAAGGCCAACTTCGTCGGCAGCTGGGAGCTCTCGGGTGGAACCGTGGATGGCGAAGAGCTGACCGATGAGTACATGAAGATGCTCGAGGATTGGGGTGTCCACTGTGTTCTGATTCTCGATGAGGACGGTACAGGTGCCCTCGACCTGTTCCTTGAAGTCATGGACCTTAAATGGGAGGCAAAGGACGCCACCACCGTAACCATCACCGCCGAAGACGAGTCGCATGACATGAAGCTCAAGGACGGCAAACTCATCCTCGAAGAAGATGACGGCAATCTTGTCTTTACCAAGTCCGACAAGGACCTGTCCGGTACGGTGAAGAAGGATCGCGAGGCGGCCGAGAAGGAAGAAGAGATCGATGAGGCCGTCGAAGACGAAGATGTCCAGAGCGTCGAAATCTCCCCCGCCGTCACCGTCGCCGATGACGACCTGTGCACCATCACCATCACCGAGAAGTTCAAGGACGACTGGGGCGACATCGGCTTTGTCGTCAACATCACCAACAAGAGCGACAAGGACCTGACCTTCTACGCCCCCACCGGCAAGACCAACGTCAACGGCACCATGAAGGAAGCCTGGTTCTCGGCTCACCTGATGCCCGGCACCAACGCCACCGAGGAATTCACGTTCTCGAGCGGCGAGCTTGACAGTCTTGACGACCTGGTCAACACGACCATCGGCATCGACGCCTACCTGACCGATTCCTACGAGGACGTCGCCTCCTACAGCGCAACCATCGCGTAACGGCGGACACCGATAGCCGCGGATTGGCGGACACATCCGCGCACATGTCAGGCGGGGCCGCAGGAAATGATCCTGCGGACCCGCCGCCTTGCGCCGACAGCACTGCCCATACAAGCAGGCCGCCCGCCGTTTTTAGATGCGAAACGGCGGGCGGCCTATCTTTACGGCGCCGGAACACGGGCGGCGCACCGACTACGGGCGCTCCATGTTGGGAACGATGCTGCCCTCCGTTACTGCGCGCACGGCCAGGCGCATGATGTTGTCGTAGCCGGTCTTGTTGAGGATCTCCGAGATGCGACGCTTGATGGTGCCCTCACTCATAAACAGCTCGGCCGCGATCTCGCGACGGCTCTTGCCCTCGCAGGCAAGGCGCAAAATCGATAGCTCAACATCGTCGAGTGCCGCCGTACCCGAAAAAATACTCTCGGGCGGCTTGGGAAACGTGCAATAGCCCGCCAGCGTGGAGCGCATCACGGCGAACAACTCGTCGATACCGACGTTCTTGTACACAAAGCTATCGACGCCCGCCTCGCGGGCCTGATCGACAAAGGTGATCTCGGGCATGCCGGTCATGATAATGACGCGGCACTCGGGCAGTTGCTCCTTGATGCGCGCCGCCGCCACGATGCCGTTTGAATCGTGTTCGGTGCACACGTCCATCAGTATCATGTCCGGGCGCTCCTTGAGCGCGACACCCAAAGCCTCGGAAGCATCGGCAATGGCGGAAACAACGGTCATATCGGGCTGGTCGCCAACGGAGCGCGCCAGGCTCTCGCGCAAGATAGCCTGGTCTTCGACGATAAGGACGCGAATCATGAGTTTCTCCTTTGAGCTGTGGCGCTGGCGTTGAGCGGGATGGACACCGCAAGCGTAAAGGGCGGGGCGGCATGGACTTCCAGGCAGCCGCCCAGATCTTGCGCGACATGCCTCATACCTGGGATACCCGTTCCCTCGCGATACGATACGGGGGCCGGGGACCCGTCGTTAGAAATCGTCATGCGCGCGATGGCGTCAGCATCCGTCCCCTCCTGCCACAGGCACACATGGATCTGATGCGCCTGCGCATGCTTAGTGGCGTTGGTCGAGGCCTCGCGGACAATCTGCAAAAACGCTGCGGCAACGCGTGCGTCCTCGGGAAGCGATCCCTCGATATCGATCTGCACACTCACCAAGCCAAAGGCGTGGACGATATCACCCAGCTGCTCCACAGGCTCACTGGCGCCGCCACTGCGCAGATCGGCGGCGATCGAGCGCAGCAACGGGTCGATCTGCTCGAGCGACTCGTCGTCCAGGCGCCCCTCCTCCAAATAGCGATGGAGGATGGACAGGCGCTGCCCGATCACGTCGTGCACGCGGGCACGCATGCGCAGGTAGGCCGCATTGTCGGCAACCTTTTTGACTTCTTCAATCTGGGCCTGGAGTTCTTTGCCCGCAAGCTCAAGCAGGTGGTTGGCTTGCGCCAAGCGGTCGTAGGCGTGTGCGTATTCCGTCACGTCCAAGCCGACGACGCGCTCGAACGGACGGCCCGAGACCGTAACGGAGTCACGCACGAACAGACGAATCTCGGAAGGAGAGATCTCGACCACGGCACGGTCGTGGCCAAAGCGGTCAAGGTCAATATGGGCGCGATTTGCGCTGCTTTCGGTCGTCTGCATGCTGAGCTTGCGAAGGTCACTCCACGTGCCGCTCATGTCGCGCAGGTCGGTGGGCATGCGAAGCTCCACCAGGTTTTTGCGCATGCAGCGGTTCATGAGCAGCGGGCGACCCTTTGGGTCCAGATACAAGATGCCCACAGGGATCACGTTGATGGTTTCGATGGTCGAGAACGCGGTAATGTCTTCCTGACGGTTGCGGACATCCATCAAAAGCGCCGCGATGGAACGGAACAGGAAGAACGCTCCCTCTGCAATAAGGACCACGGTCCACGCCGAGCCCATGAGGCACACCACCGGCGGCGTCACGGCTGCAACGAGCAGCAGCTCGGCCAGCATGACGGGGCGACGATAGTGCACCATAAGCACCGCGCCGTAGGCAAAGATTGCGGCATTGAGCCACAGCGCTCCGCCCATTGCCCTGGCACAAACGTCAAGCGGCGCCACCAGATATGAGCCAGACGACGCGAACAAGATGAGCGCCGAAATAACTAGGTGAAGCACAAGGCTCGCCTCGTAGGCACAAATCACCTTACGGTTATAGGACGAGCGGCGCGATGAAATGAGCGGGACGTGGATCGTCTGCAGACACGCAGCCAGGGCAAAGACAACATCGAGCGCAACGATTTGGGGAAGGATGAGCGAAATCTGCATCGTCACTCACCCGCCCTCGGCATCAAGACGATCATGCGCAGCTGGCCGGGCTCGCCCTCAAGGCGGTATGCCACGTTGCGCCCTTGCAGAGCGCTTTCGAGCTCTTGCGCAGCGGGCGTCTGCGAAAGATCTGCGTCATCGTTGGAAAAAAGCGTGGCGCGCAGCTCGACACTGCATCGGTCATGGTCGCCCAAGTGATACATAAGCGCCGGATGGTCGGTGGTGTAGGCAAAAAACGCAAAGTCATACACGCAGTCGTACAGGGCGCTTACCGTACTGGCGTGCATCGGGCGCCGTATGGCGATAATCGAGGCGCAATCGATATCGATGGTGCGCAGGTCGCTTGCGAGCTCGTTGGCAATGAGCTGAATGCGGTCGCGATCAAAACCGCTCTCCCCATGCTGTGCCAACGTGAGCGACCCCTTGCGCTTGCAATAGGCGACGAGCATCTTGGCGCGCTGCAGCATGCGGTAACGCTCGTGCGAAGACGCCTCGTCGGTCAACGGCGGCAGCGAGCTCAGCAGGTCGTACATCCCTTCGAGCGCGCGGGCAAGCGCCTGGTCCACGTCTTGGACCAGCAAGGTCTCGGCCTCTTGGTCTGCCAGGTGCGTCTTAAGGTCGTAGTCGGCAGCGAGCAGCTCGTTTTGACGTTGCAGCTCCATGCGACGATGTGCCAGTTCACGGTTAAGCTCGTTGAGATCCGACACGTCTTGGGCAAGCAGGGCCGATCCGCCCAGCAGTGGAAAGGCACGGTACATCACATCGGGATCGGACGCCACGGCAAAGGCATGGGCGCGGCCGTGCGCCTGGGTCCGCAACTCCTCGCGCACGCCTACCGGCATTGGCTTTGACACTGGCGTGGCATAGACTTCCTGCAGGTCGCGCGTTAGAACTTTGAGGTCAAGCGGCAAGGTGTCGAAAATGCCGGCGATGTCGTGATATGACGGAATGACACCGCAATCGAGACAGATTTCCATCGCCACCACGCACAAGACGCAATAGATGAGCGAAAAGTTGAGCCTCCATGCCCAGGGCACGCGCAACGCATATGAGATGGCAAAGAACGCGCCGCCCAGCAGCACGAGCGCCGCCGTGCCCGAGAAACGTTGGATGCGAAAGGACGAGGACCGGCCCACCAGGATAAAAAAGGCCACAAAGTTAAAGGCAGTCCACACGAGGACGGCGAAATAACCCCAGCCGTACGTGTAATCGTTGCTCCAGGTGTCGCTTGTACGGTCAAAGTGGAAGACCTGCTGGTGAAAATCGTTGGTGAGCACAAATCCGAAAAGCAGGATAGCCGCAATCCACAGCGCAGCGCAGTAGCGGCGACCCAGGCGGTGTTGCTCCAGGCCCGCAAGGCGCAGACCACACAACTGGTAGAGCAGCGGAATGAGCGTCATGGGCACGTAGTACAGGTACCACAGCACGGTGGCATAGAACGGCGTGAACGACTTGTACTTGAGAATGACTTCGATCATCCACAGGGCGCAGATGGTGGCGATGGCAACAAGGCGGCGGCGCAACACATAGTCCAAACAGCGCAGATAGACCGATACGCCCCAGATCGAAAATGCAATTGCGGCAACAAGCAACGGCAGAGAGCTCGAATGGACGAGCGCATCCACGATCTCTTCGGACACCTCGCTATAGGCGGGCACGGCGTTAGAAAGTTTGGGGTCGAAGGCGAACAGCGCCGGCAAGACTGCCAAAAGCATGAGGAACATCGCGGTGATGACACCGGCGATAGCAAAGACGCGGTGGCGGTACACCTGATGTGTTATGCCAACAAGGAATCGCGGCATGGCGAAGAGCCTGCCGCCCCTGGGATCCGCCACGGGTGCGGATCGGGCGGCCGCGTTGCCGATATGTCGCTCGCGGGTACCCATAGTGCTTTTAGTGTACCGACAGGCAGGCTCAAAAAACGGGCCGCATGTCCCAAAATCCGTAGACGGCAAAGCGCCCGACGAGCACAAACTGCTCGCCGGGCGCTTTGGTTAGGAGACTATGAGGTTGGGGGCTCGGTGCCCTTAGGACAGGTCCTCGCCATTCGAAGCAATGACGCGCTTGTACCAGTCGAAGCTCTTCTTCTTGGAGCGCTTGAGGGTACCGTTGCCGGCGTCGTCACGGTCGACGTAGATGAAGCCGTAGCGCTTGGACATCTCGCCCGTGCCGGCCGAGACCAGGTCGATCGGACCCCAGGTGGTGTAGCCCAGCAGGTCAACGCCGTCCTCAGTCACCGCGTCGCGCATGGCCTGGATGTGCTGGCGCAGGTAGTCGATACGGTAGTCGTCGTTGATGGAGCCGTCCTCCTCGACAACATCCTTGGCGCCCAGACCGTTCTCGACCACGAACAGCGGCTTCTGATAGCGGTCGTACAGGTCGTTGAGGGTAATGCGGAAGCCCAGCGGATCGATGGCCCAGCCCCACTGGCTCTGCTGAAGATACGGATTCTTGGCGCCGGCGAAGGCGTTGCCCTGGGTCTTCTCGACATCGGGGTTGTCGGCGCCGGCGGAGCAGCGGGTGGAGTAGTAGCTAAAGCTGATGAAGTCGACGGTGTTGTCGGCCATAATCTCGCGGTCATCGTCGGTCATGCCCACATCGATGCCCAGGCGCTCGAGCTTCTTGACGGCATAAGCCGGGTAGTAGCCACGGCTCTGGACATCGACGAAGAAGTAGTTGTCCTGGTTGTCGAGCTGAGCCTGGCGAACATCGCCCGGACGGCAACTGTAGGGATAGTAGGTGCCGGCGGCGAGCATGCAGCCGATCTTGACCTCGGGGTCGATCTCGTGGGCGATCTTGGTTGCCCACGCGCTGGCGACGAGCTCGTTGTGGGCGGCCAGGTACTCGACGGCCTCCTTGTTCTCGCCCTCCTCAAAGACCAGGCCGGCACCCATAAACGGCAGGTGCAGGATCATGTTGATCTCGTTGAAGGTGAGCCAGTACTTCACCAGGCCCTTGTAGCGGGTGAAGATCGTGGTGGCCAGGTTCTTGTAGAAGTCGATGAGCTTGCGGTTGCGCCAGCCGCCGTACTCCTTGATGAGGTGAATGGGGCAGTCGAAGTGCGTGATGGTCACGAGGGGCTCGATGCCGTACTTTTGGCACTCGCGGAACACGTCTTCGTAGAAAGCCAGGCCGGCCTCGTTGGGCTCGGTCTCGTCGCCGTTGGGGAAGATGCGGGTCCATGCCAGGCTCATGCGGAAGGTCTTAAAGCCCATCTCGGCAAAGAGGGCGATGTCCTCCTTGTAGTGATGGTAGAAATCGATGCCGGTCTGCGCGGGATAGTAGTAGCCGTCCTCAAAGTCGAGCATCTTACGCTGGCCAGAGACCACCGCGTAGCGCTCCGCGCCGTGCGGCGCCACGTCCACGTTGGCCAGGCCGCGGCCATCCACGTCGTAGGCGCCCTCGCACTGGTTGGCGGCCGTCGCGCCGCCCCACAGGAAGTCTTTACGGAAAGCCATACATCGATCCTTTCACACGCTGTTTGTCATAGGCTCAGTATCTCTATAAACGGCACGTCGCTCAACGGCAACGGCGCAGGTCGACACTTCTTTTCGCTCCCGCATATCGGCAGACGGTGCGCTCCTGACACTTTTTGATACCTCGCGTGCACGAAAAAGCACCCGCCCACACGCCGCGAACGTCAAGTGAGTAGACTTTTTGGCAAAACTCAACCAGACCCGCCTTTGACGCCATCAAAACCGACGCTTACCTGGCATGTTCCGGCGTGGTCAGACTAAGCCAAAAAGTCTACTCACTTGCAAAAAAGGGCGCCTCCACAACAGCGAAGGCGCCCTCGGGTGGCAGACCATTTGACTGAATAGGAAAGAAAGGAAAAAATAGGAAAGAAAGGAAAGGAGACTTATGACTGAAACCATCTTCTCCCCCTCATTTGGAAATCGCCCATCCTATCTCGTCGGGCGCGAAACTGTAATTTCGACATTCATATCCGGCCTTGAGCAGGAACCGGGCAATCGCGACCGAGCCATGCTCATGCTTGGACAGCGAGGCAGCGGCAAGACAGTTCTTCTGTGGGAACTTGCCGACCGCGCACGCAAGATCGGCTTTGTTGTCGCCACGCCTACCGTAGCCTCCGAGGATATGCTCGAGCGCATTGTCGAGAAAATCCAAGAAGCAGGCAAACCTTACGTCAACAAACGCCGCCTTCCCAAACTCGCGAGCGGCAGCCTAAGTGTTTTCGGGCTCTCGGCAGGCCTCGAGTTCACACGAGACGTGCAGGAGACCAAGAGCTTTCAGTTCAAGCTCACGCAGCTCGCGCGCAAACTGACCGAGCAGGGGCACGGCATCCTCATCCTCATCGACGAGCTCCAAGCAAATTCACCCGAGATCAGACAGCTCGTCACCGCCTATCAAGAGCTGGTCGGCGAACGACTCAACGTCGCGCTCGTCATGGCGGGCCTTCCGGGAGCCGTCTGCGCAACACTCAATGACCGTGTGCTGACATTTCTCAACCGCGCTCGAAAGGTCACGCTCGAGCCACTTTCGGTCGGAGATGTCGATACCTATTACCAGCGGGCTTTCGATGAGCTCGGCCTTGATATTCCAAGCGATCTTCGCCTCCGTGCCGCTCGCGCAACCCAAGGCTCGCCCTATATGCTGCAACTCATCGGCTATAACATCGCCAATCGCTGCAGGACAGGCGAACGTGCGACGCAAGGGTTAATCGACGGAGCTATCGAAGCGTCGAAAGTCGATTTCGAAAACGATGTTTGCGAAACGACGCTCGCCGCGCTGTCAGACCAAGACGTCGCGTTTCTCTCCGCAATGACTGATGACGAGGACGCCGTGTCTCGCATTTCTGATGTTGCGAAGCGCATGTCAGTCACACCCGACTATGCGCAAAAGTATCGCCGGCGCCTCATCGACGCCGGCGTTATCGAGCAGGCGCGCCGCGGCTACGTGCGCTTCGCCGTCCCCTATATGGCTGACCACCTGCGCAGCCAGCTCTAGGCAACCACCACAAAGGGCACAGTTCATTTGTGGCGGGTTGGGCCCGTTTGTCTCAATCTGTAACAGTTAGGCCGTCAAAACCGGGCTTGGTGTTACAGATTGAGATTGTCCGGGCGGCCCCCGCGGTTCGTCTTGATCTGTAACATATAGAGACGATTTAGCGCGCCAACTGTTACAGACCGAGACGAAGGACCCTAATCCACGGTGATGTCGAAGTTCTTGCCGACGAGACCCACGTAGCCGCCCTCGGCAGCCTTGGAGCTATCGGCGTGGCAGAGAACCCACTTGTCGGCCTTCCAGTAGCAGTAGCTGTCGCCGGCCGCGGGCATGTCGGACGCGGCATCGGGGCGCGGGCCATTAGTGCCAGCGGGCAGCGCGACCATCACCTGGAAGCCGCCCTCGTCGACCATGCACGGCGTATAGTGCAGCGTGGTGGCGTAGACCTCGACAAGCGTGCCGGCAGGGGCACGGAAGGCCTTGACCTGCGCGGTGTCGAGCTTGCCGTCGACAATCTGCTCACGCTTAGCGAGCAGCAGGATAAAGTCGCGCGCGCCCAGGTTGAACTCGCTCGCGCGGTGATACTCCAGGCAGTTGAGCTTCGTGTTGTGGCCGTTGCACCAGCCCAGCTGGAACGGGCGACCGCCGTACATGAGCAGGCCGAGCGTGTCGGCGCCCTCGACCTGTTCGAGCTCGGGCGCGGAGGCCACATACTTGCTACCCTCGGGAATGGGCGTGGCGGACAGTGCCTCGACAAGCGGAGCTATCAGGCTGGAGGGTACGTCGTCCCACACGCGGCCGTAGGACTTGAACTCGGGATCGGTAACAGAGTAGATATGCATGTTCGCTCCTGTTCGTAAATGTGACTATATAAACATTCTAGAACATTAGCCGTCTTTTGATGGAGTCAATACCGCAAACAACACGCACCAGAGTCACATGGGCAAAAGGGCGGCGTGTATTTTACTTAGCCGAGATAGCCCTTAAGGAACTCAATGACACCCGAGCACCAGTGATCAGTTTCCGGCGCATGAGGTTTCATTAACGCATGTCCTCCTTCTGGATACACAATCTCCTCGTGGTGCACCCCAGCCGCATCCAGTGCGTCAACCATCTTTCCGAGATTGCCGGGCGATACGACATCATCGTCGGCGCATTGCCAAAGATATGTCGGCGGATACCGTTCCCACACATGTTGATCAATGCAGAAATCATCAATCGCATCGTGCCCAGCTCCACCGCACACCGAATCAAGAAATCTATGGTCTGACGCACATTCGGACTCATGAAGGTCAATCGGGGCGTAACACAGAACCAAAGCTTTTGGCGGCTCGCATCCGTAAGATGCAAACCCCTTGTTATCCGTCCCCCACTCGGCGGTCAAATGCGCGCCAGCGGAAAAACCGATAACCGCATATTTTTTGTCCACATTAAATCGCGTTGAATTCTCGAGGACAAAACGGACTGCGCGATTAAGGTCATCGATCGGACGCGGCATCAGCGGCTCGACCCTCACCCTGTATGACAACACAAACACGTTATAGCCCGCATCGTTGAGCTCGGGAGCAACGGGAAAACCTTCCATTTGGTGACAAACGCTCTGATAGCCCCCACCCGAAATCGCGATAACGAATGGCGCCCCCGGTCGCCCCGGAAAGAAAAACAGCTTTGTGTTGCGCCGGGTCGGATCGCGAATACAATCGGCTTCATCCCAAATATCGTATGCAACCTGCCTCCCGTCATCCGCAAGCTCAACAATCCGATTCAACCCGCGCAGAACACGAGTAACTTCATACGGATTAGTGTCGGAATTCAAATGGACCGCGATGGGCTTATTCCACATGCGCTCCCAAGTTGAAGGTCGGCAAAGCATGAGATGCTCACCGAACCCAGCGAACTCAGGAAGAAGTGCGATTTCTCCAAATGTCATATCGGCAGTAATTGTCATAACCAGTCACTCCAAAAACGAGGTGGGCTCGCGCAGATCAATCGCAAGCCCACCATATGCAATCTGCCGCGGGGTTTTCAGCAGCTTACATTCCGAATAATTGTCTATTCCGCCGACGTGTCTGCATCAGGGCGATACATGATGTAGACGAGGACGAAGGTAAGAATAAAACCAACGACATTGCAAAGGATCGCACCAATAAGGCTGCTCATATCACCGGAAGGATTCATGTAGCCGGGGAAGCTGAAAATACCACTCGACGTCATAACGAACGTGCGGGTATTGAAGATAGCCGGGATAACAGCGCTAATTGCACCAGAAATCATGGAAGCGACGATGATCTTCTTGTGCTCCAAAACTATGCCGTACAGGGCAGGTTCTGTAATTCCGCACAGGCTCGTAATGGCACAGCTGAATCCAAGGCTCTTTTCGCTCGGATCCTTCGAGCGGAAAGCAAACGCCAAGCAAGCGCCGACGACACCCATGCTACCGCAAAGAAGTCCAAGGATAGGGTCGGAACCGACGGTCATAATATTGTTGATGGAGATCACAATGAGGGCCCAATGGAGTCCAAGAGGAATCATGACGAGGCCAAATATCGGTCCAAGAATAACGCCGCAAAGAATGGGGCTGAACTGATAGACCGCCAGTACGGCAGTCGCAAGCAAGGAGCTCGCCTGTTGGATAACCGGGCCAACCACAAGAAGCGAGATGGGGGCAGCAATAGCAACTGTCAGGAACGGAACGAGTGCAAATGCCAAAGCATCGGGAAGAACCGCACGCAGCCACTTATAAAGAACGGATGCGAACCAAGCCGCCACGATAGCGGGAAACACCGTCGAGGCATAGCTCACCATCGTGAACTTCATGCCGAACAAATCCAGCGCATCACCAGCTCCAGCTGCGGCAACAAAAGTCGGGTAAAGCAGGATTGCACCGAGCACCGCACCGATATATTGATCGATTCCAAAGAATTTGGCCGCAGACGATCCGACGAGAACGGGCAAGAAATACATGCTGACGTTTCCCATGCCGTACAGCAGGGTATAAATTCCGCTCTCAGCGGAAACGACACCTGCCGTCGTCAGGATACTAAGGACGGCGTTTATCATTCCGCATGCAATCAAGGCGGGAAGAACGGGCATCATGATGCCGCTGATCAGCTTCATCAGCTTTCCCAGAAAACCTTTGGTCTCGCCTTCATCTGCCGCGGACTTCCCGGTGTCAACCCCGGTTTCCTTTGCAACGATTTCGTAGACCTTATCGACCTTGGGCCCCACAATCACTTGGTATTGCCCTGCTGAATGGCGAATATCGATCACACCATCGATTGCCTTGACTTTTGCATCATCTACGATGCTTTCGTCCTTAAGATTGAACCTTAAACGAGTCATGCAGTGGGCTACAAATGTAACGTTTTCTGCACCGCCCACCATCTCGAGAATCTCGGCAGCGAGCTTGGTTGTATCTGCCATAAATACCATTTCTCCCATGTTGTGTTTTATATGTAACCATCGGCAAAGCGCGCGCCTTCGCCGACCAATTACCTAGCTTTCGATGCGATTCGATTGATATGCATCATCAGATAGAGTCTTTCTTCGTCTATAAGTTCTTGGCCCGTCAGCCGGCTGAGAACAGAAGCGATGTCATCGGCGCACGCCGATGCCACCGGATATTCATCTTTGAGCGAGAGATACATCTTGCGGTTGTCGCTTACGATACTTTCGCCAGAGTTCAACCTATTGAATAGGTACTGAAGGTGGGTTGCGAACCTTGCATAATCGAAGCCCTCCCGATCAACTTGAATACCAAGCCGTCTTTCAACAGCAATAGTTGATTCTTCGAGAACGTGATCGTAAACGTCCGTGCCAAACTCTTCAGCCAGCTCACATGAATCCGAATCGGCCATGTTATTGATAAACGCCATGGCAATTCCAACTGTCTCATGAGCGGGAAGCCTAACATTGAGACGTTTCCTGATTATTCGAAGCGCGTACTCGCCGATTTTGAATTCGACGGGATATTGTTGGCGAACATCAAAAGACAAGGGCATATGGACAACAATGTTTTGCTCCTTGCGCTTAATTGCATACGCGATATGGTCCGCAAGAATAAACGGCAAATTAGGGCTTACTTCATAGGGAAGCAGTCCTGTCGACATATCAATAACATCCGAGGTCAGCTCGAGAAGTTCATCCGAGACTTCATCAATGAGAGCGATGTAGCGGGAACTAACGTTATAGAACGTTCGTTGAATCTCCGAGAGCGGTAATTCATCGCCAACGTCCTTAAACCCCAGGCCACGCCCGAATGCCACCAGCTGCCTACCATTTCCGTCGATGCAGAGGACAGCGCTGGTGTTAATTCGTTTAACGATTTCCATGTGTCCCCCTTAAACAAAACAAGGCTCCCGAAGCAGAATCCGACAATCAATGTCGACAGATGCTGCTTCAGGAGCCTTGCCTGAATATCACTCTGTTTGCCAGTTTAAGCGAAACACCGTAAATGACCTCGTGTAAACGTTACTAAACAGTTAAACGGTCGATATCTCCATGTAAACGGTTTAGAAGCAGAGGGCAATCCTTACGCCTGCTGGTAGTGCAGGTGCTTCTCGTCGATATCGGCCAGGTCGCGGTCGAGGTAGCGGCGCGCGAGCCAGTTTGCCATGGGAAGGTTCTGGTCCAGGTAGTTGCCGCACTCCTCGGGAGCGGCACCGGGGACATCGCCCTCAAAGTCGGCGACGAACTCAAAGAGCTCGCGCACGAGCGGCAGGATCTCCTCGCTCGTCACCTCGCCAAACACGACCAGGTAAAAGCCCGTGCGGCAGCCCATGGGGCCAAAGTAAACGATACGGCTCGACCACTCGGCATGATTGCGAAGGAAGGTCGCACCCAGGTGCTCGATGGTGTGGCACTCAGCCGTGTTCATGACCGGCTCTTTATTGGGCGTGGTCAGACGCAGGTCAAAGGTGGTGACGGCAGCGCCGGTCGCCGGATCGCGGTCGATGCGACTCACGTATACGCCGGGCTCAAGCAGCAGATGATCGACAGAAAAGCTCGCAATGCGCTCCATGGCAGATCCTCTCGATAGTCAATTTGGGACGGGGCTCTTTTAGCTGGTTCGAATGGTCACACCAATCATACCAGTCAAAAAAGCCCGTCCCAAATTAGCCACCTGGGACGAGGACCGATGATTATTTGATCCCCGTCCCAGAAAAATCATGCTAGGCGGTGTACGAGATAGTCGCGGCCACTGCATGGCGCCAGCCGGCGATCTTTTTGTCTCGCTCGTCGGCGGGCATGGCAGGCTCCACGATGCCGCGGGCACCGTAGACGTCGACCACGTCGCGCGTGTACATGCCCAGCGCAATGCCGCAGGCCCAAGCCGCGCCCAGGCCGCTCATCTCGTCGTTGCTCGCGATGCGGATGGGCGAGCCCACCAGGTCGCTCTCAAACTGCATCAGGTACGCATCGCGCGTGGGACCGCCGTCAACGCGAAGCTCGGCCAACGCCGCACCCGAATCCTCGACCATCGCATCGATCACGTCGAAGATCTGATAGGCGATCGACTCGTCGGCGGCCTTTACGAACTCCGCGCGACCCGTGGCGCGCGTCATGCCAAAGACGCAGCCCTCGGCGTCGCTCGCCCAGTGCGGCGCACCCAGGCCGGTAAACGCCGGCACAAAGTAGACGCGGCTCGCCGGGCTGGCGGCATAGCACAGGTCGGTGACCTCCTCGGGGTTGTTGATGAGCTCCAGGTCGTCGCGCAGCCAGGTCTTGACGGCGCCGGCGTAGCTCACGTTGCCCTCGAGTACATACTCGGTCACGCCATCCATACGCCACGCAAGCGAGCTCGAAAGCCCGTGCGAGCTGGCGACAAACTCGTTGCCGACGTTCATCATGACCGAGCTACCGGTGCCATAGGTCGCTTTGGCCATGCCGCGGCTATGGCAGCCCTGCGCGAACAAGGCGGCATGGCTGTCGCCGAGCACGCCGTGAATGGGCACGGGCGCCGGCAAAAAGCCGCCCAGATCCGTCGTGCCGAACAGGCCATCGGAATCGGTCACCTGTGGAAGGCAGGCCACGTCGACGCCAAAGGCCTCGCACACCGGCTCGCTCCAGCAGCCTCGGCGCAGGTCAAAGAGCTGCGTACGGCTGGCGTTGGACCAGTCGCAGCGGAACTCCGCGCCGCCCGTGAGCGTCCAGACCACCCAGGCATCGATGGTGCCCAGGCACAGCTCGCCTGCCGCCGCGGCCTCGGCAGCAGCGGGAACGTTCGCGAGGATCCAAGCCATCTTGCCCGCCGGATAGTAGGGCGAGAGCACCAGACCCGTCGTGTCGCGCACCAGATCGGCCACACCCTCGCGCGCGGTCAGCTCGTCGCACAGCTCGCGGGCGCGGGCGCACTGCCACACCACGGCGTCGCACAGCGGCTCGCCCGTCGTGCGGTTCCATGCAACGGTGGTCTCGCGCTGGTTGGAGATGCCGATGCCGGCGACGTCGGCCGGATCGACCCCGGTCTCCTCCACCACGGCACGCGCCACGGCCAGCACATTGGTGGCAATCTCGGCCGGATCATGGCTCACCCAGCCGGCTTCGTTGACAATCTGGCGATGCGAGCGGTCGGCACGATGAATCAGATGGCCGCCCTCGTCCACCAGCAGCGCCTTCGTGCCCTGCGTGGATTGATCGATTCCGATGATGTAGTTGCTCATGTACTCTCCCATTCCTTCCGCCAAAGCAAAGACAGCCTGGCGGACAAGGAGCGAGCGACCGCCAAGTGCCGCAGATTGCCGTGAAAGAGGAGCGCCGCGTACTTTGTGTACGCAAGCGACGGTTTGAACGGCAAGGTGCGGTGCTTGGCGGCCGCGCAGCGTCTGTGTCTACTAGTTGCCGAGGAACTCGGCAACGGTCTTGGCAATGCCTTCGCCGGTGAGGCCGTAGTGTGCGAAGACCTCGGGCGAGGTGCCGGTGATGACCGGCGCGTCGGGCAGGCTCAGGCACTTGACCGGACGCGGACAATGCTCGCCCACGACCTGCGCGACCATGGAACCCAGACCGCCGAAGGGGCTGTGCTCCTCGGCTGTCACGACGGCGCGCGTGGCACTGGCGGCCTCGATCACGGCCTCGGCGTCGAGCGGCTTGACGCAGTACATGTCGAGCACCGTTGCCGAAATACCCCGCTCGGCCAGCAGGTCGGCGGCGTCCACGGCGTGGCGGACCATCTCGCCGGTGGCGACGATCGTCACATCGGTGCCGCGGCGCACCCAGGTAGCGCGGTCCATCTGGAACGGGCACTCATCCTCGGCGTACACGTCCTCGACCGGGTTGCGGCCCACGCGGATGTAGGCCGGCTTGTTGTCGGCGACCAAGGCGCGCACGAGCTCGGCGGTCTGGAAGCGGTCGCTCGGCAGATACACTCGCATGTTGGGGATCGCGCTCATGGCGGCGATATCCTGAGCGGAATGGTGGCTCATACCCAGGGCGCCGTAGGACACGCCGCCCGAGATGCCGATGAGCTTGACGTTGGTGTTGGAGTACGAAACGTCGACCTTGCACTGCTCATACGAACGCGTGGTCACAAAGGACGCCGGCGAGGCGGCCCAGGCCTTCTTGCCGCACGAAGCCATGCCGGCGGCGATGCTCACCAGGTCCTGCTCGGCGATGCCGACCTCAACGGACTGCTGGGGATACTGATCGAAGAACGGCGTGAGCGATGCGGAGCCGCGGGAGTCGGAGCACAGGACGACGATGTCCTTATCGGTCTCGGCGGCCTCGAGCAGCGTGTCGCAGATAACCTTGCGGTTGGCGATCTTGTTAGCCATTGATGGCCTCCTTATGGGCAGCGAAATCGGCGATGATCTGGGCATATTCCTCGTCGTTGGGCAGGTGGTGATGCCAGCCGGCCTTGTCCTCCATGACGGGCGAGCCGTAGCCCTTCACCGTGTTGAGGATGATGACCGTGGGCTTACCCTTGGTCTCGGCCGCAAGCGTCAGCGCGGCGTCGATGGCCTGGACGTCGTTGCCCGGAATGGACAGCACGTTCCAACCGAAGGCGGCCCAGCGCTCCTCCTGCGAGTCCTGCTTCATGACGTCCTCGGTGCTGCCGCTGATCTGCAGACGGTTGCGGTCCACGAGCGCGCACAGGTTATCGAGCTGGTAGTTGCCGCCACTCATGGCGCCCTCCCAGACCGAGCCCTCGGCAAGCTCGCCGTCGCCCATGATGGTGTAGACGCGGTAGTCGCGACCGTCCATCTTGCCGGCAAGTGCCATGCCCACCGCCACGGGCAGGCCGTGGCCGAGCGAACCGGAGTTCATCTCGATGCCCTTGAGCTTGTTGTTGGGATGGCCGATGTAGGGGCTGCCGAACTTGGAGAAGCGGGCCTTGACGTCGTCGAGGTCCAGGTAGCCCTCGTGACACAGCACCGCGTAGTAGGCCTCCATGGCGTGGCCCTTGGAGAGCACGAAGCGATCGCGGTTGGGATCGTCGACGGTCTCGGGCGAAATGTTCAGATGGTTGGCGTAGAGGGTCATGAGGGCGTCGATCACCGACATGTCGCCGCCGATGTGGCCGCCGGCGCCGGCCATGATGATGTCGACGCAATCGCGGCGGAGGTCCCAGCGCAGGGACTCAAGCTCTTCGATAGTTGCCATTTCTACTCTCCTCGCAGGTAGGCTTTGACGTCTTCTTCGATGGGGTCGTACAGGTCGGGCTGGATGCCGATGTACTTGCATGCCTCGTAGAGCACCGGCACCACGTTGGCGTGGATGGCCACGCAGTGGTGGATGTAGGGGCCCTCGACGATCTTTGCCTCGAGGCGCTTGAGGTTCTCGACCTCGACCCACAGGTAGGTGCCCATACCGGCCGGGCCGTCGATGCCGCGGGCATTGCCCAGCAGCAGCGAGTACTCGCCGTTGTCGCCGTCAAAGCGGGCAAGGGTGAGGTCGCCGTGCTTGGCCTCGGCCGTCAGCGCGCCGGGGTGATCGAAGGCCAGCGGATAGGTGAGCTTGGGCTTGACGGCCGCGCAGCTGCAGGGCCAGGGGCCGCAGTGCTGCAACAGCTCGCCGTTCTCGTTGTCGGGATGGCGGACGGTCCAGTCGGCGAACATGCCGCGGTGACGGCCAAGATCGGCGGCCTCGACCATGAGCGCGGTGATGGCGCCGTGGATGTCGGTCTCGCAGACGACGGGGATACCCATCTCGTTGAGGATGGCGTTGGCGGCGCAGGGCATAATGCCCAGCTCGTCCTGCAGGGCGTTCCAGCACTGGATGGCGCCGGCGTTGCAGCCGTACTTCTCGACCAGACGCTTCATGGCGATGGCGAGTCCTGCGACCGCGGGGACCTTGTCCTCGGGGATGCAGATCTCAAAGCTGTCGGCGATGTGGGCGAGCATGGCGGCCATGGCTTGCTCGTCGGCCTGGGCGTCGCGCACGGCCTGAACAAGCTCGGTCATGGGGATGGGCGAAAGCTGGATGTTGAACTTCTCGAGCAGCTCGCCCTCGTTGCACATGGTGGACCAGAAGTCGAACGGGCGGGTGGCCATCTGCAGGATGCGGGTGTGCTTGAAGGTCTTAACGACGTTGCACACGGCCAGGAAGTCCCAGACGCCGCGCTCGAACTCGGGATCAGTCAGGCGGCAGTTGGTCATGTAGGTGAAGGGGACCTGGAAGCGGCGCAGGACCTTGCCGGTGGCGAACAGGCCGCACTGGCTGTCGCGCAGGCGGGTGCCGTCGGGCTCGGGGCGCTCGTCGCGCGGGCCCCACAGCAGCACGGGCAGACCGAGCTCGCGGGCAAGGCGGGCGCAGACGTACTCGGTACCAAAGTTGGCGTGGCACAGCATGATGCCGTCGACGCCCTCGGCGCGGAACTTCTTGACGATAGGCTCGATATGGCTGTCGTCGAACAGCAGGCCCTCGTCGTTGATGTCGTCGATATCAACGATGTCGACGCCGATCTCGCGCAGACGGTCAGCCGTCAGACCACGATACTTGATCGCGTCCGGCGCGCTAAAGATGCTGCGGCGCGTAGGCACAAAACCGAGCTTGATCTTATCCATGTACGTCCTCCCCTAGTCACATGTTCAGTAAACAGACGCATGTTTCGTTTTGTTCTGTTTACTAAATGTTTTACTCTTTTGTTTATTAGTTTAGCGCGAAATACCTGTAAACGGTAGAGAAATCAGCCTAAACGGTATGTAAACGTTCTGAACATACAAGGGGAACAAAAAAGAGGGCCCCGAAGGACCCTCTCTATCCGTAGCTGTATGTGAACGGGCGCATTGTCGTCTCTTCGGCGCAAGCATGCGTCGCAACAATGGCCTGTCGGCAGAGCCGGTGGCTAAGCGCCCATCTTGCGATAGACGTCCACGAACTCCTTGGCCAGGATGCCAAAGCCCTCGGCACTCATAAGCTGGTCCTCGGCATGAACGACCAAAAGGTCGATGCTCAGGTCCTCGCCGGCAGCCGTCTGCTGGACAAGGCCGCCGTGAGCCGCGTGACCCTCGGCATAATGCTGCTGGCCCTCGGCGATCTTTGCCTCGGCCTCTTCGAACTTGCCGTCACGAGCTAGATGAATCGCATCGATATAGCAGCTGCGCGCGCAACCGACGCCTGCAATGATCTGAAAACTCTGAAGCTGAATCTCTTCTGCCGTCATACTTACAGCCCCATCAGTTCCTTGGCCTGAGCCAGAGCCTTGACGCCGTCCATCATGCCGTAGGTGGTCATGGGAATTACGCCGACCGGAACCCCGGGGCATGCGGCGCAGACTTCATCCTTGGCATAGCCAACCTGCGGCCCAAGCAGAATGCAGTCGGCATTGCGGCCAATGGTGGCAGCCTCGTTGACGGCGTGAGCGGACACCTCGCACTCCAGGCCCTCGGCGTCGGCGGCCTTCTTGATGTTCTTCATGATGATGCTCGTGGACATGCCGCCAGCGCACATAAGAACGATGTTTTTCATTGCAGTTCCTTTCCTGTAACCCCTCACAGGGACTTATATGTTTCGGCGATCAACGCGATCGGCCGAACCTTCGAACTTGTGGACAATGACCTACTCGGCAGAAGCCTTTGCAACAGCTTCCTCGGCCAGTGCCTCCTTATCGGCCATCTTGACGAACGGGATAAACAGCAGTCCGACCAGCAGGATTGCGGCGAGGACGATTGCGACCAGGCCAATGCCGCCCGTAAAGAAGTTGCTGATGGGCAGCGGCACGACAAACGGCATGGAAATGGTCGGGTTAAATGCATTGCCCAGACCGAGCATCAGGCCGACGGCGGCAGCAATGCAGGCCACGGGCTTGAGCAGGATGTAGGGGATGAACATATAAGGGTTCATGGCAATGGGCGTACCGAAGATGATGGGCTCGGAGATGTTGAAGAGTGCGGGCACCAGGGCAATCTTGGAGAGGGCCTTGTAGCGCTCGGACTTGGCCGTGAGCAGCGCAAGCTCCATGCCAAGGGCGTCAACAGAACCGACAGAGAACATGATGATGAACGACAGGTACGGCAGTGGCTGGCCGGCAACGAATGCCTCGGTGTTGGCAAGAGCGCAGGCCTGGATAACCGGCATGTACACGCCCATCAGGACGCTGGGGTGGATACCAAAGAAGAACAGCAGGTTGCACAGCGTAAAGTAAATGACAACGGCCCAGGGGCTGGAGCCCAGGAACATAACGGGAGTGGCAATGGTGCTGTTGATGAGGTTAAAGACATCGCCATAGCTCGTCAGGCCCATACCCCACTTAAGCAGCGCGGCCGTGGTGAAGATAACGATGGCGCAGAACATCGGAGATAGCGAATCGTTAACGAACTGAGGGACGGAATCGGGCATGGGGATGGCGATATGCTTCATAAGGAAGTTAAGCGCCTTCGGCACGATCAACGCCACGAGCAGCGCAACGAACAGACCCGAGCTGCCCAGATAACGGGTCACGATAAACGTCGAGCCGTCCTCGGCATGGCCAAGAGGAATCAGCAGGAGCAAAACGCCAATAGCCGCAACCGTCGACGTAAGGCCTTTGTTCCCGAGCACCTTGCCGTAGGAGTACGAGACCGAGGCGCACATGTAGATGGCGCCGAGGTTCATGGTAACGACCAGTACGTCGGTAATCGTCGCCGACATGCCGGTGCTGGCAAGGAACGCCTGCAGCGGCGGGATCGGCAGCCCGTTGATAATGGAGAGCAGCGCCACGCCCAGCGTAACGGGCATGGTCGCCATCATGCCGGACATAAGGCCCTTTACGACGTTGAAGCTACTCACTTTGTGGGCAATGGGGCCCACGTGCTTCTCGAGGAAGCCCTGCATCGAATCGAGAACGCTCATTTTTGTGTTCACTGATCCTCTCTAAACGATTCATCTAGCTGTCAAACGGGAAATTGCGGCCGACTCTTTCCCGCCTATGACCAATGGAAATATGGTTACGCCTTGAGCTCGAGGACGAGGAGCCAATCCCCAACCCCGGGTTTGTCAGGCAGGGTAATGCTGTCCGTGACGGCAAGGGCGTCCTCGCCGTCACGGTATGCGCCCGTGCGAGGGTTAAACCATCGGCTTGCATAGGCAGCGCCCGTCGGCACACCCTCGATAGCAAGCTTTTGGCGCACGGTATCGCCAAAGTACGCGACGATGCGCGAAAGGTCCTGGTTGGCGGTTGCCAGCGGAGCCTTGTTGGCAAACAGGTTGCCCGCATCGGTCGTTTCGTAGGGAGCGAGCTCCCAGAAGTGATTGTCTTCGTAGAAGGAACGCATGTAGCCCATCTGGACCGCACCTTCTCCGTCTACCGCCTGGGCCCAAGTAATGCCAAAGCGGTTGAAGATCGCCATAAAGGGGTCGAGCTCCTCAGGGCTTTCCCACACGTTGTCCCAGATTCCCTGGGCTCCGTAGGTATAGCCGGCGCCGCCGGCCTGCATGCAGATATACGCCACGCGGCGCAGCATGTCTGCGGTGCACAGGCGCGTACCCATCTCCTCGAGCGTCGAGCAAAACTCGTAGAGCGCCTCGCCCTCAACGAAGGGCTTGTCGTCATGAGCTGCCAGATAGTCAAAGTAGTCGCTTGCCTTGATGAGGTAATCGCCGTGACCGGCCTGGTTGAGCGTAAAGTCCATCCAGGGTTCATCCTGGTAGTAATCGGCAAAGGGGCGCTCGTTGGTATAGTGCGCCGTCGCCAGATGACCATAGCCGTCGCGTGCCTCAATCTCCAAGGCGACCTCACGCCAGCCGTCAAGCATGGCGGCTCGACCTTCTTTGCGGTATCCGGCAACCTCGCCGGCAAGCGTCCACACCATCGGATATGCACCGTAGCGCGCCACCAGGTAGCGGGCGAGGTGCTTTTGGTGTTCCACGGCATGCTCGCCGAGAATGGCAAACGCCCACGCTTGCCCAAGTGCGTTCACTAAGCCTGCATCGGCAATATAGGCCATGCGGCGGTCGAGCTCCCGCTGGTAGAAGGCCACATTAGGCACATCTTCCACGCCCTTGGCCATGCCACCGTCAATCCAATAGCGATCTCCTGCGCCCATGTCAGAGCGCAGGTTGGTCTGATAGACGGTAAAGCCCTGCTCGGCACGTAGGTCGACCATACCGCGAAATTGGCTCGTCATGCCGGGGTGGTTCGACGCATCCCAGCTCTCACGGTAAGCAAACTCCCAATGGGTATCGCCCAGCCAAAAGAACGGCGTACCATCTGAATAGGCAAACATGCGCGAATCGTCTGCAACGCGGATAAAACCGTGGCGATACAGATCGAGGTCGCCCGCGTACGGCACGGCCTCGACGCGGCCCGTGCAGCCATTAAGACCGGTCTGCTCGGGAGCCTCGATAACATAGTTCCAGGCACCCAGCTCGGTCGGGGCAAACGACACGCAGTAGGTACGCCCACCATCCCAGTAGGCCTCGCGGCGAATTACCCTGCCACTCGAGCCGGTGAACTCCGCCCAAATCTCAACATCCAAAAACGGGTTATCGAACGAACAGGCGCTCTCAAACGTCAGAACAACCGGTCGCCAAATCTCGGCAACGGCATCTTGATTCAACGTCATATCCATTGCAGACCCCTCTCTGGTCTTAGTCTTGCTAGTTCAGTCCTCGCTCACGGGCGGATGCCATGGCAAAGTCAACGATCGCCTGGGCATCTTCGGCACAAATAAAGCCTTGTGACACCTCGATCGCCGTATCGCGCTCACATAGAGCGCGATAGTTTTCGAGCGACCCGTACAGCTCTTTGAGCATCGATGCCGAGAACGACTCCATGTGGCCAAACAGCCCGTCCTTATCGCTCGTCTTATCGACCGTGCCCTGCCCCGGCTCCACCAAGCTCGTGTTGGAGTAGCGGGCAAACGGATGCTCGAGCAGGCAGGTGCGAAGTCCGCCCTTGGTATTTCCCAGGGCATCCTTTACGTTCTCGCCGCTCGCGTCCAGCTCAATGCGTGGACAGGTTGCCGGAGCCGCACCCGTACGGACCCAGCGGAACAGGTTACGGAATGCAGCATGGAACAGATACTGCGACGGATAGGCGTTTGCCTCGGCATGCTTACCGACATACACCGGCAGATGGTCGATACGCTTGAGATCCTCGTCGTCTTGGTAATAGTCGACGTAACTCCACTGCGTATCGTGGGAAGCACCCGTCACCTCGTACAGCCGGTACTTAAAATCGGGATCGTCGCTATCGGGCATAAGCGTGCGCCAACTCTCAAAGCGACCGTTCTCGCTTTCGGTTTGAAGGGCGATAAACGGCTCCTCGACGTGCTCCACACGCAGTAGATGGTGTGCGTATTCCCGGCAGCATTCATACTGGTTGACAGGAATGCACATCGAATGGATGCCGCCGCCAGACAGGTATCCGTCAAACACGCGGCCGTCACGGCGCACCTCCTCGCGATAGGCAAAACTGTTAAGGTAGCGGAACAGATAGGCGCCGGACTGAGACCATCCTGTAAGGCAAATTGCCTGGCGAGGATAGTCGCGGATCGGGTTAAGGTCGGAGTCTCCGCGCAAGAGCCACGCAAGATCGGTCAGCATATCCCAAAACAGGCCAGTCTCGTAGGAGATGTCCATGTCGGGAAGCGCGCCGCCGCGTACGAGCTGTTCCGGATCAAAGTCAAAGGGCCGCTCGGGAGTTGGGTTTGCCCAGCTCATGAAGGCATAGCGATCGGGATTGAATTCCTTGAGCTTAGCGATGGTGTTGGGCTTGCTGGTAATGCCCACATAGATATCGCCAGAGCGCACAAACTCGCCGTGACCCAGAATCCACATGCGCTCGATTTCCATAAACGATGTGGGATTGATGATCTCCACGACCACATTGCCACTCGCTTGCGCCGGATCTTTCGGAGCACGAACAACGATCCGATTGGAATAAGGAGCGTCGGCAGTCATGACCTCCACGCCGCCGTCTTCGTCGGCGGTGCGATACACGTTGGCGGTACCGTCAACGCGATACTCGCGCTCGACGTAATCCTTTGCGCTCAGATGACAGTAGCGCTCGGCGCTCGAAAACGGATAACTCTCATCCGTAATGGGCATTTGGAAAATACCGCTGATCATCTCGTCCCCCTTGTTGTTGCGTTTGCTGAGACAAACTCTACTGTGGGCGCTACTTAACTTCTATTGATTCTTAAGTTTAATTACTAAATATTTAGCTTAATAAACAGCCTGGTGTTAAGCTCATGGTAAGTTCACAAACGTTAGGAAACACCATGGCCGTTACTGCAAAACAAATCGCTGACCAGCTGGGAATTTCGGCAGCGGCCGTTTCCCTTGCACTTAACAATCGACGCGGCGTAAGCGAAAAAACACGGCAGCTGGTACTTAGCACCGCCGAAGCTCTAGGTTACGACTTTAGCAAGATTAAGTTCGAGCGCCAAAAGAGCGGAACCGTTGCCTTGGTTGCCTTTAACCGGCGCCGCATCTTTGCGCGCCCCCTCTTCGCCGATATGCTCGCCGGAGTCGAGGGCGCTCTTAGACACGCGGGATTCTCGTTTTCGCTGGTGAACTACTCACCGTTCGAAAACACTCAGCAACAGATCGCCGACATCGCCGAAGCGCAATATGATGGTGTCATCATCCTTGCAACTGAGATGTTCGAATCGGATTTTATGCCGTTTGCATCGCTGGACTGCCCTCTGCTGCTGTTGGACTCATGCATGAGCGCTGGGGTCGATACGGTCAAGATCGACAACGCCGCCAGCATGATGCTAGCCGTGCAGTACCTGCATTCGAAGTATGGATCTGTCCCCGGGCTGTTAACGACGCCCGTTACCGTGAGCAACTTCACCGAACGACGCTTCGCCTACGAACACGCCATCGGTCAGCTATCGGGCTCGGAAAAGTGCGGCATCATCCACGAACTCGCCGTCGCTCCAGATGAAGCATACGCCGACATGCTCGACATTATTGATTCGGGCGAACCCCTCGCCCAAAACTACGTCGCTGTCTTTGACGATATAGCTATTGGGGCCATGAAAGCCTTTATCGAGCGTGGTTATCGCGTGCCCGATGACGTACGCATCGTCGGCTTCGACAACAACGCCGGCGGAACCTACGTGCAGCCACAACTGACCACGCTCAATGTTCCTTCGGAGTATATGGGCGCCGTCGCCGCACGGCGCCTCGTCGAGGTTATCGACGAGGCCGAGCACCACCCGCTCAAGATCGAGCTGGGGGCATCGCTCATCAAGCGCCGTTCTGCCTAGAGCTCGCGCACGCTCTGGCGCTCGACAAAATAGGTCGAGACGGCCGTTTTGCAGGTATAGCTCTTGGGATTGCGGATGTTGCCCACCAGACGGCGCACCGCGATCTCGCCCACCTCGTGCTTGGGAACATGCACCGTGGTGAGTGGCGGGTTGGAGAAGGCGCCCACGGACAGGTCGTCGAAGCCGATCATCGACACATCGTCGGGCACGCGCACGCCATGCTCGTTGAGGGCACGCATGGCACCAACGGCGAGTACGTCGTTTTCGGCAAAGAAGGCCGTCGGCAGGTCGTCGCGCGAGACGGTGTCGAGCCAGGCACCCATGTCGTGATAAGCGCCCTCGAGTGTGGTGCCCAGGGTGACATGCCATGCCGGATTGGGCTCAAGGCCCGCATCCTCAAGCGCTTGACGGTAGCCGCGCTCACGGTCCTTAAAGTTGCGGATACGCAGGTCGCCTGCCAGGTAGCCGATTTGCTTGTGGCCCTTCTCGATAAGGTAATCCACGGCACGCAGCACCGAATCGGTATTGGCAATGACTACAGCATCAAAGTACTGGCGATCGCTCCAGCCGTCGAGCACGATCAGGTGGGCGGCGGCGTTGGCGAACAAAGCGTAGTCTTCCTCACCCAGCTCGGTGCCCATCAGCACGATGGCGGCAGCCGGGTCGGCGATAAGGCTCTCGACCTGCGGGCGCACGGCGTTCAAGTCGCTAAAATCGAGCGAGACAAAGCTCGTGCTCATGCCGTGACGACGCGCCTGGCGCTCCACGCCCTCAATCACCGCAGGATGGAAGGTGCTCTCATCAAGGATGGCGCCCGTCTTGCGCGCGAGAACAAACTGGATGCTCTCGAGTTGCGTCGACTGCTGGTAGCCGAGCGATTGCGCGCACTCAAGGATGACCTTGGCGGTCTCCTCGCTCACGCTGCGCTTGCGATTGAGCGCGTTCGATACGGTCGCGGGCGAAAAGCCGGTGATGCGGCTGATCTCGCGGACACTTGCTTTAGCCATCGTTCCCCCTAGCAACGGTCGCGGCCGAGCATCGTGGCTTGACCGCCCGTGGCTCGGCAACTAAACGACCGCAAATTCAATCTAAACAGAATAGTAAATGTTTATTAGCTAGTTTAGCCTGTTGTCAAGCGAAGCGGCACAACTATTCCCCCAACGAGCGCATTTACTCGGTAGCTAATCTGGGACAGGGCTCTTTTGAGTGCTTTTGCCACCGGATGATTTTTCTGGGACGGGGATTAAAAAATCATTTTGGTGACGCGCGGCGGAAGACCAGTCTTTTTTGGGACGAGAAAATGATTTTTTAATCCCCGTCCCAGAAAAATCATCGCCAGAGTAGTTATTCGCAAAGGCGCATAGCCTCCTGCACGGCGCCGTATAGGTTAGCGTCGTTGCCCAGCTCTGCCGCCTTGACCTGCGGTACAGGGATGCCGGCGAGAATGCCCTCATAGCCCTCAAGCGCCGCGGGCATCTGGTCGCGAAGCGCGTCGATAAGTTCGGGGTGGCACGAAATGCCGCCCGCAATCACAAACACCTCGGGGTCGAGCACCGCCTGTAGGTTTACGAGCATGGCGTCGAACGTGCGCGCATAGCGGTCAAGCGCGCGCTTCGCCGCCTCATCGCCAGCCTCAACCCACTCAAAAACGCGGCGGCCGTCCACCGTGCCATCGGCAGGTAAGTCCTTCTCGGCCACGACGAGATCGCGCAGCGCACGCCAGCCGCCTGTGCTCGAAAACATTCTGTCCCCGGACGCCGGCTGCCTCACGTCGTTGCGCAGAAAGCTAAACTCACCTGCAAAGCCATGTGCGCCGCGAAGCACGCGGCCATCGATAACGATGCCGCCGCCGATGCCGGTGCCGATAGCGAGCACGACGCCAGTGCGGCATCCGCGAAGGGCGCCCGCTGCGTACTCGCCGAGCGCGCAGCATTTTCCGTCGTTGTTGACCGCCACCGGCATGTCAAACCGCTCGCGCAGCAACTTTCCCAGCGGACAGCCGTCCATGTAGGTAAGCGCGCCGCCGCGATGGATGGTGCCGTCCGCGTCATCCTCATAGATGCCGCCGGGTGCACTCACGCCCACGGCGGACACGCGATCGCGATACGGCTCGATAAGACCGGTCAGGGCCTCGACCGCTTCGTCTGCCGTAGCAAAATCGGTCGGCAGGCTACCGCGCTCGCGGATGGAAAAATCCTCGCCCAGCACGGCCCACTTAACTGCCGTGCCGCCCACGTCGATGCCAAAATACTCTTTCATGCTGCCTCCGCTTCTGCGCCGATACGTCAATATCGGCAGACCATCCCGTCCATGCAAACACAGAGAATTCCAGACAAGGCCAAGTATTTGGTTAACGGTCGCTTTTAGACTGTAAACGGAGTTTAATCTGTTTACAGCAGCTAGTTCTATAAATTACGCAATAAGACAGCTCATTTTTGACGGGGCTTTTAGCAACTTTTAGCTCCCGAAGTAGCTAAAAAAGCCCCGTCCCAAAAAGACTGCTTAGCCCAAGACGTGAGCCATGCGTGCCTTGAACTCCGCGAGGAAGCGCGGGGCGTCCACGGTTAGCGCCACAAGGGCGCTCTTGTCCGGGTCGGCCACGCGGCGCTCGTCGCAGATGGTGCGGCCACGATACTCGCCGAGCAGGTCAACGCGCAGGTTGCAGCCGAGTGCGCCCACGAGCGTGGGGTCGATCGCCACGGCAACGGCTAGCGGATCGTGCAGCGCACAGCCGCCAAGATAAGGCGCGTTCATCTCGTATGAGCCAATGTAGTGCTCGACCATGCCTGCAAACGCGCAGCCCGCCATGGTGCCCGAGCCCGTCCAGCCGGCAATGTCGCGACGCGTGAGCACCACGCGATGCGTCACATCCAGACCCACCATAGTGAGCTTGCGGCCCGAACGCAGCACGGCATCGGCCGCCTCGGGATCACTTGCCATGTTGGCCTCGGCGCCCGCGCTCACGTTTCCGGGCACGGTAAGCGCACCGCCCATCACGACCACTCGACCGATAGACATCATCGCCGCCGCATCGCGCTCCAGGGCAAGCGCCAGGTTGGAGAGCGGGCCGGTCGCCACGTAGATCAGATCGGGACCATAGGTGCGCGCGGCATCAATCAGATAATCGACCGCCGCGTTACCGTCGGCCGACGTCGCCCCCACCGGCTCGTACGGCGACGCGGGCACGCTCGCCCCGCCAATGCCGTTCTTGCCGTGGATGAGCGTGGTGGACGCCGGCGGTGTATAGGGCTCAGTCGCCTTAATGGGACGATCGGCGCCCAGGTACACCGGAACCTCAGGGCGACCCAGCAGATCGAGCACCGCCAGGCAGTTGTGCGCCGATTGCTCGACGCGCACGTTGCCAAAACACGTGGTGATGCCCACGAGCTCCACCTCGGGGCTCGCGATGGCATAGGCCAGCGCCATCGCATCGTCCACACCCATATCCAGATCAAGGATCAGCTTCTTGATTGCCATTGTTCTACTCCGCTTCTCCGTCTTTATCGTTTAACCAAACCAATGTTCAACTTCGGCGCGCGTGGGAATCGATTGCTGAGCGCCCAGGCGCGACACCGTCACCGCCGAGGCGCGAGCACCCGCGGCCATGCACTCAAAGAGCGGCAAGCCCTCCAGGCGAGCCGCGGCAAGCGCACCGATAAACGTATCGCCCGCGGCCGTCGTATCGACCAACGTGTTCGAAAGTGCCGGCATGTGCAGCAGCTCACCGCCATCGCCGAGCGCAACCGAGCCGGCGCCGCCCAGCGTGATGACCGCGGCGCCGGCGCCCTTGTCGAGCAGCGCATTGAGCGCGGCGACGCAACTCACATCATCCGTGGGCAGAATGCCCGTCAGAACCTGGCACTCGGTCTCGTTGGGACAGACCAGGTCGACCGCAGGCCAGACCTCCGCAGGCAGCTCGCAGGCAGGCGCCGGATTAAAGACCGTATAGAACCCCAGCTCGCGAGCGCAAACAAGCGCCTCGGCCGTCGCTGCAAGGTCACATTCGCTCTGGGCGATAAAGACGCTTCCGGCAGCCGGGGCAATCTCGCTGGCGTCGCCGTCGAGCTCATGGGCCACCAGACGCCTCAGCGCGCAGGCAACGTCCGCGCCCGCAAGCGCATGGTTGGCGCCCGGTGACAGTACGATGCGGTTGTCGCCCTCGCAGCGAATGATGGTCGCCGTTCCCGTCTCCACGTCATCGCGATGCACTACAAAGTCACAGTCCACGCCGGCGTCTTGGAGCCCCGCCACGAGCGACGCGCCGAACGCGTCGCGACCGACCGCGCCGATCATGTGCGTGCAAGCGCCCATACGCGCGGCAGCTACGGCCTGATTGGCGCCCTTGCCGCCGGCGTTGGTGATAAACCCGCTGCCGCCGACGGTCTCGCCCGCACGCGGTATGCGCTCGCACGCCACCGAAAGGTCCATGTTCATGCTGCCGAACACCGCAACGATGCCGCGATCTGCCATGGAAACCTCCTCATCTGCGGGCCTTATGCCCACCGCCAGCCGTCGATCGTGCACTCTCGCACCCCCTATAACTTTAGTTCACTTTGATGTGGACGCGCGCTTGAGCTTGCGCCAGCAGCAAGCATTCACAGGAGCAGGCAGCTACAATGAAGGCGTGCTGATTATTCTCGTCATTGGATGATGTTTTATGGAACAACTCTCGCAATCGGGCTCGCGCGGTCGACGCCGCACGGGCAACGAGCCGGCGCCGCACGAACGCGTGAAGGGCGAACGCCGTGCCAACGAACCGCGACGCACCGTGAGCCCCCATCGTGCTTCTGCCAACAACGCGGGCCGCGCCAACACTCCCGCCGCGGAGCAGACGCCTGCTCGCCCCAAATCCCGCTACATCCCTGCCCTTGACGGCCTGCGTACGCTCGCCGTCGTCGCGGTGGTGCTCTATCACCTTAACCTCACGTGGGCGCAGGGCGGTCTGCTCGGCGTCACGATCTTCTTTGTGCTTTCGGGCTATCTGATCACGCGCTTGCTGCTCAACGAAGTCGCTAAGACCGGCCGCATCGACCTCAAGAGCTTCTGGATTCGCCGCATCCGTCGCCTGGTCCCCGCCGTGGTAACCGTCGTGGTGGTGACCTGCGCGCTGTGCACCGTCTTCAACCACGTGATGCTCACCAAGATGCGCCCCGACATCTTGCCGTCGCTGCTGTTCTTTAACAACTGGTGGCAGATTGCTCAAAACGTCTCGTACTTCAATGCTCTGGGCGACCCCTCGCCGCTCACGCACTTTTGGTCGCTTGCCATCGAGGAACAGTTCTACCTGATTTGGCCGCCACTGCTGTTTGCCATGGTATCCATGCATGTGAGCAAGCCCAACACGCGCCGCGTGGTTCTGGGCTTGGCTGCTGTCTCCGCCATCGCCATGATGGTGCTCTATAACCCCGCCGCCGACCCCAGCCGCGTGTACTACGGCACCGACACCCGTGTGTTCTCGCTGCTGCTGGGTGCCTGGATGGCCTTTATCCCCGATCGCGACCTGGCGCCGGTGCGTCTCGCTCGTCGTTTGGGGCTCAATCGCCTAGCTGGCGCCGCCAAGCACGGCAAGAACGCCGAGGGCAAGCCTGGCGAGAAGGCCGACGAAGCAGCCGAGACCGCCCCGGCACAGCCGAGCGCCCTCGTGCGTTTTTGGTCCTCGCCCGCATCCATCGATGTGTTGGGCGTCGTGGGTCTGGTTGGCCTTGCCGCCATGGTCGCGCTCACCAACGGCTACACCGCCTTCCAGTATCGCGGAGGCACGCTGCTGTGCTCGATCCTCACACTCATGGTCATCGCGGCCTGCGTGCAGCCCCAGGGAATGGTTGCCCGCGCGCTATCCGCCGAGCCACTCGTGTGGGTTGGCAAGCGCTCCTACAGCATCTACCTGTGGCACTATCCGCTGCTGCTCCTCATGAACCCGGTCGCCAACATCAACGATACGCCGTGGTGGCAGTACATTTTGCAGGTGTTGTTGGTGGTCGCCGTGGCAGAGTGCTGCTATCGCTTTATCGAGACTCCGTTTAGGAAGGGCGCCTTTGGGCGCACCGTCGCCGAATTCCGCGATGGCACCACCACGCCCGCCAACTGGGCACGCACGCACATCCCTGTCTGCGCAGCCTGCGCTGTCGTGTTGGTCGTTGCACTGGGCGGCCTGATCTTTGTGCCCGAGACGTCTGCGCTGAGCGGCGAGGGCGCCGAAGTTCTGAACAAGGAAGCCAAGAACACCGCGCCCACTGACCAGCAGGCGGCCGACGACACCGACAAGGACAACGACGGCTTCCCCGATGGCTCCTACGATCTGCTTATGATCGGCGACTCCGTGTCGCTGCGTGCCGTGGACACCTTTGACGGCGTGTTCCCGCACAGCCATATCGATGCCGAAAAGGGCCGCCAGTTCGATGCGGGCCGTGCGACATTTGAGGGCTATATCCAGCAGAACCTTGCCGGCAAGATCGTGGTCTTTGCCCTGGGCACCAACGGCTTGGT
This sequence comes from uncultured Collinsella sp., assembly GCA_959026725.1. Taxonomy (GTDB): domain Bacteria; phylum Actinomycetota; class Coriobacteriia; order Coriobacteriales; family Coriobacteriaceae; genus Collinsella. The sequence continues at coordinate 162,332 of CAUFMG010000001.1, forward strand.
AACCGACGACCAGATCGACGCCATCATGGCCGATGCAGGAGATAGGCGTATTGTGGTGTTTGTGAACACGCGCAGCCCGCAGCCGTGGGTTGGCTCTACCAACCAGGCCATCGCCAACGCCGCTACGCGCTACAAGAACGTGCGCGTTATCGACTGGTACGGATACAGTGCCAACCGCAACGACCTGTTCGATGGCGATGGCACGCACCTATCGACCACTGGCGTGACTGAGTACCTCAACTTGATCCACGATGCCGTCAAGAAGGACCTGCCCGTACACCCCGAGGATCACGTCAACGATCCGCAGCCGGCAGCCGTCAAGTCTGCCACCGACGCACTCGTCAATGCGCTCGCTCTCAAGCCGCACAAGCTGGGCACCGACAAGTAGTCCGCAGCAAACAACCCAAAATCACTCTTTTAGAGCCGGCCCCAAGAGGTCGCGAGCAAAAAACGGGCCGCAGCCCATGGCGGCGGCCTGTTTGGAGTCCAAAAGAGGCGCTAAGCGCTGTAACCCATCGCCTGCAGGACAAACATGACGGCCGTGAGCACCGTAATCACGGCGATAGTCACCCAAGTGAGCACGTTCCACACGCGGCCATTGCGGTTGGCACCCATGATGTGACGGTCGGCGGCGATAACCACCTGGAACACCAGAACCACGGGCAGTAGCACGCCATTGATGACCTGCGAGGTCATCATAATCTGGAACAGATCGACGCCGGGCATAAGCACCAGCACGGCAGAGATACCGATGATGGCCGTAATGATGCCGCGATAGACCGGGGCCTCGTCCCAGCTGCGGTCGGCACCGCGCTCCCAGCCAAATGCCTCGCAGATAGCGCTCGACGTAACGCCCGGCAACACGCAGGCAGCCAAGAAGCTCGCCGCGACCAGGCCCGAGGCAAACAGCACCGTGGACCACTGACCCGCAATAGGCTCCAGCGCGCGGGCAGCATCAGCGGCATCGCTAATCTGAATACCCGCCGGGAACAACACCGTACCGGTCGTGATGATAATAAAGCCGGCAATGACATCGGCGGCAAGCGAGCCGCTCACGGTATCGATGCGCTGCAGCACGATATCGTCCTCACCCGCGTTCTTATCGACCACGTTGTTCTGCGCCAAGAAAATCATCCACGGCGCGATGGTGGTACCGATCGTTGCGACCACGAGCGACACGTAGCTGGGGTCATTTTGAATGTTAGGCACGACCAGGTCGACCGCGACCTCACCCCAGTTGGGGCCAGCCATAAACGCGGCGACAATATAGGTCATGAACACGCAGCTCACCAGCAGCAGAATCTTCTCGATGCGCTGGAAGCTGCCCGACATGGTAAGCATCCACACCAGCAGCGCCACCAGCGGCACCGAAATGCTCGCCGGCACGCCAAAGAGGGCAAGGCCGCTGGCGATGCCCGCAAACTCCGAAATGGTCACAGCCGTGTTGGCGATCAACAGCGCCGCCATAGCAAGTACACTCTTGCGCACGCCAAAGCGCTCGCGAATGAGCGATGCCAGGCCCTTGCCCGTGACGCAGCCGCAGCGCGCCGCGGTCTCTTGCGTCACGATGAGCAGCACGGTCATGACGGGAAGCATCCAGAGCATCTTATAGCCATAGCTGGCGCCCGCGCTGGAATACGTGGCGATGCCGCCGGCGTCATTGCCCGAAAGCGCCGCCAGAAGACCGGGGCCCATGGCGCCAAAGATGGCCGCGATGGTCAGCTTTTGCTTGGTGCTCGGCTTTTGCTTCGTATTTTGCACGCGACCACCTACCCCATGACCGACATGGTGAGCAGCACCGCGGCGATGCAGTACGCCACACACGAGATCATGACGGCGATGACGTTCATGGCGGTGCCCGACGTGTTAAGGTCGTGCTCGTCGCGCCAGAACAGCACCATCAGATAAATCACAGCGCTCATGTTGCCAACCAGGCAAATGACTGCAGCGATATTAAAGCAACCGGTAAAGAGCTGCTCCTCAAACATAGTGGCATCGGGGAACGCGGCGGTGCGCACCAGCTGCGCGCACAGGTAGGTCACGAGCGAAAGGATCAGGCCCATACCCGTGCTCTGGAAGAAGAATCCCAGGTACGGTTTGGGCTCGTCGTCGTGACCGTCGTACTCGAGGAAGTAGTTCTTGACGAACGACACCATGCGCGAGGCAGCCAGCAGCACGAGCGGCATGGCGCACATGGGGAACACCACCAGATGCGCGGAGCCCAGCGCCGTCCCCAGCACGGTCGCCATAATGCACGAGGCGATGCCCCACACGACGACCCAGTACTGACGATGCACGAACCAGCTGAGCACGTTCGTCGAGTCGTCCGACGCGCTATCGCCCGAGCCGACACCGGCGATCTGCAGGTCCTCCTGATGCTCCTCGGCGATAACGTCCATGGCGTCGTCGAAGGTCACGATACCCAGGATATGACGGTTCTCGTCGCAGACAGGGATGGCAACCAGGTCGTACTTGGTCATCTCGTCCGTCACGTCTTCCTGGTCCTCGTCAGGCGACACGTAGACCAGATCGCGATAGGCAAGCTGGCCCAGCGTGGCGTCGCGGTCGGCCACGATCAGCGTGCGCAGCGAAAGCACGCCCGTCAGCATGCCGCTCGGATCCTCGGTATAGACGTAGTAGACGCTCTCAAAGTCCTCGTCGAGCTTGCGAATCGCCTCGATGGCATCGCCGACCGTCGCCGTGGCGGGCAGCGAGACAAACTCCGAGGTCATGATGCGGCCGGCGGTGTTGTCCTCGTAACCCAGCAGATTACGAATCGCCTTCTCCTCCTTGACGCCCATCAGGCGCAGGAGCTTCTCGGCCTTCTCATAATCGAGCTCGTCGATCAGGTCGGCAGCGTCGTCCGGGTCCATCATGGCCAGCATCGACGATGCGTCGGTATCGGACAGGCCCTCGAGCATCTCGGTCATGAGCTCGTCGTCATCGAACTCCGAGATGGCCTCGGCGGCCTGTGCCGTATCGAGCTGCGCGAACACCTGCGCGCGCAGGCGCGGGTCGAGCTGCTCGATGATGTCAGCGATGTCGGCAGGATGCAACTCGCCGAGCGTCTTGTGCGACACCGAGAGCTGGATGTTCTTAGTCGAGCGATCGAGCAGGTCCATGTAAGACCAGGCGATAATGTCCTCACTGAGCGGCTTGCCCAGGTGCTTCATAAAGCCTTCGACGATATGCTCGAGCGCGGGGCTGATGGCGCGTAGCAGACCGCGGGCACCGACCTCGGCGCCCAGCAGGCGCAGCTGATTTTCGCCCGACATGGAAAACTTGATGTCGTTTACGCGCACGACCTTCATGCCCTGCGTGTCGACAATCTGCTTGTTGAGCACGTCGCGGGCAAGCAAGAGTTCGGTCGGCTGCAGGTACGAAAAACGGATTTCGGTGGCCGACGTCTTAAGGTGTACACCCGTCTCGTCGATACGGTCGACCCATTTGCGCCAACTGATCATAAACGGCGTCTTGCCGGGACCGCGGAACGCGAGCGACGTCACGTGTGGAAAAACTTCGCCGGTAGCAATGCCAAAATCGTTCACAACGCCGAGCTTTTCGCCATCGACGTCCAAGACCGGCAGTTTGAGCATCTCACTCAGATAATTCAATGGTGCTCCCCATCATAATTCCTCCGGACGCGGCCGCGCGCGCGGCGTCCGGGGGCTTCTGGATATGTATACGCATGCGCGGGCGGCACGCCGCTCGACGCTTACACCCCGTGCATGCGCAAAAAGCACCTGCATGGGGTCATCGACTGTATGGTCGAGGTTTGGATTTCACCTGTAACCTTTCTCTTGACCCTCATTAACCGCAGTAACTATAGCATCAGCATCGCCCTGCGGCATCGAATTTATGCGCTGCACATTGCAGGCATACCAAACGCTGACGTATCCGTGACATAGTCATTGGTAGTCATTGGGGACGTTCTTAAACGACTACCCAATGACTACTCTGTGGTGTCGTCGTCCTCGGCAAGTTGGGGAAACACGGCGTCCTTGGGCATGGTGACCTTCGTCAGCGAGGTGAGCTTTTTGCTCAGCGACGTGTCCGTCTTGACCAGGTCGCTGAGCGTCACGATCTTGTAGCCGTCGGCAATGAGGCCGTCGATAATCTGCGGCAGCGCCTCGAGCGTCTGCTCGGCGCATTCGTCTCTATCGGTGAGCAGCACGATATTGCCCGGCGTCACCGAATCGAGCACCGTCGAGACCTGCTCGTCGGCACCGTTGAGCAGCCAGTCGCCCGAGTCGATATTCCACGAGACCACGGCGGAGACCAGGTCCATCGCATCAATCCAGTTTTGCTCGTCAAAGGCAGCGTAGGGAGCACGCAGTAGCATCGTCTTCACGCCGGTCGCCGACTTAATCGCATCGGTGCCTTTCGTGATCTGCTCGCGTACCGCCTCACGGTCCTGATCCTTGAGCGAATCGTCGCTGTAGCTGTTGGATCCGATCTCGCACCCGGCATCGACAATCGCCTTGGCCGTGGCAGGAGAGGCCTCGACCGCATCGCCCGAAAGGAAGAACGTCGCGGTGACGCCCTTTTCCTTGAGCACCTGCAAGATCTGTTTGGTGGCGCCGCTCGGACCCTCGTCAAACGTCAGCGCCACGTACTTTTTGTTGCCCTTGGGCGCCACGCTGGCGCACGCAACGACGCAATCGGTGGCGGGCACAACCTCGCCGCGGTCTTGCGTCTTGCCCGACTGCTCACCAACCCACACCTCGGAGCGGCCCTGGACACCCCACGTCTGCACATACTCGATAGCGCCCGTGCCCTCGACCTTGAGCTTGGGCTCGATAACCGTAGCCTGAACCTCGTGCTTCTCGTAGGTGTTACGGCCATCCTTGACCGTCACCTTCTCGCCGCCCTCGAGTTCGCGGCTATCCCATTTGCCCTGCTTCACGCGCTTGCCGTCGACCTTCACCGACAGCTTTTCGCCCCCATGGCGCTTGAGCACGCTGTCATCGACGGCCAGCAGGTCGCCTGCGTCGTAGGTGTCAGTCAACTCCTGGTCGTCGATGAGATTCTGCAGCGTAGAGCCCACACGCACCGCGGTCTTCTGGCCGTTGAGCTCCACGTCCACACTGCGGTTGACGTAGCCCACGACGGCAGCGATAAACAGCACGAGCGCGCAACCCACGGCGATGAGCGCGTAGGGCAGGCGAGACGAACGACGGGGCGTACGGCTGTTGCCGATGCGCGCACTGCGGTCGCTAAAGCCGCGGCTATGGTTGAGATACATCGCGCCGGGCTTACGGTGACGCTTGCGCTGACCGCTGGGCAGCTGCCCCAGGTCGCGGCGCGCCGTCGGACGCGCACCCGAACGCCCGTTTAAGCTGGATCCGTTTTGGCGCATGTGCCCTCCCCCATAAACACAGCAAGCCGGAGCAACAGGTCTCCGGCTTGCCTCCCATCATTTGGTACGTCGCTATTTTGTAGCTTTTGACGAGCCTCCGCTCGCCTTTTGGTATTCGTCCTTAAAGGCCTTGAACATGCCGCGCGTCTTGCCGAGCTGCTTGCCCAGTGCGCGACTGCCCTTGTCCACGGCAACCGATCCCTTGTCGTCGAGCACCTTGGCGCCCTTTTTGACCTTGTCGCCCACCACGACGCTGGCCTCGGCGGCCTTGGCAGCCGCACCGCCCGAATACCCGAGCGACTTGACCTCGTCCGAGACGACCATCGCGCCGTTCTCGTAGCCGCGCAGCATCGTCGGCGGCACCTGCGTGTCACCAACCAAAACACTCGAAGCAGCACCGGCGGTCACATAGAATGCCTGCACGATGCCCGAGCGCGGCTTGAACTCAACGTCCGAGCAATAGCCCACGACGTCGCCCGATTCCGTGCGCACGTCCATACCGACCCAGATGATGCAATCGTCCAGGTTGATGTCGAGGCGCTTGGCCGCAGCGGTATCGTAGGTGCCCTTGACGTCGTCAACCGCGATGGCGCCCTCGTAGACACCAATGGCGTCGAGCGCTACGAATCGGTCGGGACGCTCGATCATACCCGCGATATCGGACTGGCGGACCATAAAGCCGACCACGCGCGTACCGCCCGGGGTAAAGACCGGAAAGTGAATCTTTCCGAGCTTTTTAGGGCTGCGCGGTGTGCCGTCCTTTTTGGTACGCTTGTCCTCAGTAGGCTTGCGATAGATCTTGGCGCCGACAAAATCCCCGGCGCGCATTATGCCTCGGTCGAGGGCTCCGCAGCCTCGGTATCAGCCTCGACGGCGTTCTCGACCACGACGTCGGCGGCAGGCGTCACGTTGCCGCCCGAAATGGCGTCGTTGAGCTGCTCGCGCAGCTGGTCCATGCGCTCGCGGGCCAGGTCGACCTTGGCGCGCAGGTCGTCGGTCTTGGCGTCGACCATCGGGCCAAAGTCATTCACCGCAGCACGGGCCTCCTCGGCGCTGTGCTCGTAGGTGTCGCGCATATTGTCCCAGGCGTCGTTGGCGATATCGGCAGCCATGGCGCGGGTCTCGGCGCCCGAGCGCGGGGCCAGAGCAACGCCGACAATAGCGCCGGCAGCGGCACCAAAAAGTGCGCCGGAGACAAAGCTGAAAGTCTTACCCATGATCATTCCTCTCCTGCGGGCACGTCGGTGCCCACCGTTTGAATGCTGTCCATTATACCCGCAGCGCATCACTTGCCGCTCCGCTCATCTGCGTACGGCAAAGGCGCAGGTACGTGATGGTGATAAACGCGTAGGCCTACTCCTGGGGCATAGCCGGCATGGCCACCGTGGCACCCGGGTCCTCGCCGGCGCCGTCCACGAGCGGCAGGCCGCCCTCATGCGCAGGTCCTGCCGGAACCGTCGCAGCACCGCCAAAGACGGCAGCGGAGGCCTCGTGGTTCTCGGCAACCGCGCCCTCGGTATCAATCGCCACCTGGGGCTCGTCGTCAAAGTTGGGGACGCCCTGGGGCTCGGTGGGAACGGGCTCGGCGGTCGCATCGGCAACGGGCCCGGCGTCGACCGGCACATCGCCCTCGTCAGCGCCCTCGTCCTCGGCAGCATCTTCGCCGTTCGCAGCGGCGACGGCCTCGTGAGGATCCTTGCCCTCGGCCTCGGCGCGCATGCCCAGCACCAGGTTGCGCAGGCCCGCGACCGTGCCCTCCACGTCGGGGGCAGGCTGGTCGGCGTGCAGGTACGCCCAGTCCATCATAAAGGTGGCCGAAGACAGCGCACCGATGGCCAGCGCGTCGTCGGGACACGAAAGCTCAACCTCAAAAACGCGCTCGTCGTGCTCGCTTACGCGCGTGCGGCCGCACGAGATGCTACCGGCAAGACCGGTCTCGTTCATGAGCTCGACCGTCACATGCTCAAGCAGATGGCAAAGCTCGGTCTGGCCCATGCAGTCCTGGAACTCGCGGCCGGAATCACCCAGGCACAGGTGCTTGGCAATCGCCGGCACCAGGTAATACACGCGCGCCGTAGCCTCGATATCCTCCGAGGTCATGAGCGGCATGCCGGGGTTCACCAGCACGTGCGCGCAGATCTTGTCCTCGCTGACGGTGACCTTAAGGATGTTAAACAGGCCTGCCATAACTCTCCCCTACTCTTCCTTGTCCTACTCGTCGCCGTCGTGCGGATTCGCGGAACCCGCACCCGACGTCGTCGGCTCGTCTACCGAAGACTCGGAATCCTTCTTATCGGTTTCGGCCGGAGCGATCACGCGAATGAGCGAGATGCGCTGGCCACGCATCGACTGCACTTTAAACTTGTACCCCGCAACCTCAAACACCTCTCCGATGTCGGGCACCGAGTCGCAAAGCTCCAAAATCCAGCCGGCGATGGTCTCATAATCATCGCTTTCCTCAAGCGGCCAACCAAGCTCAATCGCGTCATCGCACGAAAAACGCCCATCAACGAGCCACTCGCGGCGCGAAAGGCGCGTGAGATACTTGTTGTCGGGGTCGAACTCGTCCTCGATCTCGCCGACGATCTCCTCGACGATGTCCTCGATAGTGATAATGCCGGCCGTGCCGCCGTACTCGTCCACGACCACCACGATCTGGTCGTGCGAGGTCTGCATCTCGGACAGCAGCGGCAGGATGTCCTTGGTGTCGGGCACAAAGGTGGCGTCGCGCAAAAAGCCGGCGATGGGCTGGTCGCCTTTGCCGTCGAGCGCGGGCTGAATCAGGTCCTTGATGTGCGCGATGCCGGCGACGTTGTCGGGATCCTCGTGATAGACGGGGATGCGGCTAAAGCCGGTCTGGCGCATGGTGGACAGCACGTCGGCGACCGTCTCGTCGTCCTCGCACATGGTGGTGTCCACGCGCGGCACCATGACCTCGCGGGCAACGGTGTCGCCCAGGTCGAAGATCTCGTGGATCATGCGCTTTTCCTCGTCGAGCAGGTCGTCCTGCTCCGAGACCATGTACTTGATCTCTTCTTCCGAGACGTTCTGGCGGTCGTCGGCACTCTTGATGCGCAGGATACGGGCCAGGCCATCGGAGCAAGCACCAGTTAGCCACACGAGCGGACGGGCGATCTTTTGGAAAAACGACAACGGCCCCACAACCTGCTTGGACACGCCTTCGGCGTTGGCCAGGCCGATGCGCTTGGGGACGAGCTCGCCGATCACGATGGACACGAAGGCGACCGCGACGGTGATGATGACCGGCGCCAGGCCGCGTGCGATGGCGGAGAGCGGCGCGATGCCAAAGCTCATGAGCCACGTGGCGAGCGGGTCGGACAGACTCGTCGAGGCGACGGCGGACGAGGCGAAGCCCACGAGCGTGATGGCGACCTGGATGGTGGCGAGCAGCTGGTCGGAGTCGGCAGCCAGCTTAATGGCACGCTCGGCGCGCTTGTCGCCTTCCTCGGCCTCGTGCTCCAGCACGGCGCGCTTGGCCGTGGTGAGCGCCATCTCAGACATAGAGAAGTAGCCGTTGATGAGGGTCAAAACGAGGGTGGTGATAAGGGAGATGGTTATGTCCATCGGGAGTTTCTCGAACCTCCAAGATTCGGGACGTCGGATTAAAACGTTGATGGCGGATAGGGCAGTTGCGCCCGGCGGCCGCTTGGATGGGCCCGCGGGCACAGGCGCGATCGCTAGATTACGAAGAGAATCACCGCCATGAACTGGAAGATGCTGCCGGCGAGTACCCACAGGTGAAACACGCTGTGAAGATAGCGCACGTTTTTGGCGATATAGAACGGCACGCCCGCGGTGTAGCACACGCCGCCGACGGCGAGCAGGGCAAGTGCCACGGGGTTGAGCAGCGCCACAAGTTCAGGCAGCTTAAAGACAACGAGCCAGCCCATCAGCAGATAGACCAGGCCGCTTACCCAATGCGGCTGGCGCTCGCGCAGGAAGCACTCGAGGGCGATGCCGATGATGGCGATGGCCCATACGGCAAAGAACAGCACAGCGCCGCCGTCGTTTGCGAGCGTGATGAGGCAAAACGGCGTATAGCTGCCGGCTATGAGCAGGTAGATGCAGCTGTGATCGATGATGCGAAACACGCGCTTGGCGCGCGCGGGCTGAATCGCGTGGTAGAGCGTGGAGGCTAGGTATTCGAGGATAATGCTGACGCCATAGACAATCGCCGCGGCCATGTGGGCCGGGCCTCCGCCGCGCAGGGCGGCGAATACGATCAGGAGCACCAGGCCCGCGATACCCAGCAGGCAGCCGACACCATGGGTGACGGAGTTCATGATCTCCTCACCCACCGTGTAGTGTGGAACGGCCGCGGTCTTGGGTCGCGGCTTAGAACTGTCGCTCGAATCGGACATGCCGGTTACATCCTCCAACGTAAAGAGTTCTCAACACTATATCAAAGCGTCTGGGTACGTGCGAAATTTGCACCATACGCGACCCTTTGTTTACCCATTCTTTGCCTGTTGACGCATCAACGGCGAACGTCCATAATGCGCTTGCATTAAATGTTGATGTATTAACATCTTATAGGAGAATACCGCATGGCTCAAAACGCACGTTCCCATCGAAAGCTCAAGATAGCCGGCATCGTTGCACTGGTGGTTGTCGTTGCGCTGCTCGGATTTGCCGGCAACTTTTTGTTTGACTTTGCCCTGAACCCCCAAGCGCCGTACACCATGAAGATGATGCAGGATAGCAAAAACGACAAAAAAGGTGAACAGCCGGATGCCGAGGACACCGAGGCGCGGGCGTGGTTTAAGGAGAACCGCAAGGGCAGCAGCCTCACCGCAGATGACGGAACCGAACTTGCCGCTTGGTATTTTGCTGCTTCGGAGAGCACGCACGACTACGTCGTCTGCCTGCATGGATATACCAACGAGCCCATCGGTATGGCCCGATACGTCAAGCGATTCCACGACCGCGGCATGAACGTGCTCGCGCCCGCCGCCCGCGCCCACGAGCGCTCCGGCGGCGACTATATCGGCATGGGCTGGCCCGAGCGCCTCGACATCGTCGCATGGATCGAGCGAATCGTTCAGGCTGACCCCGGGGCGCGCATCCTGGTCTTTGGCGAGTCGATGGGTGCGGCAACCGCCATGAACGTCGCGGGGGAATCTCTGCCCGCAAACGTGAAATGCATTATCGAGGACTGCGGTTACACGAGTGTCTGGGACGAGTTTTCTCTGCAGCTCAAGGACGTGTTCGGCCTGCCCAGCTTTCCCTTGCTCGATGTGGCAAACTTGGTGTGCAACGTGCGCGCAGGCTACGACTTTCATAAGGCGAGCAGCGTGGAGCAACTCAAACACGCGACGGTTCCCATGCTGTTTATCCACGGCGACCAGGACACCTTTGTGCCGTACAGTATGCTCGACCAAAACTACGACGCGTGCGCCAGCAAGGTCAAGCAGAAGCTCACCATCCATGGCGCCACCCATGCCAAGAGTGCGCAAGTTGATCCCGAGCTCTACTGGAACACGGTCGACGACTTCCTCGACGAGTATTTTTAGGCAAAAAGCAACGTCTGGGGCTTTATCTGACCCCCTATTTTCGGAAGTATGCGGCAAAATCTGGGACTGCCGACCAGACCGCAGTTTTACCAACAATTTATCAGGTGTTTTGTTGCCAAAAAATGTCGTGTGCTCGGCGATCTCGAAATTTACCGCATACTTCCGAAAAGCCGCCCGTGGACACTGTGCTCACGGGCGGCTTTTGCTAACGTTGCGCCACAAAAGCGCTTGATATGTCCAATAGCTAGGCGCTACTTGACCTCGATGAGCTCATACTCGCTCGTGCCCAGGCCAATCTTCTCGGCGTGCGCGATGCACACGCGCCAGTCGGTGTCGGGATGCGTGATGCAGAAGGGATCCTTGGCCTGCTCGCCCTCCAGATGCTCGTGGTTGTGCTCCATCTTGGCCGCGCTATCGGTGAGCTCGGTGTTGGGCAGCGGCTCGGACGCCATGACGGCATCGGCGCAGGCCTGGTCGATGGCGACCGGGTCGAAGCTCGCGAACATGCCGATGTCGTTGACGATAGGTGTGTCGTTTTCGGGATGGCAATCGCAGTTGGGGCTGATATCCATGGCAAGCGAGATGTGGAAGCTCGGGCGGCCGTCGACGACGGCCTTGGTGTACTCGGCGATCTTGCAGTTGAGCACGTCGGCCGCAGCGTCATAGCCGGGCTTGATGCAGTCCTGGTTGCATGCCGCAATGCAGCGTCCGCAACCCACGCAGCGATCGTGGTCGATGGCGGCCACGTGCACCGTGCGGGTGTTGCCGTTGGCAAGCTCGCGCTCGCGGGTATCGTCAAACGAGATGGCGTTGTGCGCACAGATCTTTTCGCAGGCACGGCAGCCAACGCAGTGCTCGGTCGCGACGTTCGGCTTGCCGGCGGCATGCTGCTCCATCTTGCCGGCACGGCTGCCGCCACCCATGCCCAGATTCTTCATGGCGCCGCCAAAGCCGGCCTGCTCATGGCCCTTAAAGTGGGTGAGGCTAATCACGATATCGGCATCCATGAGTGCCTGACCGATCTTGGCCTCGCGCACGTACTCGCCGCCCTCGACCGGGACGAGCGCCTCGTCGGTGCCCTTGAGACCGTCGGCGATGATGATCTGGCAACCCGTGGCATACGGAGTAAAACCGTTCTGGTAGGCGGTGTCGATGTGCTCGAGCGCGTTTTTGCGGCTACCCACATAGAGCGTGTTGCAGTCGGTGAGGAAGGGCTTGCCGCCCAGCTCCTTCACGACATCCGCGACGGCGCGAGCGTAGTTGGGGCGCAAAAAGCTCAGGTTGCCCAACTCGCCAAAGTGAATCTTGATGGCGACGAACTTGTTCTCAAAGTCGATCTGCTCAATTCCGGCGTGACGGATGAGGCGCTTGAGCTTGTCGAGCTGGCTCTCGCGAGCATGCGTGCGCAGGTTGGTGAAGTACACCTTAGCGGGTGCTGCGGGTGCAGTTGCGGTCATAGATCTATCCCCTCGGTCTATATGGCGTTACAGACATAAGAGGATGGTACCCGCTGAAGTAGGGTCAAAGTCAAGCGCGAAACCTAGTCGTTGGGGACGTCCCTTTCCTGCCGGGCGGCGAAAGAATGTCCCCAGCGACTAGTCTTTTAGAAACGTCCCCGATGACTACTCTTGGACTTTGAGGGCTTCGGCCAGACTGACGCGCTTGATAGAACGCGTGTGTAGCAGCGCCACGACCAGGTAGGTCGCAAAGCCAATGCCCACGCACGCCGCCATGGACCAAGCGGGCACGTAGATCTCGATATTGCCGTTGTAGGCGAGGAGCATCGAGCGGAAGATGGCCGTGAGCGAGCCAATAATGACCGGCAGGCTTAGCACGAGCGACACCACCACGCACAGTGTGATCGAGCGGATGTACAGATGCGAGATCTCGCTATCGCGATAGCCAAAGACTTTCATGTAGCTGATCGAACGGGCGCTATGGTCGATCACAGCCTTGGTCAGCAGGTACATAAACAGCAGGAAGATAAACACCGCAAGCCCGACCATCATGCCGATCATTTTGCTCATCATGCCGATGAACTGATCGCCCACGGCGCGCATGTCGTCGGGTGTGGTGTCGCCGGCAAAGTAACGCGCATCGAGGTCGAGCTTCTCGTCGCTCACATAGCCGTTAAAGTAGGCGGCGTCGTTGTCGAACAGCTCGTTAAAGTCTTCGATACTCATATAGATATTCATGTCCGACTTGGAGCCCCAGGCACAATCCTTGCCCGCGTACTCAAGGGAATAATGCTCACCCTCGTACTTGTCGCCGAGCGTGACCTTCTGACCCTCGCTCCAGCCAAACTTGTCGAGCAGACCGCCGCCAAAGACGACGCGCCCATCGCCGACGTTGAGGTCTTTCCAATAGCGCGAATCGGGCGAGATGCCGTAGACGGAAATCGTCTCCTGACCATTACCATCACCGCGGTCGTATTGCAGCTGGTAAACGGCATATTTCTCGGCCTGCGCGATTGCGCCCGCGCCGTTGTCGGTCGTATTGACCGGGTGAATATCGTCGTTGTCAGTGTCAATCTTGGAGGCTTTGTCGATCAGGTCGATAGCCTCATCGCGGTTGCAGCCGAGGGCATCGGCAAGATCGTCAAGGCGCGCGTAGAGCACATCCTTCTTGTCCTGGACCTTGGCAAACGCATCCTGCGCTACGGCCAGGCTCTCGGCAGACGGAGATGCGGTCGCAGCATCGGCTGCCGCCTGCGCTGTATCGGCCGCGTCGTCAAGCTCGTCATCGGCATCCTGAGCGGCAGAAAGCAGCGCGCCGTCAACCGACTGCAAGCGCTCGAGTGCTGACCACTGCCCACGCTCCTCGGCAGTGCCCTCGAGCTCCAGCGGAGCCTTGAGCGTGTACTGGTACTCGGCGACCAGGCCCGTCTCGAGGTTGTCCGCGTAGTGCGTCATCGTGGGCAGAATCGCCAGGCCAAAGAGCAGCAGCAGCGAGGCAAATGCAATGCCCACGAAGAGCGTGGCGAAGTTGCCCAGGTTGCGCAGGAAGATACGCAGGCGGAAGCGGGAAACAAAACCCATGCGCTCCGGCAGCTGCAGGCCGCGCTTGGTGCCCGATTTGCCGCTCGCCTCGTGACGAAGGAACTGCAGCGGGGTCTTCCCCATCTTGCGAAGCAGGCCCACCAGCGTGATGAGGATGAGCGCGACGGCGGGAACCACGGCGCACTTCACAAAGATCTCCCAGCTCCAGTACACCTGGAAGGGCGGCAGGCTGTACGAACCGTAATAGAGGCTGCGCATGGGCTCGGTAAAGAACGCTATGCCGAGCGCAGTGCCCAAAAGCGCCGCGACCACGCCCACGATGGCGGGAAGCGCAAGGTAGTGCAGCACGATCTCGCGTCGACGATAGCCGCTGGCGACCAGCGTGCCGATGATGGCGCTCTCCTCCTCGATGGTGGCATCGGTAAGGACCACAAAGACAAACGCCATGATTACGATGATGATGTCGAGCAGCGTCATCCACATCATGGAGTCGCCGTCTACGTCGTCGCGCGCGTAGCCAATGCCCTGGTTGGAATCGGCGTCGATCAGATCGTCCACGCGCGCGTCGGCGTCGGTCAGCGCCTCGACCATATCCTGTTCGGCATCGGTACGGTCTGCAGTGGAGAGGTCGCGATCGGCAAAGGTGAAGGAGTAGGTGTAGGCAGGCGCGCCGCCGGCATCCTCGAGCGCGGCAAAGCCGCCATCGGTGACCTCGGCTACGCCGTACGTGATGGTGTTCACCGTAAAGTCCGAATTGTTGAGGAACAGCGCCTGGCTATCGGGCTGGGTCATGATGCCGCAAATGGTGTAGGTTCGGCCCTTGAGCTCGACTTTATCGCCCACGGACAGGTTGTTATTGGTGGCAAAGACACGGTCGATGGCCACCTCGTCATCCGCCTTGGGCTGCTTGCCCTCACAGTAGGACGCAATGTCCACCTTAGCGCGGTGCGCATAGGTGCGCAGCGTGCGCTTGGTGCCGTCGTCGCCGGACGCCTTTTTGATGATGGCATCGATAGAGAAATTCTTGTAGAGCGTGACGCCGCCGACGTCGCCGGCAGCATCCTCGGCGGCCTTGAGCTGGTCTTTGGTGGCCTCGAAGGAGGTGGTCACGCGGCCATCCTCAATCGTGTACGCATCGCGCATGTCGTCGATAAGACAACCGATGGAATGCGCCGCGAGCAAAAAGCCCGAGGTGAGAGCGATGCTTCCGCACATAAGCAAAAAGATGCCCAGGTACTTGCCAATATTGCGGCGCAGCTCGCGCGGGAGACGTTTTGCGAGAGGTGTCATGGCGCCGCCTACCAATCGAGCTCGGCGGCCGCGACGGGCGACTCGTTGAGCTCATCCTCGACGATGCGCCCGTCGCGCAGGCGCAGCACGCGATTGGCCATGCGCGCAATGGCGGCATTGTGGGTAACGATGATGATGGTGCAGCCGTACTCGTGATTGACATCCTCCATGAGCTGCAAGATCTCCTTGGACGTCTTGTAGTCAAGCGCGCCCGTGGGCTCGTCGCACAGCAGCAGGCCCGGGTTTTTGACGAGTGCACGGCCGATGGCGCAACGCTGCTGTTGGCCGCCCGAGACCTGGCGCGGGAACTTGTTGCGGTGCTCGTAGAGGCCCAGTGAACGCAGCAGGTCGTCGATGTTGAGCGGGTTTTTGGACAGGTGTGCCGTGACCTCGATGTTTTCCTTGATGGTGAGGTCGGGCACCAGGTTGTAGAACTGGAAGACAAAGCCCAGCTCACGGCGGCGATACTCGCCCAGGTCGGTAGGCTTGAGCACCGTGAGGTCGCAGCCGTCCACCATGATGGAGCCGGCGTCGGCATCCTCCAGGCCGCCGATCAGGTTGAGAAAGGTCGACTTGCCCGAGCCCGAGGGCCCCAGCATGACGCAGATCTCGCCGCGGTTGATGGACGTGTCGATGCCATCGAGCACCGTTAGGCGTGCATCACCGTCGCCGTAGTGCTTTTTGAGACCCTTAACCTGAACGTAGGCTTTCTGCGTTGCCATGGTATCCCCCATTGTTAGCCTCGTACTACTTTATGAGCGTAATAGTAAACCTTAGCGAACTATTTTGGGGCGAGGCCTGAAATTTATTTCAGACCAGTCATTGGGGACGTTCTTAAATGACTAGGTGGCTAGGCGTGGGATTTGGTGCGTGCGAGGGCGAGGCCTGCGGCGGCGATGGCCACGGCGAAGAGTGCCGTGACGCCCAGGTCGCAGGCGATGTCGCCCAGCACGGTGGACGTTAAATCCGAGGCGAGTGCCTTGCTGATCGCGTCGTTCACCCAATATGTCGGCACAAAATGCGCCACGGTCTGCACGGCCGAGCCCATGAGCGACAGCGGCATCCAGGCGCCGCCCAAAAACGTCATGAGCATGCCGAGTAAGTTGCCCACGCCGTTGAGCAGCTCCTCGCGCGCACCCAGGCTCGACAGCGCAAAGCCAACGGCCAGCGGCGTGCACGCCAGGGCAAACGTCGCTGCCAGCGCCAAGCACACACGGTCCACGCCAACCTCAGCGACCGCACCGGCAAAGCCCACGACGCCCATCATGCTCGACACAAACCAGATGCAGACGGTGATCACGGCGGCGGCCGCAAACACGGCAAGCGAGCGCCGGCGCTCGGAGATTGGACCGGCATCCATACGACGCACGCGCTCGGGCTCGTTCATGCCCGAGAACACCAGACCCACCGACACGATGACCGACGAGATAATCGCGTACGCACCAAAGTTGAAATACGACTCGAGCGTGGCGGCGGCCGTCGAGTCGACCTTGACCTGATCGATCTCGACCTCCGCACGCTTCGCGGCCGCATGCTCGGCCGCCTTGGCGACGTCACCGTTGGAGGCAGTGGGCTCAAGTGCCGCCGCAGCGCCCGCGAGCGAGATCCAGCGCGAGGCCTCGGCAGACGAAAGCGCCGCCGCCATGGTGCCGGAGCCGTACGTCACGTCGAGTTTGGGCAGGGACTCCCCCGCGCAAGCGGCCGCAACGAGGTCGCCCTCAAACCCCTCCGGGATAAAGAACACGCAGTCGGCGCTGCCCTTGGCACTGTTGCTCTTGGAGAGCGCGTCCGCAAGATTGTACGCATCGTCGCCGACGCCCGTGACCAGCTCAAAGCGCGAACCCAGATGCTTGGTAAGCGCACGCGAAAGGTCGCTGTCGTCGCGGTCGACCACAATCACGTTGGCATCGTAGGGCTTGTACTCGGTGAGCTGCGACGAGTTCCAGCTCACCGATGCCGCGATGAATACGCCCATGAGCGAGATGAACACCGTATAGATGAGCAGGTAGAACGGGTGCGCCAGCGCCATGCGAAGCGCGGTCTTAAAGGTGCTCATAGCGGCTCCTTCCAAAGATCAGCGTGGCGGCGGCAACGAACAGCAGCGCCATAAGGACCAGTGCGCCGGCGCGAACGGCAAAGGGGCCCAGGTCCTCAAAGAAATACAGGCGGTTGAACATGTCGCAGATAAGCTTGACGGGGTTGAGCCAGCACTCGGCAGGGCAGGCGCGGGCGACGTCGTCGGCAAGCGCCATCGCCGGCTCGCCGTAGAGGCCGGCGAACAGGGCGCACGTGGTAGCAAAGCCCGTAAGGATGCCGGACTTGGACGCCTTGCCGCCCTTAACGGGAAGCGTGCCCACAAAGAGCCCCAGGCCCGTGGCGGCAAGCGCGGAAGCGGCGCCGCCCACCAGACACAGTCCCTCGCGCCCGCCAAAGTCGACGCCCACGACCAGGCGCACATAGCCAATCGCGATCGTCATCGAGGCGAAGGAGACCAGCCACGAGCCGACAAAGATGCCGGCCAGCGACGCCGTCTTGGAAAGGCCGCCCACGCAGCGGCGCGCGCCAAGGCCCGACAGATTGGGCTGCAAATCGACGACGCTCAAGGCAGCAAACTCGGCAGACATCATCGCAACCAGGCCAAAGAGCGCGTAGTAGTAGATGACCGTGCCATCGGGCGTGGTGCGCGTCAGGCTAACGCGGCGGGTGCCGCCCTCTAGCGACAGGGCGCGCGCAACCGCCTCCGGGTCGGCGAGCGCCGCCGGGTTGTCCTGGGCAATCTGGGACATGAGCTCGGCATTTTGCGTATACGAGCTTGCCACCGTCTCCAGAATGCTGCGGTCGGTGAGCACCGACGAGGCGCGCGAGTTGTCATAGCTCGAAAGCAGCGTGAGCTTGGGCGTGCCCGCGTCGTCGACCGTATAGATGCCCGCGACCTCGCCGGCCTTAAGCGCACGGTTCGCGTCGGCTGCATCGTCGCACTCGTGGATCTCGAGCAGCTGGTCGTCGCCCTCCTTGGCAAGCGACGTCGCCACATCCTTAAAGGTCGAGGCGTCCCAGGCTTCGTCAGCGACAACGGCCACCGGCACCGGGTCGACCGTGCCGTCGGAGCTCAGATTCGCAAACATAAACATGAACATCGTGGAAAGTGCGATGGGAAAGACCGCGCCCCAGACCAATGTGCTCGGCCGACGCAGCAGCGTCTTGACCGTGGTGATGATAGTGTTGAACATGGCCGCCCCCTAGTCGCGCAGCTCGCGGCCGGTGATCTCGAGGAACACGTCGTTGAGGGTCGGCGGCTCGCTCCACACGCGGCCGAGCGCAACGTCGGCGGTGCGCAGCGTGTCGAGGATGTCGACCAGATTGTGCGGACTCGCCTCGCAGGTGCAGACGAGCTCGCCGCCGGACAGCTCAACCGAAAGCACATGCTCGAGGGCGCGCAGCCGCTCGACCGTGGCGGCCTCGACGGCGCCGACCTCGACGGTCACGCGCTCGCCCATCTGAATCATGCGCTTGAGCTCGTCGTTGGTGCCCTGCGCCAGCACGCGCCCGCCGTCCATGATCATGATGCGGCTGCAAATCTGCTCGACTTCCTCCATGTAATGGCTGGTATACACCACTGTGGCGCCCTCGTCGCGCAGGCGGCAGATGCCCTCCAGGATGGCGTTGCGGCTCTGCGGGTCGACCGCCACCGTGGGCTCGTCAAAGAAGATGAGCTCGGGCTTGTGCGCGATACCGCAGGCGATGTTGAGGCGTCGCGCTAGGCCGCCCGAGAGCTTACCGGGGCGGAACTTGGTAAAGTCGCCCAGCCCGACAAAGTCGATGGCCTCGTCCACGAGCGCGCGGCGGCGCTTGCGGTCGTTGACGTAAAGGCTGCAGAAATAGTCGATGTTCTCGCGCACCGTGAGCTCGTCAAACACCGCCACCTGCTGCGGCACCACGCCGATGCGGCGCTTGAGGTCGTAGCGGGCGGGCGTCATGGGTTCGCCGAACAGCTCGATGGCGCCTTTGTCGTAGGCAAGCAGCTGCAGAATACAGTTGATGGACGTAGTCTTGCCCGAGCCGTTGGGGCCCAGCAGGCCAAAGATCTCGCCGGGGGCAATGCTCAGGTTAAAGTGGTCGAGCGCGATAAGATCGTCGTAGCGCTTGACGAGGTTTTCGACGTGGACGATGTCTGTCATGAGGCGGCCCTTCTGTTGATTGCGGCCCGGTACGATTGCATCATCGCAGGAGCGGACGGCGCGCACCAGTGAGCTTTGTCACGAGTGCGGGGGCTCGGTCGCGTGGCCCGCTGACGCGACCGCCCCACCGTGCGGGAGGAATGTCACGGTTGCGCTAGGCGGCCCCTCCACCACGCGTAGCTTCGCGTACAATACCCGTATGAACAGGCTTTTCGACAAATCGATCGTGCTGGCGTGCTGTATTGCGGCCGCCATGGGTCTTGCCGTGGACGCTCGTCTGGTTGTGGCGTTTTGCCTTGGCATTATTGCCACCTCGCTGGCCGAGGTCGCACAGGGGAAACGCACCCGACGCGCAAGCGAGGCAGCGAGCTACGCCTGCATCATCGCGGCTGTCTTCGTGCCGCCGTTTGTGCCGTTTGCGCCTCTCGCCCTCTATGACATCGCGCGACGCGTGCGCCGCGAGCACGCCTGGGTCGCGTTGGGCATTGGCTCCGTCTTTGCCTTTGCGCTCGTCGCGGACCTTCGCGCCGATGCGCTTACCGCACGAACGCTCCTGCTGACCGCCATCCTTTCGGTTGCCGCCACCTTGCTATCGCTACGCACCGCCCAGTTGGAGCGCGAGCAGCGGCGCATGCGCCGCACCCGCGACGAGCTGCAGGAACGAGCCCTCGCGCTCGAGGCGCGCAACCGCGATCTTGCCGATCGCCAGGACTACGAAGTCGAGCTCGCGACGCTCGCCGAACGCGCCCGCATCGCGCGCGAGATCCACGATAACGTCGGGCACCAGCTCACGCGCGCCTCACTGCAGGCCGAAGCCCTACGCGTGGTCCACGCCGACGAGCCTGGCGTCGCCGCCGATTTCGCCGACGTTAAACGCACGGTTGACGAGGCGCTCCAGCTTGTGCGCGCCAGCGTCCACGCGCTCAACGACAACGCCGTCGACCTTTCCGTGCAGCTCGAACGCATTGTCGAAGGCACACGCTCGGACGGCGGCCCGCAGATTGAGCTTGAAGTTATGGCCGAACATGCGCCCGCAAACGTCGCCAACTGCTTTGCAGCGGTCCTGCGCGAAGCGCTCTCCAATACCATACGCCACGCTTGCGCCCAGACCGTCACCGTACGGTGCATGGAGCATCCGTCGTTTTACCAGCTCATTGTTACCGACGATGGCGTGGGTGAGGTCCAAGCAAGCGGCCGCGGCACCGCGGAGGGCATGGGGCTCGCCTCCATGCGCGAGCGCATCGAGGCGCTTGGCGGCACCTTCACCGCCGGCCCGCGTGCCGGCGCCGGCGGCTGGCGTGTGTTTGCCACCGTTCCCAAACAGCAAGGAGATGAGGGCCGATGAGGCTCATCGTTGTCGACGACGACCGCTTGGTGGTCGATTCGCTCAAGATTATCTTGGGCGCCCAGCCGCAGATCGAAGTGGTGGGCACCGGTGCCAACGGCAACGATGCGGTGGCGCTCTACGCCGAGCACGCACCCGATATTGCGCTGCTCGACATCCAGATGCCGGGACGCGACGGCCTTTCGGCCGCGCGCGAGATCCTTGAGCACGACCCTGCGGCGCGCGTGGTGTTTCTGACGACGTTCTCGGATGACGAGTACATTGTGTCGGCGCTCAAGCTGGGCGCCCGCGGCTACCTGATCAAGACCGATGTCGCTGCCATTCCGCCGGCGTTGGCGCAGGTCATGGACGGCAAACGCGTGCTCGAGGGCAAGGCGATCGAAGATATCAACTTTGATGGGGCGGACGTCGAGGCCGGCGCGACCCGCCGGCCCGCCGCCTTTGCCGGTCTGACCGACCGCGAGTTCGAAGTCGCCGAGCTCATCGCCCGCGGCCTCGATAACAAGGAGATTGCCGCCACCGCCTATATGGGCGAAGGCACCGTACGCAACCACATCAGCTCGATCCTTGCCAAAATGGGCCTACGCAACCGCACGCAGATCGCCATCGCCTACCTGCGAGGGTAATTACCCAACGGCCAACCGCTCCGACAGAGCAAAATAGCTGTTATCGATTTAATGCCATTTCAAAACTATGCCGGTTTACGGGGCTAAGCTCAGGGCCCCCATCCATACCCGCGTTTTCCGTAAAATGACGGCTTGTCTACCTGCGGTTTTATTTTCACGGATATCGGCATGGTTGGGAGCGCGTGACTTAGCCCCGTAAACCGGCATAGTTTTGTTCGGGCGGCCCTGCACGAGTGTCTCCGCCAGCCTCGCGGGACCAAAATGAGCCGTTTTCCTCCGTCCCCAATGGATCAGCCGAAACCGCCCGCCACGAAATCGGCCCATCTACTACGTTTGACTCGATACCCCTGACCATACCTTCGTTTTGAACAAAACCGCAGGCGTTCTACCTGCGGTTTTGTTTTTGCGCTTTTCGGCATGGTTGGGGGTAAGGGGCTAAACGTAGTAGATGGGCCGGTTTCGTGGCGAACCCTTCTCGCCTACGCACAAAAGCGCCGCCACGGAGGAGGGAGATACCTCCGTGGCGGCTGGGGCTGGGGGTGGGGCTATGTTCTGGCTCCCCGCCGGCCGCCCGGGGCCTTCTGGCCCCGGGCGCTGCCAGCGTGCCTAGCGCTTACGGATACCCCAGACCAGGGCTCCGACGCCGGCCATGGCGATGACAAATGCCATAAGCAGAGCGGCAGCCTGCTGGTCGCCCGTGGTGGGCAGGAAACCCTTGACCGTCTTGACGATGTTCGTCACGGTCTTGGGCGTGCCGGGATCGGGTGTCGGCGTAGGAGTCTCGGGCTTCTTGTACGTGTTGTTGAACACGATACCCTCGACGCTCCTGTCGCCCTTGGTAAAGGCGACGTTCGCCTTGAGGTTGCCCTCGCCGTCATCGACCACGTTGACGGTCGCGGTAAAGACGGACTTGTCGTAGGTCATACCGGCCTCGTCGCCCTTGACTTCGCTGATGGTGTAGACGTGCGTACCGGGCTCGTCGTACTCAAACTTGTCGAAGCTGATCTTACCGTCGGCATCGTTGGTGACGGTGGACTCGATGCCCTCGCCAACGAGCTTAAAGCTGAACTCGTCCTTCTTGAGCTCGCGTCCCTCGAGCACCTTGATGGCGCCGATGGAGACTTGGGTGGGCATGGCGTGATACTTGTTGGTAAAACCAGCCGACTCGGTGGTTCCCTCGAGCTTGTGCGTCACGGCCAGTGTGCCATCGCCGTTGTCAGAGACGGTGGCCACGACGGTGTAGGTCGTACCGTCATAGGTGACGCCCTTGTACAGGCCGAGCGCATTGGGGCAAGCCTCGCGCAGCGTGTACGTGTGCGTGCCGGGCGCCTCGTAGCGGATCGGGCTCAGTGTCACAGTGCCGTTGGCGTCGTTGGTGCCGCTAGCGACAACCACGCCGTCCTCGAGCAGATCAAACGTGAACTCGCCGGCTGCAAGGTCGCGTCCGGTCAGACGCTTGACCGTCTTGACCTGATCGGTCACGACAGAGTCGGTGGGCGTTACGCTGTAGGTGTTGATGAATGTGAAGGCCGCACCGTCGTCGCCGTTGCGCACGACGCTCAGATGTCCGGCGCCGTCGTCAGTCACGGTATAGGAAACCTTGCGCGTGGCGTTGGCATCGTTGGTCACGCCAGGGGCGCTGCCGGTCTCGGTCACCGTATAGGCAAAGGTGTGCGAGCGCGGAGCGGTGGGGGCCGCAGGCTCGGACTCGTCGACATTGGCGTCAGCGGCGGGGTCGGCCTCTTCAGCCTCTGCCTCGTCGGCCTCGGCCTCGTCAGCTTCGTCCGCCTCGGCCTTATCGGTCGCATCGTCCGTCACGCCCAGAGCGCGGTTGAGGTCCTCGAGCGTAAAGTGGATCTTGCCAAAGTCCACGTTACCGGCTGCGTCGTTGGTTACGGTCGTGCGCTCGGGCATCGGGGCACCTGCCTCGTCGGCGGTCACGGTAAAGGTGAACTTACCCGTGATGTCGGCCGGGGTCAGGCCCTCGGCAACCTGGAGCTTCTTAGTACCGGTGAGCGCGGCATCCACGGCGTCGGCGCCGTAGACGTTCTCGAACAAGGGCTCGACGCCGCCGTAGTCGACCGTCGCCGTCAGGGTACCGTCACCGTTGTCGACGACGATAACCTTAAAGCCAAAGCTCCACGTTGTAGCGGAAACGCCATTCGGCAGCCCGAATAAATCTTCGTAGGCCGTGTAGTTAATGGTCCAGGCAAGCTTACCGTCCTTGTCGGTACGATGGGCAAGCCCAGCAGCCTCAAGATTAGCAAGCATCTTAGTGTCGTAGTGCAGCGTATCAAAGCTCACGTGCCCGCCGATATTGGGCTTGAGGTTTTCGTATGCCACAAGCTCACCCTGATAGGCGATGCCGAACCAGAACTCGCCGTCGGCCATCGGGCGGCCGGTCAGAGTCTTGGTGGCAACGACCTGAGCGGCGGTGCCGCCAGGCGTGTTGGTCGTAGCGCTGTAACTGTTGTGGAACGGCACCAGGGCCTTCTCGACCTTGTTCTCGCCACTCTTGTGGACCGTCTCATGCGTGCCCTCGGGACCACCGGAAACGGTCGTCGTAGCAGTGAGCGTACCGGCGGTGTCGTCGGCGATGGCGATCGTCACCGTGCGTACGGCGTCATCGTAGGTGTAACCGGGCTGGCCGTCGTTCTTTTCGGCCACGGTGTACTTGAAGGTCTTGCCGGCGTCAGCCTGCGTAAATTTAACCTCATGACCAGCCAGAATGTCGATCAGTCCGACCGTTGCCTCTGCCGCTTCGGGAGACTTGAAGCTGTTGGCCCCGGGCAGCAGACCGAGCGCGCGAGCCGAAGCGTCGTCAGCAGGTGTCACGGTAAAGGTGAACTGGCCCTCGGTCATGGGGCGGCCGTCCAGATACTTGCTGAGCCACAGACCGCCGGCCGCGGTGTAGTTAAGCTCAGTGCGGTACGTGTTGGTAAAGCGTCCGTTTTCCTTCTTGGTGACGTTGGCGGTCAGGTTGCCATCGCCGTCCTCGGTCACGGTTACTTCGGCGGTCGCGACGTGGGAGTCATACGTCATGCCGACCGTATTACCCGCGTTCTCGCGGATCTCATACTTGTAGGTTCCGGCAGCCGTGTAGTGGATCTTGCCGAACTTGATGGCGGCGATGCCGTCCTTCGCGTCCTTCTTACTCACGGTTACGGTTGCGGGATCGGGCAGCGGGGTGCCCTCGGAAGCGGTAATGGTAAAGCTGAACTTGTCGGAGTCCGTCCAGTCGCGACCGTCGATGGCCTTGCCCAGGCCAAAGTCGAACTCTGCGTCGAGCGGGGTCACGCTGTAAGCGTTCTCGAAAGTTGCAGCCTTGACGTCGTCCTTCAGAACATGCGTGGCGCTGAGCGTACCGTCGCCGTTGTCCGTGATGGTGGTCTCGATGGTGTACTCGGCATCGCTGTAGGTGACGCCCTTGCTGATGGTTCCGCCCTTGACCTCGCGCAGCGTGTAGGCGTGCGTTCCGGCCTTGGTGTACTTCACGGCGCTCATCGTGATCTTGCCATCGGCGGCGTTAGTGCCGGTGGCGATAACCTTGGCGTCCTCGCCCTCGCCCTCGACGAGCTCGAAGGAGAACTCGCCGGCAGCAAGCTCGCGCCCGGTCAGGACCTTGGTCGCGGTAATCTGGTCGGTGACGCTCGTCTCGACAGGCGTCACGTTATAGGTATTGGTGAACGTAAATGCCACATCGCCGTCCGGCTTGTGGGATACGCTCAGATTGCCCTTGCCGTCATCAGTCACGGTGAAGGAAACCTCGCGCGACAGCTTGGCGTCGTTGGTCACGCCAGCGACCTCGCCGGACTCGGTCACGGTGTAGGTAAAGGTGTGCTCGCGCTTCTCGGGCTTCTCGCCCAGAGCCTTGTTAAGGTCGTCGAGCGTAAAGGTAATCTTGCCAAAGTCGACCTTGCCCTTGGCATCATTGGTCACACTCGCGTTCGCGGGCATGGGTGCGCCCTCTTCACCGGTCACGGTAAAGGTGAACTTGCCGGCAATGTCAGCCGGGGTCAAGCCGTCGGCGACCTGCAGGTTCTTGATGCCCGTAAGCGATGCCTCGGCAGCATTTGTGGTGTAGGCGTTCTTGAACTCGATGCTCTTGACGTCCTTGGCGCCCTTCAGCTCGTGCGTAGCGGCCAGCTGGCCCTTGCCGTTATCGGCAATGGTCGTCACGACAGTGTAGATCGTATCGTCATAGGTGATGCCACCGGCGTCGCCCTTGACCTCACGCAGCATGTAGGTGTGCTGGCCGATCTCGGTGTACTTGATGGTGCTGAACGTCACCTTGCCGTCGGCGGCGTTCGCAACGGTCTCGATAAGCTCAGAGTCCTCGCCCTTTACCTCGCGCAGCTCAAAACTGAACTCGCCTTCCGTCAAGTCGCGCCCGGTCAGGGACTTGGCCACGGTAATCTGGTCGGTAACGCTGGACTCAACAGGATCCGCAGCGTAGACGTTCTTGAACTCGGTCACTTCGGCTTCACTCCAGGCCACCTTCACAGCGGCGCTGAGCTCGCCCTCCTTGTCGGGCGTTACCGTCACGGTGATCTCCGCGACGTTCTTGCTGTAGGCGATGCCGTCAATCGTGGTCCCGGCATGCTTTTCACTGACCTTGTAGACGTACGTGCCAGGTTCGGTGTATTCGATCGTGCCGAAGTCGATGGCAGCCTTGCCCTGGTCCAGGTCAGCCTTGCGCACGGTCGCAGTCCTAGCCGCAGGCATCGGGGCGCCGCTCTCGGATGTCAGGCCAAACTCAAACGCGTCAGCATTCGTCCAGTCGCGACCCTCGAGCACCTTGGTTAGACCAAAGCTGGCCTTGGTGTTCACCATTGCCGGCGTCATGTCATACGCAAAGCTGATCTTGCCGTTGTTGCCCAGATAGGAATTGACATGCGTCGCAGCCGCCTTGGCGGACACGTTGTTCCATTTGGGGTTGAGAACGTCGGTCGCGGTACCAGTGCTGTTGCCGCCCACGCTGCCCTTGGTGGTGTGGAGCTCGTCGATAAAGGCCAGACGCGCGGTTCCCACGCTAAACGAAAGGTTGCCGTCCTTGTCGGCAACAATAGCGCCGTCAAACTTGGCAGCGTCGCCGCCGATAAACTCGATGACGGCAGTGGCGGGCTTGGCCTCGCCGTTCTCGCCCTGCTCCTCAAACTCATCCTTGTAGTAATAGGTGCCAGTATCTGTCAGCGAATTCTTTGCAGGCTGTGTGCAGTCCTTGTCCGTGTAAATGGGAGTCTGCTTCTGGAAGTAGTAGTAGCGGTTGGTGTCGGCCGGCTCAAAGGTCGCAACCGTATCACCCAACGCACCACCGCTCCACTTGTTCGCGTAGAAGCTCACGGTCTTGGTGCCGTCAACGACAGTCGTATTATGCTCGATGTAGTCCTTGAGCCCCGTGACCTTCTCGGGCGTAAACAGGTTGTCAAGTGCGGCGCTCTTCACGCTCGAGGCATACTTCACCTGAATGGGCTTAACGTTGTCGACCGAAAGCTTGCCGTCTACGGTCTTAAAGTGGCTCAGCGGAATCAACGACGCAGGAATGTTAACCGTTACGATATCGCCCTTCTGGGGATTGTCAGCGCCAGCACGCTGCACGGTGATGAGCAGGTCTTTTGCCTTGCCGGTGAACTCGTATGTGTCGGTATTGGTTTCTTTGTTGAACGTCTTGCTCGCCTCGGTAAACGGCGTGCCGTTGATGACGACTTCGGTAAATCCGTCGACCTGCATAAAGTCGCCCAGCTCGTCGGTAAACGTAATGTAGCCGGACTTGGTCTCGTCGTAGCCCTTATGGATTTCGGTCGGATAAGGCGCCTCCGATGTGATGGCCTGTGAGATGTCGTCGAAGACCTTCTTGAGCTCTTCGGCGTTGGTCGCCGACTTGTAGTAGTCGGAGTTTTCCGCGCGTGTGCCAAGCTTGTCGCTCGCATACGACGTGGCATCGGGATAATTACTCGACACGGCGTGCATAAACTTGTTGACGTCGCTTGTCCCCTCTTTCGAGGGATCGTCAGCGGGGTCCGCTCCACTAAAGATGCCGATGGTATAAACGGTGGCTTTGCCATCCTTCATCTTCTTGGCAGCCGTCACGGCACCCTTGGCGACGTCAGAATCAAACTCGCTGAAGCTCGTTGGCTTGCCGTCGGTAAAGAACACAACGATCTTCTTGGCATCTGCGCGGCCAAAAGTGATATCCCCGGCCAGTTCCAGACCATAGTCGGCACGCGTGGCACCGCTTGGTTTGATTCCAGCAACTGTATCCTCAAGAACTTTCACGTTGCCGCCAGAGCAATCGGTCAAACCCTTCATCACCTGCGAGTTGTTGTACCAAAATTGCCCTTTCTTGTACTGGTCATTGCCGACCTTATTGGTCTTATCACCCGCAAACTTAACAATGGCAACCCTGTGCTGCCTATCGACA
Source organism: uncultured Collinsella sp. (assembly GCA_959026725.1). Classification (GTDB taxonomy): domain Bacteria; phylum Actinomycetota; class Coriobacteriia; order Coriobacteriales; family Coriobacteriaceae; genus Collinsella. The sequence goes on from CAUFMG010000001.1 coordinate 190,084, forward strand.
CCCTCGATACCCTCGTTTTGCTTGGCAATGGTATTGATAAAGCTGTTCGCAGCGCTCTTCAGTGCATCGATACGCTTGGTGGAATCTCCGCCACCCATAGGATCATCCATCGAGCCAGAGGCATCCAGCACCATCACGATGTCAAGCGGCGTGGTGACCGTCACGGTTGAATTAGACGTCGAGGACATCGCCGAAAGCGTGGTCAAAAAGTCCGACTCTTCGTTTTCCTCGGTTGCCTTGACCGTCTTGTCGGTCCAGATTCGACCGACGTTTTGGGTCGTTACCTTATTGCCACCGTGGCCTGCCGCCCAGATTTCCCAGCGACCGCTGGTGTCGGGGTCGGCGACCTTTCCGGTCATTATCGGTCCGTCCATTCCTGTGCTGGACCTGGCGTTGGCCTCGGGCAGCATGGCGAATGCTGCGGCTGGCAACACCAGCACTACGGCCAGTATCACCGCCAAGAGACCCCTCGTGTACTTACCCATCGTGTCTCCCTTCTCGCAGGCTCAGACCTTGCATCAGCCTAAAGTTACGGAATGAGACACAATTAGGGCAGGTGACACATGTTCCAGATTCGGTTTTGGGCGTGAGACAAATGTCTCACCAAAGTTGAGACACGGCGTTTTCGCAGGAAAACGGGTGCGACTCGGAGCCATCAGGCAAAAATGACCCGTTTTCCTCCGTCCCCGGGGAATCAGTTGGTAACGCTCGCCACGAAATCGGGCCATCTACTACGTTTGACTCGATACCCCCGACCATAGCCGCTTTTCATGAAAAACTGCAAGCGTTCTACCTGCGGTTTTCATTTCGCATTACTTGACGTGGTCGAGGGCTGCCGCCTAAACGTAGTAGATAGGCCCATTTCGTGGCAGACGGGTCACGCGGCAGCCCTCGCAAGGCAAAAATGATCCGTTTCCCTCTGTCCACGGGAGATCAAGGGCTTCTACGGATATGGTGCTATTTCAAAACTATGCCGGATTACGGGGCAAAAGTCGGGACCCTCATCCATACCCTCATTTTTTGAAAAACGGCAGGCTATCTACCTGCGGTTTTGTTTTTGTGTTTTTCCGTATGGTCGGAGGTTCGCCATCCAGCCCCGTAAACCGGCATAGTTTTGTTTGCGGCGGCCCAGCCGCGCGTTTAAGCGCGGGGCCGGTGGGGCATTTTTGCCCCACCGGCCCCTATTCCAGCTCTATTCCGGCGCTATTCCGGTTTGGTTTCTACTGTGGGAGTCTTGTCCGCTGCGACTGGGGTGCGGGCGGTGTCCATAGTCAGGCAGTGCTTGGGGCAGCTCTCGATGCACTCACCGCACACCACGCAGGCATACGGGTCGATCGACCACGTTCCGCCCTTGCGATCGACCGCGAGCGCGCCCGCCGGGCAACGCCGTGCGCACATGCCGCAGCAGATGCACACGTCCATGTCATTGACGATATGCCCGCGCAAGCGCTCGGGCGCCGTCAGCTTCTCCTGCGGATAGCACACCGTAACCGGCCGCTTGACCATAGAACCCAAGGCCGTCTTGGCAAATGTCAGTAAACTCATGCCGCGCCTACCTTTCCGTGCAGCTAATGCAGGGGTCGATGGTCAGGATGATCATGGGCACGCTAGCAAGGAGCACGCCCTGCAGCGCATGCGTCAGACCTGCCAGGTTTTGCGACGTCGGCGTGCGCACGCGAAAACGGTCCAGGTTCTTGGTGCCGTTGCCGCGTACATAGTAATACGCCTCGCCACGCGGTTGCTCAATCACAACCTCGCCACGCGCGCCGTCGGCCGGCGTGAGCTTGGTGCGTCCGCCGATGCCGTCGTGCGGAATCTTGCCGACAAGCTCCTTGATGATGTCCATGGCCTGCGTGACCTCGGCACAACGCACCTGGCAGCGGGCATAGCAATCGCCATCGGTGGCAACAATCGGCTCAAACGCAGCCAGATCCGCATAGGCGCCGTCACCGAACATGCGCACGTCGTAATCCACGCCCGAGGCGCGCCCAAACGGGCCGACCATCGAAAGCTCCAGCGCGTCCTTCTTGCTGATCACGCCCACGCCATGCAGGCGCTCGCCGCAGCTATTGTCGTCCAAAAACGTATGCACCAAGGCCTCGTAGTCGGGGCGCATGGCGTCAAGCGTCTGGACAATGCCGGCCAGCTCGGAGTCCTCGATATCGTGCTTAAGGCCGCCGATCTCGTTAATCGAAAGGATCACGCGGCCGCCGCAGGTACTCTCAAAAATCTTGAGAATCTGCTCGCGCAGGGTCCACGAACGATAGAACAGCGCCTCGAAGCCAAAGGCATCGGCGAGCAGGCCCAACCACAGCAGATGCGAGTGAATGCGCGAAAGCTCGTGCAAAATGGTGCGGATATACTGCACACGGCCGGGCACCTCGATGTCAAGCATGCGCTCGCAGGCGCTGGCATAGCCGCAGCTGTGACCCACGGCGCAGATGCCGCAGATGCGCTCGGCGATGTAGCCAAACTGGTGCATGTCGCGCTTTTCGGTGAGCTTCTCGAGTCCGCGGTGCACAAAGCCGATCTGCGGAATTGCCTCGATGACGCGGTCGTCCTCGATCACCAGGTCCAGATGAAGCGGCTCGGGCAGCACCGGGTGCTGCGGGCCAAACGGAATAACGGAGCGACGTGCCATGGACCTTACGCCTCCTTTTTCTGCTTGTCGCGGGCGGCCTTGGCGGCAAGCGCCGCGCGGACCTTGGCCGCTTTCTCGGGATCCATGGCGGCGAGCTTTGCTTCCAGCTCGGCGGCTTTGAGCGCGGCCTTGGCGGCAGCTTCATCGTGCTGAGCATCGGAGCCGGCAGCCGCAGCGGGCTGAGCGACAGTAGCACCCGCGGCATCGCCAGCGCCCGCGGCACCCTCCTCCGCAGCGGCCGCGGCAGCAGCGGCCTTCTCGGCAGCGGCTTTGCGCGCCTTGGCCTCGGCGGCGGCACGAACCTTCATGGCTTTCTCGCGGGCGGCTTTCACCTCGGGCGTGATCACACTCATGGGCTCGGCGGTCGAGACCTGGTAGAAAAAGCCCTTAAAGTCAATCTGCATATCGGTGATGGCAAGACCAAATAGGTCGTGGGCCTCATTTTCAAACGGAAATACCGCCGGATAATACGAGCTGATGGACGGAATCTCCTGGCACTGGTCGATGCCCTCAACCACCAGGTTCTCGATCGCATAGTTTCCGTCCCGCGCGATCTGCTCTTGCGCAGCGCGGACGTTGATAAACGTATAGACCAGGCGATACGATCCGTCGTCCACACAGCGCTCGGCATGCATCTGCACAAAGCGCGCGCCGGCACCCTTGAGCGCCTGGACATGCGGCAACAGCTCGTCGATCCTGACGGTGATATAGATAGCCTTTTGCATTACTCGGCCTCCTTTGCAGCGGCGGGCGTCTCAGCAGGCACGTCGCCAGCGGCGGGCGCTGCGGACTTCCCGGCACGCGCGTCACCGGCGGCGGCCGTGTCACCGGCCCCCGCAGCCACAAACCCGTCCTCGCCCAGCTCAACGCCACCGTCCCAGGTAGCAGCGCCGCCCACGGTGAGCGGATCGCCGCCGGCGCGCATCACGGCCTCCTTCTGGTCCAGGATGCCGCACGCCTCCACGATGGCATCGATCACGGTCTCGGGACGAATGGCGCACCCGGGCGCGTACACGTCCACGGGAATCGCACGGTCCACGCCGCCGATCACGTTATACGCATCGCGGAACACGCCGCCCGAGCACGCGCAGATGCCGCACGCCACCACGCACTTGGGCTCGAGCATCTGGTTGTAGATCTGGCGCACGACGGGCAGGTTCTGGGCATTGACCGACCCCGTCACCAAAAAGATATCCGCATGCTTGGGGTTGCCGGTATTGACCACGCCAAAGCGCTCCGCATCGAACAGCGGCGTGAGCGAGGCCAACACCTCAATATCGCATCCGTTGCAGCTCGAGCCGTCGTAATGAATAACCCACGGCGAGCGCGACATTTTATGATCCATGGATGCCGCCTCCTAAATAAACACGTCGACGAGGATGGGCATAAGGTTGAGCAGGCCAAACACCAGCGCCACGCCCCATCCGAGCTTAAAGCAGCTGCGCCAGGTGCTGCGTGCGAAGGTGTTGTCGATCAGCACCTCGACAAAATACGTCGCGGCCATCACGACCAGGGCTACGACCCAGCTCACCGGGTTGTCCCAAACAAAGAACATGCCCACCCACATCAAAAACAGCACGGTCTCGCACCAGTGCATAAGGGTCATCTTGGCCAGCGTGCCGCCGCTCATCTCGGTGGCGACGCCCTGGACGATCTCCTGATGCGCGTGATGCGAGTACGAAAGGTCAAACGGCGACTTGCGCAGCTTGATGGTAAGCACCGCGAGCAGCGCGAGGAAAATAGGCGCGCTGTACACGATGATGGGGGCCGACTGCCCCGTCACGGCGATGGAATCGAAGCTATCGGTAGCAAGGTACAGGCCCACGCTCATCAGCAGAACGGCGGGCTCGTAACTCATAACCTGCAGCAACTCACGATCGGCGCCGACCTGGGCAAACGGGCTTTGCGTCGAGGCGGACGCCAGCACCACAAAGATCGCGGCGAGCGTCACCATAAAAGCGCACAGCAGCGTGTTGGAGCCCGACACAAAGATGCCGCCGCCCACGACGGTAAAGATGAGCGCGCACGCCATATAGGTATCGTCCATGGTGTTTACGCTGGCAGGGGCCTTGCGCAGGAGCTTGGCCACATCGTAGAAGGGTTGCAGCAGGCGCGGGCCCACGCGGCCCTGCATGCGGGCGGACAGCTTGCGATCGATGCCGTCGATCAGACCGCCCAGAAGCGGCGCAATCAGGACAAACGCCACGGTGCCTATAAAGATGCCCACGACGCCCGAGCCTTCGAAATACTTGCCGCGCAACACCGAGGGCGCGCTCATGGCAAGTCGCTCGGGTCCAATCCACGCGCAACACAGCAGCGCAAACAAGATAATGCTGCAGCACACGACGCTACCCGCGGGGCCAATACGCTTCTCGCCAAGGGCGTCCTCCGAGTACCAATTGCGCTTTTCGGCCTTCACCTCGTGTCCCATCGAGCCGCGGAAATGGCGATATTTGTCGGTTCCCACGCCCGAAAGGTACACGTTGACGTGCGGCTTATTGCTCACGCGGAACGACGTCAGCAGCACCACGGCGATAAACGCCACGATAACCACCATCAGATACATGGCGTCCTTGCCAATAACGTACGGCACGCGGCCAAACACCATGGCGAGGTAAGGCGACACCAGGCCGCTCGAGATAACCGGGAACGCCACGCAGCACAGAATCAGCAGCGCGGCGATGGTGTTGAGCGCCATCCATTCGGTCTTATGGACATTGACCTCAACGTTTTGAGCCGTGGGGTCGACGCCCGAAAGCTTGGCAAGCCACTTGCCCCAGAAGTAAAACGTCGCGGCCGAGCCAAAGGCAAGCACCATGATCATGAGCACGTTGCCGGTCTGCGCAAACGCCACCAGGGCGCCCCACTTGGACACGAGCATGCCAAACGGCGCCACGAACATGCCCATGATGCCCAGCATCATCAGGCGCGTCAGGTGCGGCATGCGGCTGAACATACCGTCCATGTCCTCGATATTGCGGCTGCCGATATGATGCTCGGCCGTGCCCACGCACAGGAACAGCAACGACTTTGCCACCGTGTGGAACAGGATCAGGAAGATGGCCGCCCATACGGCCTCGGGCGCGCCGACACCCAAGCAGGCACTGATGAGGCCCAAGTTGGAAATGGTGGAGTACGCGAGCACACGCTTGGCGTTGCTCTGCGAGATGGCCATGAGGGCAGCGAGCAAAAACGTGATGGCACCCACACTCGTGACCATAAAGCCGGTCACGGGATAGATGGCATAGAGCGGGCTCAGCTTGACCATCAGGAACACGCCGGCTTTGACCATGGTTGACGAGTGCAGCAGGGCGCTCGTGGGCGTGGGGGCAACCATGGCACCCAACAGCCAAGTGTGGAACGGCATCTGTGCGGCCTTGGTGAGCGCGGCGAGCGACAACAGGATGACCGGCATCACCAGCAGCGCTGATTGCGCGGTACCGGCGCCGGAAAGCTCGATCATGCCCGAGATGGTCAGCGGCATGCCGTTAACGTGCAGGTACATGAGTCCGGCCAAAAACGCGATACCGCCCAGCATGTTGAAGATGATCTGGGTGAAGGCGTTCTTGATGGCCTCGGGCGTGCGCGTGTAGCCAATCATAAGGAACGAGCACACGGTGGTGATTTCCCAGCCGCAGAACAGCCACTCAAGGTTGTCGCTCGTCACGATGACGAACATGGCCGAGAGGAACAGGAACATAAGCGCCAGGAACTGCGGGCGACGGTCGGGCGCGGTCTGCCCGCGCAGCGCGGCCTCGTGCTCGTCATGGGCCTGGAAGTCCTTCATGTAGCCCAGGGCATACACGCAGATAAGGCTACCGACAATGCCGACGGCGAGGACCATGATCACGCTCATGTAGTCTAGGTAGAGTGGCGTCGCCGTGACGGCTTCGGCCGCGGGCAGCGTCATGGCTGCAAAGGCGAGCGAACCCACCAGCTGGACTATGCCGAGCACCGTGGTGAGCGCGTTCCTATATTTGTACGCGTTGTACAGGATGACGGCGCACAGGATGACGTCGATGACGGAGCTGATGATCGAGAGCACATGTGAGGTGCCGGGGGCAACCTCAAAGCTCTGCGGGCCCGTGCCAAAAAACATGACGGCGACTACAACTGTCACCGCCATAATAATGCCGGAACCTATGAGCCCCACCGCATCGCGGGCGCGGTCACCGCGCGCGAGCAGCATGCCCAGCGCCGGTACCAGCGGAAACAGGGTAAGGAAATACAGTAGCGTCATACCATCACTCCCCCATGCAAAAACGCTGCAATTGTTTAACGTTATAGCTCAATTGATGAGTAGCGGCAGCGGGTTTTCGGTCAACTGGGGAGTTTTAGGCGTACGGAGTAAGGGCACGTCCGCTTTGGAGCAGAGAGGCGGCAAGAAAAATGCGCCCCTGTGGGCGCACCATCCCGTTTGCTATTCTGCCTTTTTAACGCGCGGCTTGCGACCGCGCGGCTTATCGACCAGTGCGGCCTCACCGCTCTCGCGGTACTGACGGCACCAAGCCTTGACCGAAGACTCGCTGGGAATCTTGTGCTTGATCATGGCCTCGCGAACCGTCAAGCCGTTTTCCAGACGGTCCTTAACCACAGCGAGCTTGACGTCGTACGAATAGGTATGATGATGCGAACCGGCGTTGAGAACGGCGTCGGCACCGCCCACGGCATACGCGCGGGCCCACTGACGAGCCGTGGCCTGGGGAATGCCAAGCTCCGCGGCGAGAGCGCGATGACCGACCCCCTCTTGGAGGATCTCGACGGCGCGCTGCCTAACCTCGGGCGCATGCGTGCGAGTCCTAGTTGCTTCCGACATACCTGCCACTTCTTAGCCTTAGCCGTTAATCTGCTTTCTTACGTGCAAGTTAGATAGTAGCATTTTACTGTTTGCTCAAAGCAGTTAATTAAAATAGACGCGGCGTTATCTGGGCATTTGGCACCAAATTACGACATTTCTTTATCGATTATTTACGCTGGTAGCTGACTCGCAGCTAATCGTCATTCGCTTGTCAACAAAATTGACATCTCTTTATGTCCTTTGGTATAGAGGATATAGTTATTAACCCCTCCCACAATAATTTTGAGTGATCTGCAATGCAGTAGACGTCCTCACTCCTCATGATTACCGCGCATTGCCATCCACTGGAGCAAAACAAAAAGGGCGGGACCTGCTGCGCTTGCAGGCCCCGCACCGGTTGACACCCGACGGGACACAGCCGGGCGAGACGGATCCGTGCTACCGCCCCGCCTGGCCGCGATGTCCAACTACAGCTCGTTGGCCGCGTGATACGCCGTGCGAATGGCGCTCGCAATGTCGGCGGTGCGCTCGCCCGAGCAGTCGCCCACGCAGGTCACGGGCACCGTCACGCCATCCAGGTCAAACGCGTTGGCCTTGGAGCCCACGGCCATCACCACGTAATCGCAGGCGATCTTCACCGGCTCCTCGGCGCCGTCCTCGGTGGTGCGAACAGCCTCCACGCCCTCGTCGGTAATGGCGGTCAGGCGGGTCTTAACATGCTGCTCCACGTTGTGCTCTGCAAAGTCGCTCATAATCAGCGGCAGAATGGTCTCGGACTCGCCCGCGGCAATCTTGTCGAGCATCTCCACGATCGCCACCTCGCAGCCGTGCTGCAGCAGGTACTCGGCAGTCTCGGTGCCCACCAGGCCGCCGCCAATGACGGCGACGCGGCCGCTGAGCTCCACCTTGCCGGCCAGCACGTCCCAGCTCGAGACGACCTTCTCCGAATCGGCACCCGGAACGGGGATGACCACGTCGTGTGCGCCCACGGCCACAATCGCAGCGTCGGCGGCGTTGAGGTCCTCAGCGGTAGCGGCATGGTTGAGCTCGACCTTCACGCCCAGGCCGGGCAGAATCTTCTCGTAGTACTCGACCGAGCGCATGATCTCGCCCTTGCGCGGAGGCGCGGCCGCCAGCACAATCTGGCCGCCCAGATGATCGCTCGCCTCGTAGACGGTCACGTCGTAGCCGCGCTTGGCCGCCACGCGCGCGGCCTCCAGACCGGCGATGCCGCCGCCCACCACGGCGATCTTCTTGTCGCCCTCGCCCGGCTTAATGGCGATGGTTGCCTCATCGCCGTTCTCGGCATTGAGCACGCACGAGATGTACTTGCGGTTTTGAATCGCGTCGACGCAGCCCTTGTTGCAGTTGAGGCACTCGCGGATGGGCTCACCCGTGGCGGCCTTCAGCGCAATGTCGGGGTCGCACATGAGCGAGCGGCCATAGGCGATGATGTCGGCGGCGCCGTCTTCCAGAATCTTCTCGCCGGCCTCGACCGAAACCACGCGGCCGACGGTTGCCACCGGCACGGAGACCAGGGCCTTGACGCGCTCGGCCACGGGCAGCGTCCAGTTGTAGGGCATGGCGCCCATGGGCGGAATGGTGTCGCCCATGTTGCCGGTATGGTTGGCCTGCGCGACCTGGATCATGTCGATGCCCGCGCCCTCGAGCAGCTTGGCGAACTCGCAGGCCTCGTCGGGCAGCAGGCCGCCCTTGCCGCGCGGCGTGCCGTCGGGGTTCTCCATGATCACGGGGAGCTTGTACTCCACCATCAGCCCCGGCGCGGCCTCCTTAATGGCAGCGACGACCTCCAGCGCATAGCGAACGCGGTTCTCGAACGAGCCGCCGTACTCGTCGGTGCGCTTGTTGAGGATGGCCGAGCACAGCGAACCCACCAGGCGGTCGCCGTGGACCTCGATGGCGTCGATGCCGGCCTGCTGCGCGCGGGCGGCCGAGGCGGCGATGGCCTCCTTGATCTGGGTGAGCTGCTCTACGCTCGCCTCGTTCACAAAGTGCTGCATGTCGTGATGCAGCTTGGCGTAGGCCTGCTTGCGGATCTCGTTGGACTCGACCATCTTGGCGGCGAAGGTCTCCTCGTCGCCGGCGGCTTTGGCCTCCTGCGCGGCCTTGGCGGCGGCCATGGAACCCATGACCATGCGGCCGACACCGGGCACATCGTACTCGGGGTGGAACAGCTGCAGCGCGACCTTGGCGCCGTGCTTGTGGACGGCGTCGGCCAGCGCCTTAAACGTGGGAATCTGAGCGTCGGTCGCCAGCTTGGGCGTGGGGCTTGCGGTCATGACGGGAGCGACGTCGCCGATGACGATGTAGCTCACGCCGCCACGGGCCAGGCGCTCGTAAAAAGCCAGGCTGCGCTCGCCGATGGAACCGTCGCGCTCCTCATAGCCGGTGGTCAGCGGCGGAAACATAATGCGGTTCTTGAGCTCAAGGGGGCCAACCGTAATGGGCTGGAGCAGCTTGGATGCAGGTGTGGTCATGGACATTCCTCTCTTGTAGGCGCGACGGCGATGATGCCGCGTAGTTGTCTAGAGGATATGGCATGGAGGCACAGCGGCACAACGAAAATCGGCGAATATCAGGTGGCGGCAGGTGGATGGGGCGGGGCGGCCCGTCGGTTTGTCTCAATCTGTAACAGTTACGTGGCAAAACTGGGTCTTACTGTTACAGATCGAGACATTCCTCTCGGCCCATCCTCAACAATCTAGATCTGTAACAGCTAGGCCCACTTTTGACCCCTACCTGTTACAGATCGAGACAAACCAAACCCGCCTGCTAGAAAATCTCAATCTGTAACGGTTACTCGGCAAAAACCGTCCCTCGTGTTACAGATTTAGACAAACACGACCAAGCCCACCGGTATATCTCGATCTGTAACACCTAGCCGCCCAAATCGGGTCTAGATGTTACAGATCGAGATTTTGTTTGAGAGGCCGAGAATTGGATCGAAAACACGGTCCCGAAATAACAAAAAAGCTCGCCGGCTAGGCCGACGAGCTGCAAGTTCTTGGTCGCGGGGGCAGGATTTGAACCTACGACCTCCGGGTTATGAGCCCGGCGAGCTACCAGACTGCTCCACCCCGCAATGTCTGGGCGCTTCATGTGCGCAAGAAAGAATATTACGCGGGAGTTCGGTAAGCGGCAAGGAAAATCTCGTAGAGCATAATTCCTTCATATTTAAAACCCCTCAGCCCCTATCACCGTAAACGAATCGCAGCCGAGCGCCGTCGGCGGCGCGTATACAATGGTGCGCGTCCTTTTATGCCAACACTGGGAGTAGACATGCTGCTCGCTATCGATATGGGAAACACGCAGACGGCCATGGGCCTGTTTGACGGAGACGAGCTGGTGCAGTCGTGGCGTATGCCCACCGACCGCTCCTATACCGCCGACGAGATCCACGTGCGCCTGATGGGTTTCTTTAAGATGTACGGCCTTTCGCTCGATGCGGTCGACGCAATCGCCTTTGCGGGCGTGGTGCCGCAGCTCTCGCGCGAGTGGCACGCCGTGGCCGACCGCATTGCCGCGGACGCCATCGTCATCGGGCCGCAGACGGCCGCGGTGACCAAGCTGCGCGCGGCGCGCCCCCAGGCCGTAGGTGCCGATCGCGTCGCCAACGCCGTTGCGGCCGAGACTTTCTACGGCGCGCCGGCAATCGTGGTGGACTTTGGCACCGCGACCAATATCGACGTCATCGATGAGGACGGTTATTACATTGGCGGAGCGATCGCGCCGGGCATCCGCATCTCCATGGACGCGCTTGCCGCCCGTGCCGCCAAGCTCGCCAGCGTGCCGCTCGAGGCGCCCGAGCACGCCATCGGCCGCGATACCGAGGAATGCATCAAGGTCGGCGCCGTAACGGGCGCCGCCGCCATGGCTGAGGGCCTGGTCGCGCGCATGAAGCGCGAGCTGGGCCGCGAGGATGCCACCGTTATCGCCACGGGCGGTCTCGCCAGCATCGTCGCCGATTCGACCGATGCCTTCGACGTGGTCGACGGACAGCTCACCATCAAGGGTATCTGCGAAATCTACCGCCGCATGCAGGAGCTGGGATAGAGCAGGGGCTTAAGTCGAGCACGAACGCGAGCGGCGAACTAGGCAACGCATCGGTCCTATTCCTCAAAATCGAAAATTTATCAGTTTTGAGGAATAGGCTTTCTGCTACGCCTCGCCGCATAGCCACCTCGCCAGGTCCACGATCTGCACCCCATTGCGGTCCGTGGCCTCGTGATGCGTTCGGGCGAGAATCATCTTGGGGTACGCGTCGCCAATGCTCAGCAGTGGCGAAATCTCGCGTTCAAATGTCTTATCCGAGCTGATGTCGTCGCTCACCTGAATGTAGAGCTTCTCGCTTCGCTTGATTGCTATAAAGTCAATTTCCTTTTTATAGAGCACACCGACGTATACCTCGTATCCGCGGCGCAGCAGCTCGATGGCCACCATGTTCTCGTATACGCGTCCCCAATCCATATCACGTGTACCGAGCAGTGCGTATTTGAACGCGTGGTCTGCCAGGTAATATTTCTCGCCGCTCTTAAGGTATTTTTTGCCGCGAATGTCGTACCGACGAACTTTATAGAAGGCAAACGCATCGCACAGGTACCCTATGTACGTGCCGACCGTCTTGTTCGTAATCTTTAGCCCATCCGCATTTAATGCATCAGTAATGTTGCGTGCCGACGTAATGTTGGAAACGTTGTCCATCATGTAATCGGCAATGCGCAGCAGCGCCGATTCGTTTCTCACGTTATGCCGCTGCACGATATCCCTCACGATGAGCGTTTTAAAGACATTGGAGAGATATTGATAGCGCTGCTCCTGCAGTGGATAAGGGTAAGAGCCGGACATACCGCCGATTCTCGCGTACTCATCGAAGTCGCGGTCGACATCGCCCTCGTCGCCATAGAGACGATACTCCTCAAACGAGAATGGGAAAACCTCGATCTCGAACGTACGCCCCGTAAAGAGCGTCGACAGATCGCTCGACAGCAAAAAGGCGTTCGATCCGGTAATGAAAATGTCGTACTGCTCGGATGCATGGAGGCTGTTGATCGCGCGTTCAAAGCCGTCGCACATCTGAACCTCATCGATAAGCAGGAAGTTTTGCTTGTCGGACGCTCGATGCTCTTTTACATAGGCGAGCAGGGCATGATATTCGAGCAGATTCTCGAACTCATCGAGGTTGTAGTTGATATGGATGACATTCGAATTGGACAGATTTGCCTCCACGTAATCGCGGAGGGCCTCGAGCAATTTTGATTTACCGCTACGACGGATGCCCGTGATGACCTTGATGTCCGGCACGCCAATAAGGCTCGTCAACGTGTCCATATATGACGTTCTATTGATGAGTTTCATCGGGGCCTCCTCGCGGTCTTTTATCGCTATTCCTCAAAATTGAAAAATTTTCAGTTTTGAGGAATAGGCTCTATAGCGAATATACCTCGCGAAAGACCGAGCTGCCTTAATCCTATTCCTCAAAAACGAAAATTTTTCAGTTTTGAGGAATAGGGCGCTGGCAACCCATTCCCCAGATAGGCGAAACCCTCCCCGGCACAGGCCGAGGAGGGTCTTGTTGTCATGTCTATCTTTGGGCGCGAACGCCCCGCGCTACAGCCCGCGAATGCGCACGGCCTCGGGCGGAAACTCCTGCTCGCCGGCATCGGTCTTAATGGTCGCGCGACCCCAGATGTCCAGGCCCGCAAACACACCGACCGCAAGCGGCAAGCCGTTGGGCGACACCGCCGCAACTTGGCGGCCCAGCAGCGGCACCATGTCGAAGTACTCGCCCAACACGGGGGCCAGCGGACCGGCAGCGCCCTGCGGCGTGTTGGCAACAACCGCCCAGGTGTCCACACGGGTCAGCACGGCGGCGGCCAACTCCTCGACCAGCGCTTCGTCAGCCACGTCCACACCAAGCTCGCCCAGCGCCGAACGCTCAATATCCACCGTCACGGCACCGAACATGCCCGCAGCACCGGCACCGCCGTTCACGGCAACACGCGCGAGCGACGTCTCAAACGCAGGCGCACCGCACACGATATCGCTCGGCCACTGGATACCCACCTTACCGGCAAGGCCCAACCCCGGCGTCGAAGCCGTGCCCACGAGCGCGTCCATCATGCCCATCGCAGCCACAAACGGCAGGCCGTGGAAGGCATGCATGTTCACATCCGGACGCACGACCAGCGAAAACGTCAACGACGCCTCGCCCGCGCTCCAAGCGCACCAGCCCGCGGACACACCCTCGCGGCCCGCGTCGCGCGCGGCGTCAAGCTCGGTACCGGCGGCAACAGCGTTCATCTCGATCATCTACATACGCCCCAATTCGCCCACGATATGGCCCACGCGGTCCTCGGGCTCCTTGACCTCGACACCGTTGTAGCGGAAGAACCGCGGCGGGTCGTGCATCAGGTCCTCGAGCGGCACCAGCACAAAGTCGCGCTCGCCAATGAGCGGATGCGGCAGGCGCAGCTTTTTGCCGCCGTGGGTCTCGCCGTCCATCCACAGCAGGTCCAGGTCGATGGTGCGCGGGCCGTTGACCTTGGCTTTCTTGGAGCGGTCACGCCCCAGCTCGGTCTCGATCTTCATAAGCTCGTCGAGCAGCACCAGCGGCGCCAGCTCGGTCTTGATCTCGATGACGGCGTTGGCAAACGCATCCTGGCGCGTCTCGTAGGCAGGCTCGCTCTCGTAAATACGCGAGCAATTGGACACGCAGGTGAGCGGGATCTCGGCGATCATGTCGCGCGCGGCGCGGATGTTGTCGCAACGATGCCCCAGGTTGGAGCCCACGGCCACAAACGCACGGCGCGGCTGCGGCTTGGCGACAGCCCAGTAACCGTTCAGGAACTGCGCAAAGCCGGTGACGTCGTGCACGCGTACGATGTTGGCACCGGCCTGGATAGCGCCCAGGCACACGCCAAACGTGGCGGCATCGCGCGCGGCGGCATCGGTCACGCCCGAGATGGCGCCCACAAAACGTTTGCGCGACACGGCGCACATGAGCGGATAGCCCAGCGACGCCATCTTGGCGGTCTCGCGCTGGATGACGATGTCCTCGTTGGCCGTCTTGCCAAAGCCCGGACCGGGATCGATGCAGATGCGGTCGCGCGACACGCCGGCATGGATGAGCGTACGAGCCTGGTCGGACAGAAAGCCCATGACACGGCGCATGATGGGCGCCGAATCGGGCAGGGTAAAGCGGCGAAGCTGAGAGGTGGGCACGTAGGCCTCCTCGCGGCGGGCGCTGCGGCGCATCATGGCGGCCAGGCGGTCATTGGACTCCGATTCGGCCTCGGTGGCTGCGGGCGCGGCCTCGGGCGCGGGCGCGACAGTCTCGGCGGCAGCAGCCTGCTCGGCGGCCGGCGTCTCCTGCTCGCTTGAAGGCTCGGGCGTGGGCTCCGGTTCGCCAAACGGCAACGAGGGCTGCACCACGCCGCCCGGAAGCTTGGCCTCCAACTTAGGCTCGCCCAGCAACTTGCCGCGACGGCGGCGAGCCGGCTTCTCGGCCTCACGCGCGGCCTCGGCAGCCGCCTCGCGCGCCTTCTCGGCAACAAACGCCGCTGCCGAGGTATCGAGCTGCACCGTTGCGTGCGTGCGGGTGGGCGCGGCGACCTCGCCGGCATGCATCACGATGACGCCGCAGGTGCTCGTCTTAACAAACTCGACCATCTTGGGGTCGGTGAAGCCGGTCACGTCGTTGACGATCGAGGCGCCGCAGCGCACGGCCGCCTTGGCAACCGCCACGTGGCGCGTGTCGATCGAGACGATAGCGCCCTCTTTGGCCAGCGCGCGCACCACGGGCAGCACGCGGCGAGCCTCCTCGTCGGGGTTGACCGGGGTAAAACCAGGGCGCGTGGACTCGCCGCCCACGTCGATGATGTCGGCACCGGCGTCGAGCATCGCCAGGCCGCACTCGATGGCGGCATCCGGGTCGAAGTGCTCCCCACCGTCGCTAAACGAATCGGGCGTCACGTTGAGGACGCCCATGATGCGCGGGCGGTCAAAGCTGAGCTCATACTTTCCGCACCGCCATGTCTTGCTATCGTTCGCCATGAACATCCTCCTAAAATGCCCGCGCCACCGCGCTCGGGCGCAGGCGGTGGGGTCGCTTTGCAATCAGTTTTTCTATTGTATCCGCGCACACGGGCTAGAACGCAAACGCGGCCGCGATGTCGCAAGAAATCAGCAGGTCGGCATTTGCATCCTGATCGGTGGGAGCGAGATTGCAAATGGCCAGGGTATCGCCGGTAAAGTAGCGCGTAAGGCCCGCCGCCGGATACACCACGAGCGAGGTCCCGCCCACGATGAGGACATCGGCCGCGGCAATGGCGGCGACGGCGCCGGTCAGCACGCGCTCGTCGAGCGGCTCCTCGTAGAGCACCACATCGGGCTTAATGCGCCCGCCGCACGCAGGACACACGGGCACGCCCGCGGCGTCCTCGTGCTCGCGCGAGCAAATCCACTCGGCGCTATAGACCGCGCCGCACGACTGGCAAATGTTGCGATGGACCGATCCGTGCAGCTCGAACACGCGCTGTGAGCCAGCCATCTGATGCAGACCGTCGATATTTTGCGTCACCACGGCATCAAGCTTACCGGCGCGCTCCAACTCGGCCAGCTTGGTGTGGCAGCGGTTGGGCTTAGCGTTAAGCGCGATCATCTTGGTGCGGTAAAAGTCGAAGAACTCGGCCGGATGCGCCTCGTAAAAGCTATGCGAGAGCATGGTCTCGGGCGGATAGGCAAACTGCTGGTGATATAGGCCGTCCACGCTGCGGAAATCGGGGATGCCACTCGCCGTGGAAACGCCCGCGCCGCCAAAGAAGACCACGCGCTTGTGGGTGCCGAACAGCTCCGCCAGCGCGGCGGAGGCCTGTTTGGAGTCCGTTATCGCCTGCGTCATATGAGTCCTCCGTCCTTGTTGGTCGGGCAGCGTCGGGCGATGTCCCAGCATGCGGCCTTTGGGTCAGCACGCGCGGTGCCCACCACCGCCCCTGTTGCGCTAATCTTAAGCCTGCCAACCCCGTCGAAAGGACACCATGCCTCAGACTTACACTTTCGCCTCGTGGAACGTCAACGGCCTGCGCGCCGTGCTCAAAAAGGACCCGAGCTTTATCCAGATCGCGCAAGAACTCGACGTCGATATCCTGGCGTTGCAAGAGACCAAGTTGCAAGAAGGCCAGGTTGATATTGACCTGCCCGGCTATCGCCAAACCTGGAGCTACGCCGAGCGTAAAGGCTATTCGGGCACTGCGGTCTTTAGCCGCCAGGAACCGCTGCGCGTGCTGCACGCCGACGCGCTGTTACCCTACGCCGGCGAGGGCGAGGCGGCCGAGCTCGTCGCCCAAGCCGCAACCGAGGGCCGCGTCTGCGCGTTGGAGTTCGACAAGTTCTGGTTTGTGGATGTCTATACGCCCAACGCCCAAAACGAGCTCGCGCGCATCGATGTGCGCATGGCCTGGGACGATGCCTATCGCGGCTTTTTGAGCGCGCTTGAGCGCGAGACCGGCAAGCCCGTGGTGACCTGCGGCGACTTTAACGTAGCGCACGAAGAGATCGACCTTAAGAACCCCAAGTCCAACCGCGGCAACGCAGGCTTTTCGGACGAAGAGCGTGGTAAGTTTACCGAGCTGCTCGACGCCGGTTTTACCGATACCTGGCGCGCGGCAAACCCCGACGTCGAGGGTGTCTACAGCTGGTGGAGCTATCGCTTTAATGCCCGCAAGAACAACGCCGGCTGGCGCATCGATTACTTCCTGGTGAGCGACGCAATCGCCGCCAACGTTCGCGACACCGGCATCCGCGGCGACATCTTCGGCAGCGACCACTGCCCCGTCACCCTCACGCT
This sequence comes from uncultured Collinsella sp., assembly GCA_959026725.1. GTDB lineage: Bacteria > Actinomycetota > Coriobacteriia > Coriobacteriales > Coriobacteriaceae > Collinsella. The sequence goes on from CAUFMG010000001.1 coordinate 207,388, forward strand.
AGAGCTCTAGCCCCAAGTAATTCCTGGGGGACAGAGGAAAACAAATCATGTGACCCCTCTCCCCCCTATAAGTTGCGGTGGAATAGTTCCTGTTTGGGTAGCAAATAGCCAAAAACGAGAACTATTCCACCGCAAGTTCGTGAGGGAACGCGAAATGCCTTACAGCCCGTATTTCACGACGACACGGTTAATGCGACGGCACCAAGGCTTGTACAAGGCGGCCAAGAACACGCAGGTCGCGAGGCCGTGTGTGATATCGAACGGCACTGCCGTGGCAAGACGCGCCATGGCACCCGCCCACGTGAGCGGTTGAACAAAACCGATAATGTCGTAGGCGTTGATCACAACGCCGTACAGCAAACCCGAAGCAAAGCCGTAGGTCAGCAGCGCCGGCATACGCACGGCGCCATCGGCGCGATCAAAAGCGCCGGCATGCGCCAGCGCACCGCCAACGTATCCCACGAGCCCCCAGGCATACACCTGCCACGGCGTCCACACGCCCTGTCCAAAAAAGAAATTGCTGGTCAGCGCCGCCAGCGCGCCAACCATAAAACCATTGCGGCGACCAAGCGTCGCCCCCGCGATAATGGCGATGGCGCTCACCGGTTTAAAGTCGGGAATGGGCCCAAACAGGATGCGCCCCGCCGCCGCCAGCGCCGCCAGCACCAGCGTGGGCATAATCTGGCGCAAACCCGGACGAGATGCCTCGTAACCCGCAAAGAACAGCGCAAGCACCAACGCCACCACAACCAGCATGGCCAACGCTGCCTGCTCAACACCCGCCAGCAACGCGGCGGCCATCACCGCCGGCACCGCCAACAACAGCGGGATCTCCAGTTTTGCAAGCAAACGCGAGAAACGACAGTCCGTCATCCCATCACGCCCTATAGAACACGTTGTCGGCAAAGAAGTCGGCCGGCGGCTCCATGCAGGCAATCTCGCCGTCAAACATCATGGCGACGTCGTCGGCTACCTGCTCGGCAAAGTCCAAATCGTGCGTAGCCATGATGACGGTGCCGCCAGCCTTCGCATGGTCACGCAGGGCGCGGGCGATGATGCGGCGGCTGAACAGGTCTAGACCCTTGGTGGGCTCATCGAGCAATAGCAGTTCGGGGCCGATTAGCAGCAGTTTTGCCAATGCAAGCAGTTGACGCTGTCCGCCCGAAAGATCGTACGGATGGCGTCCATCCAGACCCGACAACCCCAAGTTCGCCGCACGCTCCCGCGCCAAGTTCTCGTCATATCCGCAGGTCGAGGACCATTCCATCAGCTCATCGCGAACCGTCTCGGCAACCAGCAATGCTTTGGGATTCTGAGGCAGCAGCGCCGCCGAGGCCGCCCCGCGCACCATGCGGCCGCGCTGCAGCTTGGCGGTCTTCGCCAGCACCGAAAGCATTGTCGACTTGCCGCAGCCGTTACCGCCCGCAACCGCATGCACCGCGCCAGCCGAAAACGACGCATCGAGCCCGCGCAGCACCCAACCGCCCGCGCGATCGTAGCGAAACCAGCTCCCTGCCAGGGTGGTAGCCGACCCAGCGTGCATTTTTTGGAGTATTCTGCTTCCATCCGTGCGCGGGAAGGCTTCCGAGCCGTTCTCGAGCGACGTTTGCGCCACAAATTCAGACGATTTGTCCAATTCCGAACTTTTTTTCGCGCTCGATACGTCCCTGGGCGGCTCCAGAGAGCCCAAATTGTCCTCACGCCTGCTGAATACTCCGTTTTTTGCACATCGGATGGCACCCCACCCCAACATGTCATCGGACAACAGCGATTCTCGGCGTCCCAAAGAAGCCATATCCGCCACCTCGCGCACGCGACCGTCCTCAATCCGGTACGCACACGTCGCGTATTCGAGCATTGGGCGCGGCTGATGCGTCGCCACAACAACCGTGCAGCCCAGCTCGCGATTCACGCGAAACAGCGCATGCAGAAAACTCTTCTCGGCAACGGGGTCGAGCTGAGACGTGGGCTCATCGAGCAGCAGCACGCGCGGGCGGAGCGCCAACACGGCGGCCAACGACAGCAGCTGCTTGCGACCACCCGAAAGCGTATCGGTATCGCGGTGGAGCCAATCCTCCAGCCCAAAGAAATAGCTGGTCTCGGCCACGCGACGACGCATCTCGTCACGCGCTAGCCCCAAGTTTTCCAGGCCAAACGCCATCTCGTGCCACACGGTCTCGCACACGATCTGGTTCTCGGGATCCTGGAACACATAGCCCACGCGCTCCGCGGACGTCCGAACATCCATGTCGGCAACGCTCTCGCCCAGCACGCGCAGTTCGCCAGCGCGCTCGCCCGTCGGCGCGATCTCGGGTTTGAGCAGCGAGAGTAGCGTCGACTTGCCCGAACCGGTACCGCCAACAAGCAGCGCAAACGCACCTTGGGAAACACGCCAATCAAGCCCCTCGAGCACCGGTGCCTCGGCCCCGGGATAGGCAAAACTAAGGCCCCGCACCTCAATCGCAGGCACATCGGAGCCGCACGCCCCGCCCGTTACCGAGCAGCTATCCAACCGAGCCATCAGCCAAACCTCTTCTCATCAATCGCGTGCAACGCGCAAGGCAGCACCATCCAGGCAGCGCACACGACATAGCCCGGCCACGGCGCCGGCACCGAGAGCTGCGGATAAAACGAATACTGCGTCGTCGCGGTCCACGCCACCGCCACCGCGGCAGCACCAAACAGCGCAAGCCCAACCAGCGCGGCAACGTCGCTGCGCCCCAGCCGATACCGCGCATACGTCGTACGACGCGTCGCGGCGCCCCACCCGCGCGAGCGCATCGCGTCCGCGCGCTCCAACGAATCTTCCATGCCCCAGCCCATCAATGCACTCGATGCCCGCAGGCGCGAGCGCACGGGGTCGGCCGGCGCGCGGCCCGGCACATCAATCGCATCCTGCACCGCCAGCACCGTGCGGCCGCGGCGCAAAAACTGCGGGATAAGCCGCATGCACATCGAGATCATAAGCGCAATCACCGGTGCGGCATTGCCCAGCAGCGCGAGCACCTTGTCGTATTCGAGCATCGACGCCGCGGCCTCAAACCACAGCACGCTCGCCACAAACAGCCCGCCCATGCACAGGCCGTATACCATGCTCTCCAGATACACCGCGCGCATGCCAATACGGAACAGCTCCGTCGAGCCCGAGGCACTAAACAGTGGATTGACCAGCGCGATAATCAAAATCACCGGCAGCTGCCAGCGAAGTGCGCCCAGCGTGCGGGCAGCCCCACGCGTCGCAAATCCATACGCCAACCCGCCCGCAAGTGACAGCGCAATCAGCACCGGCTGCATCGAGAACATGGTGAGCCCCAGCGTCAGCACTATATAGAGCGCCGGCACAGCTGGATGCGACATCGAGAATGCCGCGACGGGCTCGCCGCCAAACTCCTCTCGTATGTTGTCCACGGGCACCCCCGTCCCCTCGCTCAAACGACAGCTCCGCAGCACCGCCGCCATGCACGGCCAGCGCAAACGCCACGCCGGCGGCGCAAGCCTCAACCGCCGCAATCCAATCGTTACGCGCTCAACATATGCCTGCGGTATCATATTGCGCCGTGTATCGTTTCCAAGCACACGTCTCTATAACGTAACAGGAGATCACATGGACGCAACCGCAATTATCCTCGCCGCCGGCGAGGGCACCCGCATGAAGTCGAACCACTGCAAGGTTTCGCACAAGATCCTGGGCAAGCCCATGGTTCAGTGGATCGTCGACGCCACCATCAAGGCCGGCTGCAGCCGCGTCGTGGTCGTCATCGGCAGCCACGCCGACGAGATGCGCGCCCTCATCGACGGCGCCTACGCCAACAGCGCCACCAAGGTCGAGTGCGTCGAGCAGACCGAGCGCCTGGGCACCGGCCACGCCGTGAAGGTCGCGCTCGAGGCCTGCGGCATCACGCAAGGCCCCGTCGTCCTGCTCAACGGCGACTTGCCGCTCATCACCGCCGACACCGTCGCCAAGTTCGCGCAGACCGTCGCCACCGGCGAGCTCGCCTGCACCGTCATGACCATGACCCCGCCCGACCCCTTTGGCTACGGCCGCATCAAGCTGGGCGCCGACGGCCAGATCGAGCGCATCATCGAGCAGAAGGACTGCACGCCCGAGCAGGCCGCCACGCTGCTGGAGTGCAACGCCGGCTGCTACGCCTTTGACGGCGCGCAGCTCGCCGCCCACATTAACGAGATCGGCAACGACAACGCGCAGTCCGAGTACTACCTGCCCGACATGCTCGAAATCCTCAAGGGTCACGGCCAGGTGGTCTCCATCTTCCACTGCGACGACTACCGCGACGGCCTGGGCGTCAACAGCCGCATTCAGCTCGCGCAGCTCACCGCCATCGCGCGCGACCGCATCAACGAGCACTGGATGGCCGAGGGCGTCACGTTCATCGATCCCACGCAGGCCTGGATCGGTCCCGATGCCGTCATCGGCCGCGACACCGTCGTGTGGCCGCAGACGCACCTGATCGGCCACGTCACCGTGGGCGAGGAGTGCCAGCTCGGCCCCAACAGCCGCCTCACCGACACCACCGTCGGCAGCGGCTGCACCATCGATGAAACCATCGCCGTCGAGGCCGTCATCGAGAACGGCGTCGACTGCGGCCCGCGCGCCTACCTGCGCCCGGGCACCCATATGCTCGACGGCTCCAAGGCCGGCACGCACGTGGAGATCAAGAAGTCCACGATCGGCGAGGGCTCTAAGGTGCCGCACCTGTCCTACATCGGCGACACCACCATGGGCTCCGGCGTCAACGTGGGCGCGGGCTCCATCACCTGCAACTACGACGGCGTGCACAAGCACAAGACCGTCATCGGCAAGGATGCCTTCATCGGCTCCGACACCATGATGGTCGCGCCCGCCCAGATTGGCGACGGCGCGCTCGTGGCCGCCGGCTCCGTCATCACCGAGCCGGTCCCGGCAGACGCACTTGGCCTGGGTCGTGCCCGCCAGATAAATATTGAGGGCTGGGCCGCCGATTATCGCCGCCGTCTGCACGAGGACGACGAGGTATAACGTTTTACCAAGCATCTAAGGAGCTGTTCCCATGGGGGCGGCTCCTTTTTCTATCGTGACCTGCGCAACCGGATGAGTGGTCGGTTCGTGTCCGTTGACGGTAAAGACGTTATCAAGACCCGATTAACCCCGCCGCGCGGTTACAATGCAACAAGGCATCTATATGGCATTCGATATAAAGGAGAAGGGTAATGCCGATTAATGATCCCGAGAAGTCGGAGAATATGCGCAAGTCCATCCGCGTGTATTCCGGTTCCTCCAACCGTCCCCTCGCTCAGAAGATCGCTGAGTACCTTGGGGTCGAGCTTTCGGGCCTTACGCTAAAGCAGTTCGCCAACGGTGAGATTTACGCCCGCTACGACGAGACCGTCCGCGGCGCCGACGTCTTCCTGATTCAGTCCGTGGCCGGCGGCAACGTCAACGACATGCTCATGGAGCTGCTCATCGCCACCGACGCTGCCAAGCGCGCATCCGCCCGCTCCATCACCGCCGTCATCACCCACTACGGCTATGCCCGCCAGGACCGCAAGGCCGGCCCGCGTGAGCCCATCACCGCCCGCCTCGTCGCCAACCTACTCGAGCGCGCCGGCGTCAACCGCATCATTACCCTCGACCTGCACCAGGGTCAGATCCAGGGCTTCTTTGATATCCCGGTTAACCACCTGTCCGCGCTGCCGCTGTTTGGCCAGTACTACAACGACATGCACTTCGACGCCGACAACCTGGTTGTCGTCTCCCCCGACGTGGGTCGTGCCAAGGCCGCCAAAAAGCTGTCCGACATGCTCGGCTGCGACCTGGCCATCGCCCACAAGGGCCGTCCGCGCCACAACGCCGCCGAGGTCATGGGCATCATCGGTGACATCAAGGGCAAGACCTGCATCATCAATGACGACATGATCGACACCGCTGGCACCCTGTGCGCCAACGTCAAGGAGCTCAAGGCTATGGGCGCTGGCGATATCTACGTCTGCGCCACCCACGGTATCTTCTCCGGTCCGGCCATCGAGCGTCTGAACGACGCCCCGATCGTCGAGTGCCTCGTCACCGACGCCATTCCCGTCGAGGTCGGCGGCAAGATCAAGACCATCTCGGTCGCCGAGGAGTTCGCTCAGGCCATCTCCGCCGTTTACCACGAGGAGCCCGTCTCCACGCTCGTCGGCGGCGACTTCGCGCTGTAATCCAGCGTGCATCTCATCATCTTTGGTGTTTTTAAAGGGTCGGAAGCTCGCTTCCGACCCTTTTTCTACCCCTCGACAACCTTCCCTGGACAATTAGTTCAGATACGTATTTTTTTAAAGCTCCAAAGGCCGTTCTGAGCTCCCCGGCGAACGCCATACTGCCCAAAGCTCATCGCTTTCGAGTACGACCGCCGCATATTTACCCTCAAATCGCCCTAGAAAGCCCTTAGAAACGCCTCGAACGCCCGCCGTCTTATACGTATCTGAACTAACTGTCCAGTAGCTATCGTCAACCTTCGCGGCAGAGCTCAATTTCCTGCAATCCCCTCAACCGATTCCACCGATTTCATAACACCCAGCCGTTCATGGCGCGCAGCGCCCCGCTGAGCGAAAAGAACGGTATGGCGGTCGCATTCTGCCGCCAACTTAGTACGTTATAGCTATGACGACCGTGATTTCACATCTCTCCGCCCTCCGCGCAATTCGTCGCGCACGACGGGCGTACTCTGCCCTACCCTGGGACTCCGTTGATAGCGAACAGCAAGCACAGGCCTTGGCTGGCTGCATTCCCAACAATGACGCGATAGACTTTGGCGCACTTTCGATACTCGACGCCTGGAATGAAGATGATTCCGAACTGCTCGATCTTCTCGTTTCAAACGAAGACAACAGGCGCCCCGACAAGCGACTTCTTCAGCATATTCTCTCCACTCCTCTTCCTGAAGGTGCAATTATGCACGTCGAGGCCGACATCTACGCAACGTCTCCTGCCATGACAGCCATGCTTTGTTCCAAAAATGAATCAGTCGCCAAAACCTTGATGCTCCTTATGGAGCTGCTCGGAACCTACTCACTTCCGCCCGAGGCAACTTACCCCATCGCCTACGACGACACGTGGCCCAAGGCCAACAGCTTCGAAGCGATGGACGACCTCGATTGCCAGGGCGACCAACCGACACCCGAAAAGCCAGCCGAAACACGCTACGAACAGGCACACTATAGATGCGAACCCGCTACAACCATCGAAGAACTCGAGGCAGTCGCACGGTTTGCCAAAAGTAGTTCCTACGCCTCGTTTCGTACGGCTGTCAAACTCGCCCGGGCCGGATCCGCATCCCCAGCGGAATCATTGATGTTCGCCGTCCTGGGCGCGCCCATGCGCTTTGGCGGATTCGGGTGTTGCAGTTTGCCCATGGGAGGCCTGCTGCTCAACTATCGTGTCGATTTCGACACCCTTGCGGTCAACATGTCCTCGGGCATCCCCTACGCCATCTGCGACTTATATTGCCCGGCCGCCGGAATCGACAACGAATACAACGGAATTGGACATGAGCTTCAAAACGCCCGCATCCACGATGGCAGTCGCAACAATGGCCTTAAAGCCATGGGTATCCACGTCCTGGTTATCAATCGTGACCAAATGAAGGACCTTGTTGCACTCGAAGCCTTCGCCCAGACGATGCATCGACTTGCGGGGGTTCGATTCCGCTACCGCATCAAGGGTTATCGCAAGCGTCAGGCTGCCTGGCTCAACGCCCTGCGGGCCGGAATCGGCCTCGCGCCGGTCTAAAAGACTTTTACCCAGTGTTACCTAGCATGGCTGGACAGTTAGTTCAGATTTGTATAAAAAGACGGCTAATATCGAGGTAGTTTGCCGCCATCCCGGCGCCAGTCACCTCATTTGAAGACTCGAAAGATCTGAAATAGCGCAAAATGTGCTCCCCAAAGCGCCGTGGCAGTTCCGCGGTCCCAATTTTGACAGTCAAAGACCTCTTGGTTTATACAAATCTGAACTAACTGTCCACCCCGGCTTCTGACGACTGCCCAAACGCCCTCATACAGCCTCAATCACCCGCCATTTGACAGCAGCAACGGGGTCGCTCACCATAGCAGGCGACAAATCAACGAAAGGATGAACATGGCAGCTGCACAGCCGCTTAAGATTCGCATGGTTGCCGGACTTGGCAACCCTGGCGAGGAATATGCCGAGACCCGTCACAACGCTGGTTTCAAAGCAATCGACGAGCTGGCCCGTCAGGCCGGCGTCACGTACTGGAAAAACCAAGCAGGCGCCGAGATCGCGCTCATCAACATCAACGATCCCGAGGAAGAGGGCGGCAAGCGCCAGATTGTACTGGTCAAGCCGCAGTCGTACATGAACACCTCGGGCGGGCCCATCTCCAAACTCTGCCGCGAGTACAAGATCAAGGCCGAGGAGCTGCTCGTCATCCACGACGAGCTCGATATTCCCGCCGGCGACGTGCGTGTTAAGGTGGGCGGCGGCCATGCCGGTCACAACGGCCTGCGTTCCATCATCGATAAGATGGGCAGCCGCGACTTCAGCCGCATCCGCACCGGCATCGGCAACCCTCCCGGCAAGATGGCCGTCGCCGACTACGTGCTTAAGCAGCTGCGCGCCCGCGAGGCCGAGGATTTCCAGGACACCTGCGCCCGCGCGGCCGACGCCGCCGGCCTGGCGATTGTGCACGGCGTAGTCTATGCTCGCGACCATGTCAACGGCGCCGCCTCCGCCAACGGCAAGCACTAAAACCTACTATTTAGGGACAGGGTTATTTTGGCAGGTTTTATCTACGGAAACGCCATGACAGCCGCGCCGTAATAAACCCTGTGCCGCCATACATATGCAGCGCCCCAAAGGGGGCCGGCCTCATCACAACCCGAGGCCGGCCCCTTTGCCGTTTTGCCTGATAAGGCTGACCAAAATAAACCTGCCCCTATTTGGTAGGCCAAAGTGGATAAACCCTGCTCCCACCTGCCAAAGACACACGTAAGCGACATGTCCATGAGGGTATAATTTGCACCGTATGTCTGCACAACGCCTGTGCGCGTACGGTTTTATTCGGGCTACCGTCCATTTCCGTGGAGGCACGGTTCGGCAGCCCTAACAAGAGAGGGGTTCTATGTATAAGATCCTGGAGAAGACGCAGTTCTCGGAGAAGGTGTTCAAGTTCCGCATCGAGGCGCCTGCAATCGCCAAGCATGCGCACGCTGGACAGTTCCTCATGGTTCGCGCCAACGAGACGGGCGAGCGCGTCCCGTTTACCCTGGCCGGCTGGAACGGTGACGAGGGCTGGGTCGAGTTCATCTTCATGGTGATCGGCAAGACCACCGAGATGCTGTCCACCTACGAGGCTGGCGAGTCGCTGCGCGACGTCGTGGGCCCGCTGGGCGTTCCCACCGAGATGGCCGAGGGCCCCTGCGCCGTCATTGGCGGCGGCGTCGGCCTGGCAATTGCCTTCCCGGTCGCCAAGCACCTGGTCGAGACCGGTCATGAGGTGCACGCCATCATGGGCGCCCGCACCAAGGACCTCCTGCTCATGGAGGACCAGTTCCGCGAGCTCCTCGACGAGGACCACATCCACATCACTACCGATGACGGTTCCTACGGCGAGCAGGGCGTTGTTACCGCTCCGCTGGAGCGCCTGCTGCAGGACAAGGCCGTGAGCCAGGTCTTCTGCGTCGGCCCCGTTCCGATGATGAAGTTCTCGACCCTCACCGCCCAGAAGTACGACACCCCCATCACCGCGTCCCTCAACCCCATCATGGTTGACGGCACCGGCATGTGCGGCTGCTGCCGCGTCGAGGTGGGCGGCGTGACCAAGTTCGCTTGCGTCGACGGCCCCGACTTCGATGCTACCTTGGTCGACTGGGATGACCTTCGTGCCCGCCAGGCCGCTTACCGTTCCGAAGAGGGCGAATCCCTCAAGGCCTATGAGGAAAAGAGCTGCGCATGCCACTAGTTAACGGTCGTTTCGTTGCCGATATGAAGTCGCCCCGCACCCCCGATAACGAGGAGCCGGCTGCCGAGCGCGCCTGCGACTTCCGCCCCGTCGACAAGGGCTTCACCGAGGAGATGGCGCTGGCCGAGGCCGAGCGCTGCCTCAACTGCAAGAAGCCGTTCTGTGTTGAGGGCTGCCCCGTCAACATCAACATCCCCCGCTTTATCGAGCAGATCCGCGCGAAGGACTTCGGCGGCGCCCTCGATACCATCCGCGAGGACTCCATGCTTCCCGCTATCTGCGGCCGCGTCTGCCCGCAGGAGAACCAGTGCGAGGGCAAGTGCATCCGTGGTAAGAAGTCCGAGCCCGTGGCCATCGGCCAGCTCGAGCGCTTCCTGGGTGACCGCCCCGAGCTCGCCTCCACGCCCAAGATGGCTCCCAAGAACGGCAAGAAGGTCGCCGTCGTGGGCTCTGGCCCGTCCGGCATCACCTGCGCCGGCGAGCTCGCCCGCAACGGCTTTGACGTTACCGTCTTTGAGGCTTTCTTCACCGGCGGCGGCGTGCTGGTCTACGGCATCCCCGAGTTCCGTCTGCCCAAGGCGGTCGTCAAGCGCGAGATTGACGGCCTGGAGGACATGGGCGTCAAGTTTGAGTACAACTCCGTCGTGGGCAACATGGCCACGGCCGAGGAGCTGTTCGAGCAGGGCTTCGACGCCATCTACGTGGCGACCGGCGCTGGCCTGCCCAAGTTCCTCAACGTCCCCGGCGAGAACCTGCCCAACGTCTTCTTCGCGAACGAGTACCTCACCCGCGTGAACCTGATGAAGGCCAACAAGTTCCCCGAGTACGACACCCCCACCAAGCACGGCAAGAACGTCGTCGTCTTTGGTGGCGGCAACGTGGCTATGGACGCCGTCCGTACCGCCAAGCGTCTGGGCGCCGAGCACGCCATCATCGCCTACCGTCGTACCGAGGACGAGATGCCCTGCCGTCGCGCCGAGCTGCACCACGCTAAGGCCGAGGGCGTCGAGGTTCTGCCGCTCGTCTCCCCGCTCGAGTTTGTCGCTGGCGAGGACGGCTCCGTATGCGCCGTCAAGGTCCAGAAGATGGAGCTCGGCGAGCCCGACGAGTCCGGCCGTCGTCGCCCGGTGCCCATCGAGGGCGCCATCGAGGAGATTCCCTGCGACGTCGCAATCTCGGCTATCGGTACCAACGCCAACCCCTTCGCAAAGAAGATCGGCGGCAAGATGGAGCTCAACAAGTGGGGCTACATCGTCGCCGACGAGGAGACCGGCCAGACCACCGATCCCCGCATCTGGGCCGGCGGCGACATCGTCACCGGTGCCGCTACGGTCATTCTGGCGATGGGCGCCGGCAAGAAGGCCGCCGCTTCCATCACCAAGAGCCTGCTGGGCGAGTAATCACCTACAGCACTAGCCACCAAACGGCAAAGTCCCCGTCGAGCACGCGCCCGGCGGGGACTTTTTCTATGCCGGCCGTCCCACCACCACGAAGGGGACAGGCACCTTTGTGATGGTTTTGGACTTAGCCGACCGGTTTATCTCGATCTGTAACAGGTAAGCCCTGTTGAGCCCCGTAGTTGTTACAGATCGAGACGTTATTCCGACACCCGCCAGCTTGTCTCAATCTGTAACATCTAGGTCCGTTTTGGGCAGCCAGGTGTTACGGATTGAGATTTTGCTGACGCCGAGTCCGAGGGCGGCCACCAAAACCTAGCGCTCGCGACGCTTGGTTGCGGCGATGCCGGCAGCGGCGATGGTTGCGCCGGCGATGCCCAGGGCGGCGACTGTCATTGCGGCGTTGTCGCCCGTGGCAACCAGGGCGGCGTCGGACTTCTTTGCCGGCGTGGCCTTCTCAACCGTCTTGGTCGTGACGGTCGTTTTGGTCGGCGTCGCAGCGGGCTTGGTCTCCGGTTTCGTCTCGGGCTTCGCGTCGGGCTTCACCTCAGGCTGCGGCGTCGGCTTGGGATCCGGCGTAGGCTGCGGATCGGGAGCCGGCGTGGCCTCGGGCGTAAACGTCAGATTGGTGTTCAGCCACAGGGTGTAAATCCAACCGCTCTCGGGATCAACCTCACTTGCCTCGCCCACCTGATAGCCACACTCAACCCCATTGATCTTCAGCTTGGTATTGGGCGTAAAGTAGAAACCACGCGCCGGCTTAAAGTACAGGCCGTAACGATAGGTCACACCGGGCTTAAACGCATCGATATGGTCGGTGATGTGCTGGTCCCAAAACTCGACGGAATTCACCTCACTGCCGTCGCTACCCGTCCAGAACTCACACTGAAGGACGGAGTCCGAATCCACCGGAGTGCCCGCCGTAAAGACCGGCCTGTCGCCCGCCTTAAAGGTGGTTGTGGCGCCGTTGATCTCTATAACGTCGATGGCACGCCATTCGTCGATTGGCTGCTCGCACAGCATATTGGCCGCGTTGGGCGCAAATACGCCGTTGATAGTCTTAACGGTATTGCTCGCCCATTGGCCGTTAATGTTCACGTTGTAATCCTCGGCGAGGGTATTGTTGCCCTTGAGCCTCAGCTCAACGGAATACATGTAGAACTTGCCCTCTTCGAAGTGTTCGATCCTCCTCGCGCCCGTCGGATACTTAGCAGGGTCGGAATACCAGAAGGCAACGGGCTCCAGATGCGCAGGGTCGCTACCGTCCATTTCCTCCCAGCACTCGTAGGCGATCTCGTACTTCTCGGCATCAGCGGCAGGAATCGTCGCCGTCGCACGCGGCGCCTCACCAGGCGCGTAGTCGGTCTTCACGTCGTTGACGTTCAAATTCTCGAGGGTTTCGTTTTCTGGCGCAACGAGCGTTATGGCACTGTCGATGTTGTAGCGAATATAGTAGTCATCCCTGGTCTCATTGATAACGACCGAGCCGCCCGGTCTGTAGGCGTTGAAGATATCATCGGCGTCGCCCACGATGATATTGTCACCCTCATAGTCGGTTCCGGTATATGTCAGTGCCGTGCCAATATAAAGAACCTCATTGCGCGTGAGTCGATACGAACCGCCTGCCGCGCCGCCCGTAAAGGTCAGCGTCAGCCTCATGTGATCGCCATCAGGCTCAAAGCGAGCCGTCACATCGGACATAGATGCGTCCTGGACTTCAGCCAGGGTGCCCAAAGCAGCATCGGCCCGGTAGTACTTGGTTTCGGAAATCCTACTGTAGGAGCCTTCCTTTAAACCGCCCTCGACATCGGGAAAATTATAGGTATACGACTGACCCTTTTCGAGTGTGATATTGCTCGGAAGCACGCAGTCCGTGTAGTGGGGAACCACGGTCGTATTGACCCTAACGCCGCTGCCGCCAACAACGTCGGTCACACCGCAGGGCATGATGGCGTCATCGCCGCTGGGGGCGTTTTGCTCAGCGGATGCTGCATCGTTAGATTCATCGGTGGCGTCAGTCGGAGTCGTCTGCTGAGGTTCGGCGACGGTCTGTGCCTCCGGAGCAGCATCGACTGCTGGTACGGTCGCCGGAGCCGGTGCAGCCGCCGCAGCCGCATCCTCCGCAACTGCCGGCGTCACCGGAGCCGCGGCAACCTCACCCGTCGCGGCGGCGGGATCCGCGCACTCGGTCGCAAGTGCCAAGCTCGGCAGCAACAGCTGACCAACCATGAGCGCACACGCGCCAGCGCAAGCGATTTTGGCGCCCACGCAGCGCCAAGTACCGTGAACCAGCGAACAGGTGCGCTCGCGCTGGGTCTGCTTATCAAAGTGGCTTCCGTTCATAACGGCCTCCTTGGTCGAAAGGCTGCACCACCACAAAGGTGCCTGTCCCCTTTGCGGTGGTCCTGTACAACCAAGATGCGCCAAATGGCTCTGTACGCCTAGGTTCGTAGATGCGAACCTAGGCCTTTACCTGCAGAAATGCAAAGAGCCGCCGCGCGGACATTCGTGCCCACGCGGCGGCCGAAAATGGCTATGAAAGCATGCCTAGCGATCGCGGCGCTTGGACGCGACGAAGCCGACGCCGATGACGGACGCGCCAGCGATGCCGAAAGCGGCGGCCGCCGTCGTGGCGTTGTCGCCTGTGGCGGCCAGAGTGCCCACAGACTTCTTGGCCGCAACGGCCTTCGCGGCCGGCTTGGGGGCAGCGGCCGTGGAGCTCGCCTGAGTCGGCGTCACGGACGGCGCGGCGGTCCCGCTGCCACCGCCCGGCTGAGGCGTGGGCGCCGGGGTGGGCTCAGGTGTGGGCTCAGGCTCGACCGTATCTCCGGAGCTGATTACCACGCTGCGGGCAACCTCGTCGGAGGTCCTAACATCCTGGATAGTGGACGACCCGGCAGCACCGATGACGAGTCCGTTTCCCGCAGTTTCTCGCACGGTGCCTCCGGCGGGAGTCGTAACTACCGATCCGCCATCAATTGAGAGACAAGGGGCTGCATCACCTTGATTGACAGCGTAGATTGCCGCCGCATTACCCGACACCTCAACATTTGAATTAATGATGTCAATTCGAGGGATGGCGGACTGGGAGCCGGACTGGGAATATATTCCGTAGCCATGTTTACGACTGTGGCCAGTTCCGTCACCGCATCGAACTGTAAGGCTCGAATTCTCGACGAGCACCCGCGACACGCCGTCCCCCGCGCGCATCCAAACACCATCCAAAACGTCGGCCCTATCACTCGCCACGAGCGTAACATCCGCTCCGTTGGTAACACTCAAATATGTATCCTTACCCCCGGACGAATACAGGGCGACCGACACACTGCATCCATTGCGCGCCGCCGCATCTATTTTTGCGTTATCCACCGCGATGCATCCTCCATGCTCGGAGGAGATGTTTTCGGCATAGACTGCAACGGCGTTGAGCCCCCCATTCGCCTCCGCCTCGACGTGGACGTCGGCGCCCTCGTTAATGGTTATGTTGCCTGCCCGCGTGTGAATGCCGATGGTATGAGGCGCTTTGTTCGTTGCCGTCACGTTAACGTTGGCACCGCGGATGTCCATGTCGCCGCCGGTCTTGCCGTCCCCCGAAACCGCTATCGTATCGGTCCCGGCCGTCGCGTTGAGAGTCACGTCGCCCGAGATGGCGAGGCTACCGCACTCGACCTTAACAGCGCTCCTGCTCTTCTGTGGTTCGGCCGTCGCGTTGAGGGTTCCCTCCCCCGTGATGGCAAGGTTGCCGTCCTTGACCTCGATAGCGCTCTGCAAGGAATCGGCCGTTACGGTGTTGGTGCCCGTCACGCCGATATTGAGGTTGCCCTGAGCGCTGATACCGGCGCCGTTGTAGCCATTGAGCTTCATGTCGTCGGCGCCGTCCCAGGACCACGTTCCGGCCTCGTCGCCGGCGCCCTTGTTGTACTGCGTGCCGCCAACGTTGACCCATTTGGCGGCGAGCGCCACGCTCGGCAGCAGCAGCTGGCCGGCCATGAGCGCGCAAGCCCCCGCACAGGCAAGCTTGGCGCCCACACGTCGCCACGTTCCGTGGGAGAGCGAGCATGCGCGGCCGCTGTTGATTAAGTTGTCATGGATTTGCTTTCGCATATGAGCCTCCTTGTCGTAAGGGGTGCTTCTGTGACTCCATGTTACGGGAAGTTATCCGGATCCCAAGGCACAAATTCGCATGTGGGCTATCTGCCAGCGCAAAAGGCGACGAGCGCGCGATTGCCAAGCGCGCCCTGTCTTCCGAAAGGCCCACCCCCTACCGTCCTGGTCTACAATCGAGGGCACGATTGTTCCGTCCATCCAAAGGACCATCCTTGAATCTGAGCAAGTCTAAAATCAATGCACTTCTGGCCCTCGCGCTCTTCACCTTCGCCTTCCTTGCCGCCGAGTTTCGCTTCGATATCAATGTCGGGCTGCTCGCCGGTGCCGAGCGCGTTGTAATTGCACAAGGGTTCATCCTTGGCGCCAGCGTGCTCGGCTTTATCGGATATGCGCCGCTACTGGCCCTCACCCAGCGCAAAAGCCAGCCCCAGGCAATCGCCACCGCTGCCGTCCCCATCGCCATTATGGGCTTGGCCCAAATTCAATTCCCCACAGGCCCACTTGCACTCGAGATTCTGGGGTGCGTGGCATTCCTTGGACTCGGCCTGCTGGGTGCCGCGGCGCACCATACCTTCGCGTTGGCGTTCCAAGATGACCCCAAACTCGCCACCGGCGCCGGAGCGGCATACGCCGCGGGCATCCTGATGCAGTTCGCGATCAACCTGCTCGATTGCGGCGGCATCGTCGAGCTCATCATTCTTGGCGCGGCAACAATTGTCATCGCCGCCCTCAGCGCCGCGCGCCAAGAGGCGGCCGATAACCCCAGCGACGACGTCAATCCCTTTACCGAGCCCTCACACGCTCTCGCCAAGCAGGCCTGCTGGAGCATCGCACTCGTCATGATTCTCGCCTGTCTGTTCTCCACCCTCGACAACGTGGTCACATTCTCCAACGCCCACGGCACCATCGCCGTGCAAACCTGGCCACGCCTCTTTTTGGCAGCAAGCGGTCTCGTCGCCGGCGTCATCTTTGACCTCGCCGAGCGCCGCTACATGGGACTCGTCATGCTCGGCGTCACGGTGCTCTCCACCATTTCGATCCTGGCCGTAGAAGCCGGCGCCGACCCCAACCTGGGGCTCGTCGTCTTTTACCTCAGCTCGGGCTTTTTCGTCACGTTCTTTACCGCCACGTTCACGCAGTTGGCACCGCGCATGCATGCACCCGCCCTATGGGCCGGCATGGGCCGCGCGGCCAATAACGTTTGCGCGTTCACCACGTCGGGCATCTCGCTGGCGCTGGTTACCTCGGGCAACGTCGCCCTCATCATGATCGGCGCGCTCATGCTGCTTGTGGCGGCGAGCGTTGCGTTCGTTGCTGCCGGCCTGTTCCGCCTGCCCCAAACCGAGCAGGAGCGCGAACACCAGCGACGAGCCGAGGAAGCACTCGCCGTACCCACCATCGAGGAGCAGCGCCAGGCCTTCATCGCCGACCACGCTCTCACCCCACGCGAGGTCGACGTGCTGTTCGCCGTAACCCAAGACGAGCGCCCGCTCAAGCAGGTCGCCGAGGAACTCGGCATCTCAATGCGCATGGTGCAGCGTCACCTGAGCTCCATCTACCAAAAGGCCGACACGCAAACGCGCGCCGGCCTCACCAAAGCCTTCCCCTCGGCCTAAAACAAAAACCACCACAAAGGTGCCTGTCCCCTTTGTGGTGGTTTTGGAGTCTAGCCTTCGAGCTGCGCCAGCTTATAGCGGTAGGCTGCGGCGATGACGTCCTTGCAGCCCTCGCGGCCCAGCTTGGCGCGGTTGACGACGATGTCCTTGCCACTCGTCATCTTCCACTTGCCGGCGCTGTAGCGCTTGTAGAATGCCTCGCGCGCCTTCTGCTGCTGCTTGACCAGCTTGGCGCCCTTCTTTTTGTTGAGGCCGCGCTTCTTGCGCACGATCTCGACGCGGTCCTCAAAGGGCGCAGTCACCAGCACGGCGATGTGGTTGGGGTTGTTGCGCAGCAGATAATCGGACAGACGGCCTTCGATAATGCAGCTCTCGGTCTCACCCAGATCCAAAATCACCTGGCTCATCTTTTGGAACAACTTGTCCGAGTACGAACGCGCATCGTAGCGGTCGGGCAGAAACGCCATGTTCTCCACGGCCAGGCGCTCGTCGTAGGCGGCCATCTTGTCGAGCGACTCGCCCGCGCGCAGCGAAGCACGCACCAGCAGCTCGTTATCGTACAGCGGAATCCCCAGCTCATCGGCGAGGATACGACCAATCTCGTGGCCCTCGGCGCCAAAGTCGCGCGCGATGGTAATGACCACAGGATTCTTCTTATTCTCCAGATCGCTCATCGCGATTCCTTTCTCTATGTGACAAAGGGACAGTCCCTTTGTCACATTCTACGCTGCCACCATTCGCCTCTGATATGCGCGAACCAGCAGCGAGATACCAAAGTTGAGCACAAAGTACATCGCAAACACCAGGCCGTAGAGCATAAGCACCTGCGACAGATCAATCGCGTGGGCCATCACGACGTTTGCCGTGTACATGAGCTCGGCCACGTTAATGCCCGAAAGATACGAGCTGTCCTTGATGACGGTCGTGCACTGGCTAAACAGCGCCGGAATGATCGTCTTAAATGTCTGCGGCAGAATGATGTAGCGCATGGTGGCAAAGAAGCCGAAGCCCTGGCTCTGCGCCGCCTCAAACTGGCCGCGCGGAATCGAGTTGAGGCCGCCGCGCACAATCTCAGCCATAACAGCGCTGGTAAACAGCGTAAAGGCGATGGTCGAAATCACAATGTCCAAACCCTGCACCGTAAAGTAGATAAACAGGATCCACAGCAGGTTTGGCGTACAGCGGAACAGCTCGATATAGGCGCTCACCAAAATACGGAATGGACGGGGCGCATAACTCTTAACGAGCGCCAGCACCGTGCCAAAGATGAGCGAGAAAAAGATCGACAGCGCCGAGATCTCGATCGTCTTAACAAAGCCGCCCCAAATGTAGAGCAGGTTGGTCGCGTTGAAGATTTCCATGCGCTAGGCCTCCTCTACGTTGTCGAGCCCCAGCTCGGCCAGGCTCACGCCGCGCGGACGCTCCTTGGAGCGGCGCTCGAGCCACTGCACCAGCATGGCGAGCGGAAAGCAGATGATGAAGTACATAAGGCAGCAGACGATGTATCCCTGCAGGTAACCGTACAGACTCACAAAGTTGTCGGAACGGTACATAAGGTCGCCGCCGGCCACAAGCGCGAGCACCGACGTGTTCTTGACCAGGTTGAGCGCCTGGTTACACAGCGGCGGCAGAATGATCTTGAACGTCTGGGGCAGCACGATGTACCAGTATGCCTGCGCACGGGTGAAGCCCTGGCTCTGGGCCGCCTCCATCTGACCGCGCGGAACCGCCTCGATACCAGTGCGGATGACCTCCGAGATGTAGGCCGCGTGATACAGGCCCACACCCAAGAAGCCCAGCACGAACGGCGCGATACGCACCGGCTGGTCGGCACCGGTTATGGCCTGCAAAAACTGCGGACCGGCCATGTACATAAAGAGCACCTGCACGGGCAACGGGGTGTTCTGGTAAAACTCAACGTACACGCGGCTTATGGCGCGCAGCACGCGCGAGCGAGTGGTAGAGAACACGCCCAGCAGCGTGCCCAGCACCAGCGACAGCAGCAGACCGGCAACGACCACCTGCAGCGTCACGCCAAAGCCCTCCCAGAAGGGCCCCATGTTTTGAAATGTCGTCGACCAACGGTCGGCGTCAAATAATCCTTCGAGCATTTGATTCCTTCCTTGGACGATCCGCCTATACAAGACCCCAGGTCTTGACCTCTTGGTCGAGCCAGCCGTCGGCCAGGCGATCGCATATCACCTGATCGACCACGGCCGAAAGGTCGCAGCCCTTCTTGGTCGCCACGCCGTAGCCCTGCTCGCCAAACTTGACCTCGGGCTGCAGCAGCTCAACGGTCTCGTTCATGTAACCGGCCAGCGTGGAGCGGTCCATGGCAAAGACGTCGATATTGCCGGCGTCGAGCGAACTCTTGATGATGGGGTAGCCGCTAAAGGCCCTAAACTCGGGCTTGCAGCTAAAGCCGTTGTCCTTGATCATCTGCTCGATCAGGCCCTGCGTAGTAGCACCCTGGCTCACGCCGATGACCTTGCCGTCCAGGTCCTCAATCGAGGTGAAGCCCGAACGCTTCTTGACCATGAGTCCCACGTAGTCGGTGCGGTACGGCGTCGAGAAATCCCAGCTCTTCTTGCGCTCGTCGGTGATGGTGTAGGTCGCCGCGACCACATCGAGCTGGCCGTTATCGATCAGCGGGCCGCGCGTCTTGGGCGTTACGTCGGTAAACTCGACAAGCTCCTGGGAACGGGCCTCCTTGTAGCTCACGCCAAAGACGGCAGCGGCGATCTGGTAGCACAAATCGACTTCCATGCCCTCAAAGCGGCCCTTGGCGGTGTCGTAATAGCCATAGCCGGGAACGTCCTTCTTAACGCCGGCATTCAGATGGCCACGCGACTTGATGGCCGCAAGCTTGGACCCCTTGTCAGAGCCCTCGCCGCTGGTGGAGTGGCCGCAACCGGCAAGCGCGGTCCCCGTCAGCGCAAGCATGCCGGCGCCAGCCAGCTGCAAAAAGCGACGGCGCGACACGGCCGCCCTCGTCATATCCGTCATGTCCATCACCGCGCCTAGTGCAAAATCTTGGACAGGAACTCGCGGCAGCGCGGGTTCTCGGGGTTATCGAAGAAGTGCTCGGGCGTGCCCTCCTCCAGAATACGGCCGTCCTCCATAAAGATGACGCGGTCGGCCACCTGGCGCGCAAAGCCCATCTCGTGCGTCACGCAGATCATGGTGATGTCCTCCTGCGCGAGCTCAATCATAACGTCCAGAACCTCCTGGACCATCTCGGGGTCGAGCGCCGAGGTCGGTTCGTCAAACAGGATGATGGGCTGCTTGGTGCACAGGGCACGGGCGATGGCGATGCGCTGCTGCTGACCGCCCGAGAGATTCTGCGGATACTCGCCGGCCTTATGCGCCATGCCAACGCGCTTGAGCGCGGCGATGGCGATCTCGGTCGCCTCCTCCTTGCTCTTCTTTTGCAGCTTGATGGGCGCGAGCGTCAGGTTGCCGAGCACCGTCATGTTGGGATACAGGTTGAACTGCTGAAACACCATGGAACTGTACTTGCGAGCCATCTCCAGGTGGTTCTTTTTGGTGAGCGGGGTACCGTCGATGATGACCTCGCCCGACGTGGGCTCCTCAAGATAATCGACACAGCGGATGAGCGTCGACTTACCCGAGCCGGAAGGCCCGATCATTACGAGCTTCTCGCCGCGCTTGACGGTGAGGTTGATATCTTTGAGCACATGCAGGTCGCCAAAGTACTTGTTGAGATGCTTGATCTCGATCATGTCTGCCATGAATGTCCCTTCCCTGCGTTTACACGAGTTGAACTATTGTACGGAAAGAACCACGTTTCCGCAGCCCACACTACATTCTCGTAAAGAACCCGCAACCTTCCGCCCACTCATTGGGGACAGACTTAAATGAGTATCTGCTCATTGGGCACTCATTTAAGTCTGTCCCCAATGAGCGCCGCCCAGCAAAAAGGGGCGCGACCGCAATGGCCACGCCCCCTCAACATCAACTATATGCCGCTCGGCCCCTACGCGAGCTTTGCGCCGACGATCTTTGCCGCAGCCGGCTTATCGAAGTTGCCGCCGGTGGCCTTGCCGAGTGCTCCCATAACCTGGCCCATCTGCTTCTTGGACGTGGCGCCCAGCTCGGCGATGACCTGCTCGATCAGGGCCTCGAGCTCCTCGCCCGAAACCTGCGCGGGCAGCAGGCTTTCCAGAATCTTGACCTGCTCGGTCAGGTTGTCGGTACGCTCCTGGTCGGTGCCGGCCTTGATGGACATCTCCAGCGTCTCGCTCGTCTGCTTGATCAGACGCTTGATCATGCTGTTGACGTCTTCCTCGGTCACATCGCGGCGCTCGTTGACCTCGATATTCTTCACCTCGGCCTTAACCTGGCGAATGATAGACAGGCGAACCTTGTCCTTGGCCTTCATGGCCGCGATCATTTCCTTCTGCAGCTCTTCGTTGGTCATCTGCTAATCCTCTCTAATAGCGTGGGCGGTACTCGCGCGAGCACCGCCCCATGATTACTCAGTCGTCGACGAATCGTCGGTCGAACTCTTGGTGACGCCCTTCAGGCTCACGTTATAGGGTACGTCCTTGGGCATGGGATTGACGGTAATGTCGGCGTCCTTCTTGTACTGCTCTAGCCACTCGCTGTACGCGGTGCTGGCCGCCTGCGTCTTCACCACGTTGGAGACATACTTCTTGATGGCCTTGGGCACCTGGTTGATGTCATCAACCTGATTATCGACATGGAAGTAGTCGGTGCACTTGATGACATGGTAACCGTACGTCGACTCGACCACGTCGCTCACATCGCCCTTGTTGAGCCCCTCGAGCGCCGTCTGGTAGCTGTCGACGAAGGTAGTGAGCTTATCCCAACCCACATCGCCCTTCTTCTCCTTGGAGCCGGTGTCGTCGGAGTACTGCTCCACGGCATCCTCAAAGCTCAGCTCGCCGGAGTTGATCTTGTTCAGGCACTCCTGTGCCTTGGCCTTGGCGGCAGCCTTGTCCTCGTCGGAAGCATCGGAATCAACCTTGACCAGGATGTTCGACGAGCGGCGGGCATCGTTGTAGTTAGACAGGTTCTCGTTGATGTAATCGACGATCTCGCTGTCCTTGGGCTTGCTCGTGGGCGCGACGGCATCCTTGAGTTTCTGCTGCGCCAGGCTCTCCTTGAGCGAATCCTTGTAGGTGTCCTCGGTATAGCCGTAGGTCTTGAGGGTCTTCTTAAAGGCCTTGGCACCGCCCGCGCTCTTGCACGCGTCCTTCCAAGCCTTCTCGACCTCCTCATCCGACACCGTCACGCCGTTCTCCTTCTGTGCCTGTTGAAGCAGAATCTGCTGTGCGTAGGAGTCGATGAGTTGCTTACGGTACTTCTTGGGAGTGAGGTCGTTGTCAACCAGATACTGCGCCCAATCCTCATCCTTGGTGTAGCCGTAGGACGTGCGCATGCTCATGATCTGCTTGGTCACGGTGTCCTCGGTGAGGTTGGTACCGTTGATAGTAGCAGCAACGCCGCCGGTCAGCTTGTAGCCCGAGGTGTCCTCGGCCTGCGACATAAGGCCGGAGCACGCCATCGCCGAGACGGAAAGCAGCATCGCCAGCACGCCGATGACCACCAGAACGATCTTAACGGTCTTAGACACGTACGTCTTGCGCTGCTTCTTGCGAGAGCTGGAGGCAGCGCGGGCCTGCTGCTCGGGCGTCGGCGCGGCCTCGGAGTTCTTTTTCTTATTTGCCATAGTTGGCCTTTCGCATAACGAATCGAACAAACGCCATTGTGTCACAACGCAGCCCCCGTGGCACGCTTGGTGCATTGGGGACAGGTTAATCTGCACCATTTTGGTGCAAAGGGGACAGCTCTGGCAGCCGGCAGTTAGGGACAGTCCCCAAGTGCCGACTCAGCCCCACCTTAGAAGTGACGGCGGATGGCGTCGACCATGCCCTGGGGCGTGGTCTGGCCGAGCACGTCGACTGCGGCATCGGCGTCCATAAAGATGTTCATGAGTGCCTGCAGGGCCTCGACCTGGCCGCCCGGCTCGGCGATGCCCAGATTGATGACGATCTGCGCCGGCACCGGAGCGCCCATGCCAGCCATAGCGTTAAATGTCACGGGCGCGGCGGGCTTCACCACCGCGATATAGGGCTTGGCCACAAACCCCGGATCGGTATGCGGAATGGCAATGTTTGCCGCCGGCATGGCAAGACCCGTGGGATAGGCATCCTCGCGCGTGCGAACGGCGTCGAGCCAACCGTCGGCAATGTAGCCACGTGGTGCAAGCTCGCCCTCGAGCCGCGCAAACACCTCATCCGGCGTCGCACACTCCCAATCAAAAAACACCAGCTCAGGCGTAAACAGCGCTTCGTTATCCGCCATGCGCTCACCTCTCTCACCTAGTCACCTGGGACGTTCTTAAACGACTAGTCATTCAAGAACGTCCCCAATAACTGCCAAAAACAAAAGGTGGCCACGCGCGCCTTGGCGCCAATGACCACCCTGACTACTCGGCTAAATTGTACTGTGCGCCGCTAGCCGCGAGGCGCGTCAATTGCGACCTTGCCGCTCTCCAGCACGTGGACGCAGCCGTCGGCGAGCATCTGCACGACCTCGGGATACAGCACGTGCTCAATCGCATGGATGTGCTCCTCGAGCGTGTCGACATCCCAGCCCTCCTCAACAGCCAGCGCACGCTGGGCGATGATGGGACCGTTGTCGTAGATCTCGTTGGCAAAATGCACGGTCACGCCAGTTACCTTGACGCCGCGCGCAAAGGCGTCGTCAATCGCATGCGCACCGGTAAAGCTCGGCAGCAGCGCCGGATGCAAGTTGACCACGCGGTTGGGAAACGCCGCCAGCAGAGGCGTGTGCACCATGCGCATGTAGCCGGCCATGACCACATACTCGCAGCCGCGCTCGAGCAGCTCGTGCGCGATGACCTCGTCGGCGGCAATAGGGTCGGCATAGACATCCTTGGACAGCGTGAGCGTCTGGATGCCCGCGCGCTCAGCGCGCTGCAAACCCTTAGCCGAAGGACGGCTCGACACAACAAGCTCAATTGAGGCGTTGAGCTTACCGGCGGCGATCAGATCGATCAGCGCCTGCAGGTTGGTACCCGAACCGCTGATGAGCACACCGATCTTAAGCGGCTCGGCCGTATCGGTGCCAGTCGGACGGGTATAGGGCACAAAGTCCAGGCCCTCGGCGGCAGCCATCTGCTCGTTAGCGCTCATCGGAGTACACGACCTTACCGGAGCCCTCGACGCACTCGCCCACGCGGAACGGCTTCTCGCCCAGCGCGACCAGGGCTTCGGTAACCGCGGCCTCGTCCTCGGGGGCGACGATCAGGCACAGGCCGACGCCCATGTTGAAGGTCTTGCATGCCTCGTTGGGCGCGAGCTCGGCCTGACGCGACACGTAGGTGATGACGGGCGGAACATCCCAGCCCATCTCGGCGCCGTTGCGGGTGACCACGGCGTCGACGTCGTCGGCGAGCGCGCGGTTGAGGTTCTCGGTAATACCGCCGCCGGTGATGTGGGCGATGGCGTGCACGCTGGCGCCACCGCGGAGCAGCTCCAGGATCGGCTTGACGTAGATGCGCGTGGGAGCCAGCAGGGCGTCTGCCAGCGATGCGCCGCCGAGTTCCTCGAGCGGACGGCTCAGTTCCTCGGCCTTAGCGGCAGCCTCGGGCGTGCCCGGCTTGATGCCGTCGACACCGATGACCTTGCGCACGAGTGAGTATCCGTTGGAGTGCACGCCGGTGGAAGGCAGGCCCAGGATCACATCGCCCGGGCGGACGTTTGCGGGGTCGAGCATCTTGGGACGGTCGACGACGCCCACGGTAAATCCGGCAAGGTCGTAGTCGGCAGGAGCCATAACGCCCGGGTGCTCGGCCATCTCGCCGCCCACGAGCGCGCAGCCCGCGAGCTTGCAGCCGTCGGCCACACCCTTGATGATCTTTGCCATGTGCTCGGCCTCGATGTGACCGATGGCAACGTAGTCTAGGAAGAACAGCGGCTCGGCGCCCGAAGCCAGAATGTCGTTGACGCACATAGCGACCAGGTCCTGGCCCACCGTCTCGTGACGGTCCATGATCTGGGCGAGCACGAGCTTGGTGCCCACGCCGTCGGTACCGCTGATCAGGATCGGGTCTTCCATATCCTTAAGCGCGGCAGCCGAGAACAGGCCACCGAAGCCGCCGATGCCGCCGATAACCTCGGGGCGATTGGTGTCCTTGACCATCTGCTTAATAGCGTCGACGGCGCGGCCGCCCTCAGCGGTATCGACGCCGGCATCCTCATACGTCACATGCTTGCTGTCGCTCATCTGAGCCTTCCTCTCCCACTACCGTGGCACCGCCCGGGCGCCAAACGGTGCTCATAATTGCGTTCATTTCGGCGCGCGCCATAACAGCATGCGCCGTCATATCAACAAAACAGCAGGTAAAACCTACCAAAATAAACCTGTCCCCATATTGCAGGTTTTAGGCCTCGCCGTGCTCCTCTTCCCAGCTGCGGTCGTCGTATTTCTCGACCACGGCGTCGTCGTCAAAGTGCAGCGGCTTGTCCAGGTTGCGGGGCTTAAAGCCCTCCATAAACTTGTCGCGGCCAAAGCTCTCGGGAATCGCCACGGGGTAGCGGCCGGTAAAGCACGCATCGCAGTAGCCGCCCTTGGGCATGACCTTAAGCAGGCCCTCGACCGAAAGGAAGGCCAGCGAATCGGCACCGATATACTCGCAAATCTCGTCGACCGTCTTGTTGGCGCTGATGAGCTGCGACTGCACGTCGGTATCGATACCGTAGAAGCACGGCCAGATGACCTCGGGCGAGTTGATGCGGATGTGAATCTCCTTGGCGCCAGCGTTGCGTAGCATCTTGACGAGCTGCACCATGGTGGTGCCGCGCACGATGGAGTCGTCGATGACGACCAGGCGCTTGCCCTCGATGTTGTCGCGCAGCGGGTTGAGTTTCATACGCACGCCCATGGCGCGCAGCTCCTGCGTGGGCTCGATAAACGTACGGCCCACGTAGCGGTTCTTGATAAGGCCCTCGCCAAAGGGAATACCGCTCTCGTGCGAATACCCCTCCGCGGGCGGCAGGCCGGAGTCGGGCACGCCGATGACCAGATCGGCCTCGACGGGCTCCTCGTGTGCCAGCTGACGACCCATGTCGTAACGGCAGGCATAGACGCTCTTGCCATTCATGATGGAGTCGGGGCGGGCAAAGTAGACCTGCTCAAAGATGCAGTTTGCGGGCTCTTCGGCTGCAGGCACGCCCTGCTCGGATACCAGACCCTCGGCGCTGATGCGCAAGATCTCGCCGGGACGGACGTCACGGACGTACTCGGCACCCACGATGTCGAGTGCGCAGGTCTCGGAAGCAACGACCCAGCCGCCGGCGCGCGTGACACGGACGGCGGAGTCGACCGTCGCGGCGCCGTCCTGCGACGGCAGCTGCGAAACGGATGCGGCGTCGGCCTGGTCCAGACCCTCGTCCACCAGCTTGCCCAGCACGAGCGGGCGAATGCCGTGCGGATCGCGGAATGCGTAGAGTGCCTGTTCGTTGATGAGCGTCATGGCGTAGCCGCCGCGCACGAGCTCCATGGTCTTGCGAATACCCTCGCGCAGGTGGCCCGTACGCTGGGTAAAGTAGCCGATAAGCTTGGTCGCGACCTCGGAATCCGAATTGGAGAGGAACGGCACACCCAGCTCGATCAGCTGACGGCGCAGCTCGTCGGTGTTGACGAGGGTGCCGTTGTGCGCGAGCGCGATAATGACGCTATTGATGGTAGAGAGGTGCGGCTGAGAGGCTTCCCAGCTCTTGGCGCCGGCAGTGCCGTAGCGCACATGACCCACGGCCAGCTGGCCGGAGAGCGTCGACAGGTCGGCGTTGGAGAACACGCGGTCGAGCAGGCCCAGATCCTTGCGGACCATAACCGTGCCGCCATCACCCACGGCGATTCCCGCCGATTCCTGGCCGCGATGCTGTAGCGCGCGCAGACCAAAGTACGTCAGTCGAGCCACATCGCGATCGGGCGCCCACACACCAAAAATGCCGCATTCCTCATGCAGCTGGTCGGAGTCCGGATCATACGTCGACATGGTCTTCACCTGTCCCGCGGCACGCTCGGCCGCGTGGATGGTTTCTTGAGACATGGCATCCCCTCAGAGCCTCGTTATTTGGCGTTACCTGCCCTATTATACGCACGGCAAGACAAGCACTCCCGCGCATGAACAGCGCTTTTTAAAAGCCCACCGAGCTAATAATCAGTTTTGTTGCCAAACATTTTATCGGTCTGTCCAGCGTAAGTGCCCGCGCCCCCAGATGGCCGCCGCGTCCGCCGTTGGGGATTACAAAGTTGCAATTGGGACGTTCGTCCTGTCTTTTGGCAGGTCGGCGGCGTATCCTTGTAACCTACAACAAAGCGAGAAAGGTTATGTATGGATCGAAACGAACTCGACCCCAGCGTCCCCAGCGCCACGGAGGTCAAGAAGATCCCCCTCATCATTAAGGTGTACGCCGTCCTGTGCATCCTTTCCGGCGTGGGCACGCTCCCGTCGGTCGCTGCCTTTATGTGGCAGGTCATCACGGCACTTGTTAACGGCAACGCCACCGAAAAGCTCGGCGACAACACGCTCGTCGCAGTCGGCCTTATCGTCGCCGGCATCATGCTCTCTGCGGCAAGTGCCGTCATCCTAATCATCTTTGGCCTGGACCTTATCAAAAACCAGCGCCGCAACGCCGCCCGCCTGTCCTACATCCTTATTGCATTCACCGTCGTCGAGCTTTTGGTCGACGTGATGCTCCAGGGCATCGGGCCCTTCCTACTGCGTCCCGCGATCCAGCTCGGCATCCTTGTTGCACTTTCGGCAACCGTCGACCCCACGCTGCGTCAGGAGCGCGAACTGCAGCGCCGCCTGCAGGAGATGCTCGACCGCGACGCCGCCGCCGAGGGCATGCTCGGCCGCGATGAAACCGGCGAAGGCTACATCAAGCTCAACTACTTCAACCTGTTCTGGGTGTTCTTTGTCTGCTGCATACTCGGCCTGATCGCCGAGGACATCTGGCACATGACGGTCGACGACCCGGGCATCTACCAGAACCGCGCCGGCATGCTGTTTGGCCCCTTCAGCCCCATCTACGGATTTGGCGCCGTGCTCATGACCATGGTGCTCAACCGCTTCTACAAAAAGAACCCCATCATTATCTTTTTGGTGAGCGCGCTGCTCGGCGCAAGCTTTGAGGTGTTCGTGGGCTGGTTTATGCAGACCTCGTTTGGCGTGGTCTCGTGGAGCTACTCGCATATGAAGCTCTTTGGCATGCCCGATCCGCTCGCCGTCCTTACCGGCGGACGTACCTGCACAGGCTTCGCCTGCCTGTGGGGTCTGGGTGGCCTCATCTGGATCAAGCTGCTGCTGCCGAGGCTGCTCAAGCTCATCAACATGATTCCGTGGAAGAGTCGCTACTCGGCTACCGTCATCTTTACCGTCATTATGCTGGTCGACGGCATCATGACGCTACAGTCGCTCGACTACTGGTACCAGCGCGTCAACGGCACGGAGCCGGATATTCCCGTCGCGCAGTTCTACGGCAAATATTTCGATAACGACTACATGGAAAACCGCTTCCAGAGCATGACCATGAGCCCCAAGGATGCGACGCGCGTGTAGCGCCACGCAATGCCGAGATTTTCCAACGCACAGAAAAGCCCGCTGGCAGACTGATGAACTGCCAGTGGGCTTTTTGTTGGCGAGTGCCGCTGCCGGCCTTACGCCTCGCGCTCGACCTCGCTCACACACTCATTTTTGATGGTACCGACGAGCGCCTGCAGCGCATCGACCACATGCGGGCGAATGTCCCCGCCAATGAGTACGAGCATGATGTCGTCGCCCACGGTAAGCTCGCCACTCGCCAGCCACACGCGCACATAGCCGATACCCGGCATCGCGCGCGTTGCCTCGATAGCGGCCTGCACCTTTTCGGCATCGAAGCCAAACACCATGCCGCCCACCTTATGCCCAGGCGCCACACCATCTGTCTCGACCCCACGTACCTCGGCCTTGGGCGTCGCACGCACCACGCCGTTGTGTGTCAGGTACATCCCACAATCAGCCGCCGAAACATCGGCCTTGGCTTCGCGCAGCCAAGCATCAACCGAAGGCATCGATTTGCCACTTTCAAGCATCATTTCTCCTTTTTACCGTCGTCGAGTAGCGCATTTGGGACGGGGCTCTTTTGACTACTCTCGACAATCTATTCCTCGACCGGCGTGAGCACCATGACTGCGCGCGTATTGCTAAATGACAGCGAACGGCAGGTCACAAGCGTTACGACCTTGGTTGCCGAAGCGGCGCGATCGGTGGCGTCGCTCGCCACGGCCGAGGCACCGTCGAGCATCTCGGACAGGTAATTCTTCAGTCCGTCATCGCCCTCAAAGTTGGGCGTGCGCGCCTTGGCATACGTGTCCTCGACCACCTTGGTCGCCAGCGGGCGCAACTTGTACGTCGCATCGCGCGTGATGTAGTACACGTATTCCATGCTGTCGAACGTCGCCTGATCGGTCGTATCCGAAATCACGTTGAACATCGAACCGTCGTTCATATGATGACCGTAAATCGTGGTCTGCTGATCCACCATGCCCGGCGCGGTGTCGTCGCTATCCAAGAAGATGGCTCCCGAGGCATTGGCCGTACCGTCGAACAGCGTGTTGAGGTACTTGGAGTTGTTGTTGGTCTGCACCACGGGGTAGTTGATGTTGGTGCCGGGTGCGTAAATCCAACCCACAACCTCGGGATTTGTCTGGGCAAGCGCATTGAAGTCGATAACCGGCACGCCGCTGGCGTCCTTGTCGCTCACATATTGCTTTTCGATTTTTTGATATGACTCGCTCGCCTGCTTGTAGCCAATCTGTGCGTTGATAAAGATGGCGGCCGCAGCAACGATCAGGCCAATGCCGATGATGATGAGCAGAATGGGAATGACGGAGCGGCGCTTTTTGCGCGGCGGCTCAGTATAGCTCGATGGCGCGGCATGCGCCGAAGAGCGAGGTGACTTCTTGGCCGTGCTGTATGACGAAGGGCGATATGCAGTAGGTGCATCCTGACGACGATGCTTCGCCGGCGTCACGGGACGCGGCGCGCGTGGCTGCTGAGGAGAGGATATCCGACCCTGCTGCGGCACGCGGGCTGCTCCCGACTTGGCTGGATCGGGAATCCGAGAAGCCGAAAAACGCTTTCCCTGATAGTCGGACATGGCTCTCCTTATGCTACAAATGGACTGGCAGAGCGCTTAGGCGTCAGCCATCTCCTGCTTCATCTTCTCGATAACCTTGCGGTACTCGGGGTCGCATGCGCCCAGAACCTGCGTGGCGTAAATGGCAGCGTTCTTGGCACCGTTGATGGCCACACAGGCAACGGGCACGCCCGAAGGCATCTGTACCATCGACAGCAGCGAGTCCATACCACCCAGATCGCTCGTCTTCATAGGCACGCCGATGACCGGCAGCGGCGTAAACGCAGCCACGACACCGCCCAGGTGAGCAGCCTTGCCGGCGGCGGCGATAATCACCTTGATGCCGCGGTCGGCAGCAGTCGAGGCCCACTCGTGGACCTTCGCCGGCGTGCGGTGCGCGCTCGCGATCACGAGCTCATAGGGCACACCCAGCGCCTCGAGCTCGGCGGTGCAACCTTCCATAACGCCCAGATCGGACTTGGAGCCCATGATGATCCCGACAACCGGCTTCTGATCTGCCATAAACAAAGACCTCCTGTTGAGAGCGGTGACGCAGCGAATCCGCGACCCTTAACTACTGAGAGTAGTATAGCCGCTCCCGTCCCTGCGGTCTGCGTGGTGCTTTGCGGACGGGGCAGGCTTTATCTTCACTCCGGTTGCTTCGCAAAGTCGTTCAGATAAAGCCTGGCCCGCCCGCAAAGCACCCCTCGACCTACCGGGGATTGCCATGACGTACGTTAGCTGAAATAAAAAAGCGTGCCCACCGTCCTTGGGTGGGACGGCGGGCACGTTTGCTTAGTTGTCGCTGGGACTACTCAGCCTTATTGCGACGGTGGAAGAAGGCACCGATCGCAGCGATGATGGCTCCAAGGCCACCGACAGTCGCGACAGTTGCCGCCGTTTGATCGCCAGTAACGGGGATCGCCGAACCGTTCTTCTTGCCGCCCTGGGCCTTGTCGCCTGCGGGCTTGCCCGCCTGGCCGCCGCCGTTCGAGCCGTTGCCGGAACCCTGGTTGCCCGAGCCGCCGGTGTTGCCCGAGCCGCCCTGGTTGCCGGAGTCGGCATCCTTAAGGCCCTCAATGGCCAGTTTGAGCTGGTCATAGGCCGCCTGGAGCTGGGCGTCGGAAGCATTCTCATCACCCAAGACATCCTCGGCGTAGGTAATGGCATCCGTCAGGGCCTTGACAGACTCGGCCGTCTTTCCCTTGGTGTCAGTCTCCTTCGCCTGCTTGACCAGGGCCTTGAGTTGCTTCTTGGTCGGGTTCTCGACCGGGGTCACCGGGGTCTTCTCGAGCGCGTCACGGGCATCCTCGAGTGCCTTGAGTGCCTGGTCGACCTCGTCCTGCGTGGCGTTCTCGTCGCTCAGGATGGCGCGGGCGCTCGCCAAGGCGTTCTGGAACGCGGTCCAGGAAGCCTCGGTGTAGTCACTGGCCTTAAGGTCGCCGGCTGCAACCTCGGCATCAACCTTTTCAATCGCGGCAGTGAGGTCGTCCTTCGCCACCGGATCGGGAACGGCCGCACCGTAGAACTTGAGTTCCGCCATGCTGCAGTAGGCGTCAACGCTGCCACCGCCGGCGTGGAGCACCTTGACGGTCACGTAGCGACCGCGCGCGGCACCAAAGCTCATCTGCCTCCAGTCGCCACGGTCGGTGAGCACGCGGCCGTCGTTGTCGAAGGTAAACGTACCCATCGACGCGGCGGTGCCCATCTCATAACCGTCGGCGGTGTCGGAGACCAGCACCTCGGCCTCAAAGATATCGCCGTTCGTGCCGCCGTCCTGGCGCGGCAGGAACGTGACGTCGGTGAGATCGTAGTCGCGGCCCAGGTCGACGGTCAGGTGCTGGGGCATACCGGCCTTATAAGCATAGTCGCTGTGCCAGAGCGTCTGCTCATCGCCGTCAAGAGCGTTGACGGCGTTGCTGCCCTCATAGTCGGCCTCGCTCGAGAAGCCGGTCACCTTGACGTTCTCGCGGTTCTCGGGCGTGTTGATGAGCTTCTTCTCATCAACGGGGCGCATCTTGAGGCCGTCGATTGCCTTTTCGATCTTGGTCGTAGCGTCTGCGACATCCTTCTTGCTATAGCTGCCCTGGCCGCCGTCGAGAAGCTTCTGAGCCGCCTCGACCGCAGCGGTGAGAGCTGCATAAGAATCCTTGGTGTAGACGGACTCGCTGTAGCCCGCGGCCTTGGAAAGCGCCGCCATGAGCGCAGAGGTGTCGACACCAGCCTTGACCTCGACCTCATAGGATGCGGTCTTGGAGGGGTCGAGCACTGACGCCACCGTGATCGTTGCCTTGCCGGCCTTGTTGGCACGCAAGTAGTAGTTCACGCTATCGCCGGCCTGAACAGCGGAGACGCTCACCACAGAGGAGTCGGAGCTCTCGACCGTCACATAGGGGTAGCCGGCGCTCTCGGGCGTGGCCTTAGCGTCGACGAGCGTAACGTCGCCCTCAAAGAACTCGGTCTGGTTCTTGCCCAGCTCGATACCCTCGATGGCCTCGACACCCTGCGTGTAGTTGAAGTTGATCTCGCGCAGTGTGAGCATCTGGTCACCCGATGCCTCAAGCGGCGTGATCTCGACCTTAGTCGCCTTCTTGCCCTTGTTCTCGGCAGAGAGGCCAAAGGCGTAGCGAGCCTGGAAGGAATCGTACTCCCCACCCGCGAACTCCTGGGTCGAGCCATCCTCGAACGTCACGACGGCCTTGATCTTCTGCACGGTGCCGTTACCGCCGTCGCGGTTGATGACCTCAACGGCATCGAGCTTCGATGGTGTCTTAAAGGCAAATGTCATCGTGGCGGGAAGCTTCACGTAACTCGGAAGCTTGCCCTCGCTGTCCCAGTTGCCGCTCCAGTTCCACAGGAACTCAAAGCCGTTGTCGCCCTCATCGTTATCGAACAGCGCGTTATAGCTCTTCTGCTGAATAAGCTTCTCGACGTTGGAACCGTCGTCGGTCGTGAGCTCGTCGTTGGTCATCGTGATGTTGAAGGCATCCTGACCGTACTCGGCAACCGTGGGCTGCGGAACGTCCGGCATCGTCACGGTACCGTCACTCGTAAACTCGAGCGCATCGCACGCCGGACCGATGAGCCAAGACGTCGAGGGCAGTTCAACCTTGCCGGCCGTCTTGGCCTTGAGTTTGAAGCTCGCCACCGCGCCAGTGCCGTTGTAGAGCTTGCCGTCACCGCGGTTGGCAAAGGCGAGGTTGATGGTCTGTGTGCCGTCCGCGAACTGGACCTTCTCGCGCGACAGGTTCTCCATGCCGGCGGTCGAACCATCCTGCGAGATGCTCTCGGACACAAACTCAAACTGGTCACTCTTAAAGTTGACGAGCGCGCCCAGGGCGTTGACGTTCTTGGCGTCGGCCGCATAGACATCGACGGTGATCTCATCGCCGGCATCGACCTCGGTCTTGCTCGGAATCACCGCGAGCTTGCCGGCGACCTTGCCTTTCTGCTTGGTGCCGCCATCAAGCCCCGCCATGGTAAACGAGTAGTCGTAGACATCATAGACCCCGTTGCCGTTGAGATCGGCAAAGTGGTCGCGAATCTGCGAGTCGAACGTCGAGGTATCGGGCTCGCGGTTCTCGAGACCCAGATAATTCTTCATGTTGGAATAGTCGCCATCGGAGATCGTTGCCTTGTTGAGGTTGGAACCCACAGCAAAGCCGTCCGTACCATCGGCCTTGTAGATGGCGATCTCGGACGCGGAGAAGAAGTTACCAACCGAAGCGAGCGGCGTCATACGCACGTAGCGTGCGGCCACGGCGCCGTCGAACGTCACCGTTTTGCAGGCGGCGGAGCGCTCCCAATCGACCTCCTGGCTCGTCCAATGGACACCGTCGAGACTCGTCTCGATGCGCATCTTGGTCACAGTGCCGTTGCCGGCGTCGGTACGCGGATAGTACTCGAGCTTGTCGAGCTTGTAGGCGCGGCCGTAGTCGACGGTGAGCGCCTTGCCCAGGTCGTTGCCGCCGGAGTGGAAGCCGCCGTCGCTCGTCTGGAACTCATGGTCGAAGGCGAGATCGGCCTTATGGCTGCCGTAGATCGAGCCCTCCCAGGTGATCTTCTCGGCCTCGGGCACGTTCCGCCATGGGTCGAGTGCGGAGTTCGCCGCGAGCACATCGCTCCAACGGGAGTAGCCCTCGGCGTTGCGCGAACGGATCTGGTAGGTGTGCTTGCTATTGTAGGCAAGATCGGTATGCGTGAATTCCGCTGCATCGCCCACGGCGAACACGGTGCCATCGACCTTAAGGTCGTAGGAGGTAGCACCATCGACCTTTCCCCAGGTGAGCTTAATGCTCGTGGGGGTCGTGGCGTCCTCGGGGGCAGCAAGGTTCGCGGGTGCGGAGAGGTTCTCGTTGAGGCGGTCGGCCGCGAGCGTGGCGTCGGCGTTCACGAAACCGCCCAGCTCGAGCGTCTGCTCCGCTGCAGCGACATCGGTCTTCGCAAACTTGACGTAGACCTTGGGGTTCGTGGTGATCTTAGTGTCGTTGAAGCTCTCGCCCTTCTCGGCCTCGGTGCTGTCCGCATCGCTGCCGTAGTGGTTGAGGTTGGGGCTTTCGTTGTAGAAGTAGACCGCTTGGCCAGCCTCGGGGGTCGCGGCGTCGAAAGCCTCCTGTGAGTCGACCTCGGTCACGTTGAGCGCAGTGCCGCCATTCTTGGCGATGACGCTCGCAGGCTTGGCGGACACGTTGGCCACGAAGGTCGTGGTGCGGTTGGAGTCGTAGCCGTTGTAGCCACCCTGCGAAGCCTCGGCGGTAAAGGTGGCGGTGCCGCCCGTGGCCTTGGAGCTGTAGACGGTGCTCACGTGCTCGCCGTAGGAGATGTTGTCGATCGTGCCGTAGGCATCGTCCTCGGTCGTGTTGTTCTGGATGGAGGAGCCGTCGTCCTCGTACTGCGTAAAGGTGCCGTCACCCTCGGTGGCGAAGAACTCGACGATACGCTGGCTGCGATCGGTGCCCTTGGTGTTAGTCTCGGTCACGGCCTCGGGGTTGTTGTTCTCGGCATACATCGGCACGATGGCGTTGGCCTTTACAAAGAGCGGCAACTTCCAAAGCGGAGCATCGTAGTTGTTGAGGACCTGGCCGCCGCGGTACTGCTTACCCGAGAAGTAGTCAATCCAGATGGTGGGATTCTCGTCGGTGCCGTAGTTGGGAAGGTAGATACCATTGCGAACGTCGTTGCCGTTCTCATCTGCCTGGGTATCCTGATACACCGGTGCCACCAGGAAGTTCTCACCGAACATGTACTGATACTGCGTCGAGGTGCTTGCGGCGTACTCGGAGTTGTCGGAGAGCAGCATGGCGCGGATCATGGGCAGGCCGGTATCGCCGTTGCCCGTGTCGATGTTGGCCGCCGAGGCCGCGCTCGTGTAGATATAGGGCATGAGTTGCGCCTTGAGCTTGAGGTAAAAGCGCGAAATGCCCGTGTAGGGATCGCCGTGCGTCATGGGCGACTTGCGGTAGGTGCCCCAGCCGTCCATGTCGAGCATAGAGGGCGTGAACGTCTTCCACTGGTAGTCGCGCGCGGAGATGATGGGGCTGCCACCAAAGATGCCGTCCATATCGGAGCCGATGTTGGGGTTGCCCGAGAGGCTCTGACCGATATACGTGGGGATGTGGAAGCGGATGTACTCCCAGTTGCCGCCGTACTGATCGCCGGTCCAGATGCCGCCAAAGCGCTGCGTGCCGGCCCAACCGTCAAGCGTGATGATGTTGGGGCGCTTGTTGGCGCCGGTCGTCACCGTATCGTAGGCCGTCTTGATGCCGTTGAGGCCAAAGGAGTAGCCAGAGCCCACCCAAGCGACGTCGGTCTTGAGGGTGGTAATGCCGCCCGTCTTGACCTCGGCGTCGAAATCGCGAAGCAAATGCCACGGGGTCTCGGAGTTGCTGTCAGGCTCCAGGTTAGACTGGGTCCACAGACCCGTGCTCACACCCTTGGAGTTAGCATACTTGGTAAACTTCTTAAGGTTGTCGACGTTGGCACGCACGGCGTTGAGGCGCTCGGCTGAACTCGTTCCGTCGGAGTTGACGCCGCCGGTCTTGTAATAACCGTTCTGGCCATAGCCGGCACCGTATCCGTCGTTCGGCAGGAACCAGCCGAGCGGCATGTCGTTGTCCTCGTAGTCATCGATAACCCGCTGGGCGGAGAATTGGCGGTCGAAATCGGTCGCCTTCATGTTCTCGGTATCGACCGTGGGGCCCTCACCGTTGAGCGTCTCGGCCGCAAGCGTGCCGTCGAGCTTGTAGCCCGTCGCCATGCCAGACTCGTACTTAACGTCGCCCTCCTTGCTCGAGGACTTGCTGCCCTTGGTCTCCCACTTCTTCTGACCCGAGGTCGTTGACCAGCCATCACGGTTATAGGCATTCAGATGACCCAGGTAGAAACCGTACTCGGGCAGCAGTACCGGATTACCGGTCACCTTGTAGTAGTCCTGCAGCATCTCGGTCGCCACGTTCGAGGCGCCCTCATTGGTCGCCACGAAGTAGTAGGCGTCGAACTCATTCTCGCTGTGCGAAGTCGTGACTGTTGATGCGTCCGTGGAACCGAAGTCGTAGGAACCCTCTGCAAACGTGTTTCGGAGCACGCCGTAACCGTCACTCGTCCAGTAGAACGGGTTGGGCGAAGCAACGCCGCCATCGGTCCAGTTGTTGGTGTTGGAGATGGCGATAGTCTGGTTGGTGTGCAGGAAGCGGCCGTTCTGAGTACCGCCGCCAAAGAAGTTCTCGGACTTCTCCTTGGCGAGCGTCTGTACGGTGCCCTTCTTATCAAGGTCGAGGGACGCGGACTCGGAGACCACGACACGGTCGCCCGACTTGATGCTCATCTTGCCAGTCGCCTTGTCCAGGATCACGGTCGCCTTTCCACCGCTGATCTCGATAGTGTTGCCCTTGTCGGCAACCGTCGCACTCGGCTTGCTGTAGGTGTCCGAGGCATCGGGCTGGGCCTGGATCTTAGCCGTGTGGGACTTACTGCGCGGCGTTGCGTACTCGGAAAACTCACCCTTGGGATCAACGTTGTAACGGAAAATACCGTCCTCGAGGAACGTAATGCGGCCCTTGATGCCGCCGGCGAAATCGATGTCAACGACGTTCGAGGCAGACTGAGACACGGTCGCCGATTCGACGCCCTTGAGTGGCGTGGCAACCGCCTGCTGGGGACTGGCGAACACGAGCGTCGCTGCCGTGGCAACGAGGACTGCGCTTCCCTTCACCCATCGTTTCGTAAAAATGGAATTCCTACGCACCTGGACTCCTTCCCTCCGACATGCGGAAGTGTCGCGGACGCGCGCCCCGCAGCATGGGCGAACGCATCAAACGGGGGGGGGTGTTCGGTACATTCCGTACAATTGGCCCACCCGTTACCAAGGGGTCAACTGGTAGTAACCAGATAGCCACCTATAAGGTTGAACCAGCATACGTGAGCAGTTGCGCAAATTAAGTTTGGAATTCTCCCAGCGGTATAAAAATGAACGTAGATGGCGAAGTGGGTCTAATCAACCATACCAATTGGTTCTCCAGCCAGATACCACTTAAGCATAGTTTTACT
Organism: uncultured Collinsella sp.; assembly: GCA_959026725.1. Lineage (GTDB taxonomy): Bacteria > Actinomycetota > Coriobacteriia > Coriobacteriales > Coriobacteriaceae > Collinsella. Next base: position 245,211 of record CAUFMG010000001.1, read on the forward strand.
GTTTAACTGGTATTACATAACCAATACCTTTCCTCGGAAAACGGGCTTCGCGAATTATCCTGAGGGAAAGTCGTAGCCGCCACCCCGCGACCCACCGGGAATATCCATGACGCACGGTGGCTGATTTGATTTGAAATAGGAGGTTGTTGGAGGGTGGTGGACAGTTAGTTCAGATACGTATATTTTGGCGGTGCTAATTGGCGCTAACAAACTGGTTTTAAGTCGCTTTAGATCTAATAATAGGTCTTTCTCGCTATTGCCCGCGCGGCCTTGTCGGTCCAGACTATCAAAAATAGCTCAATTGTGCCCAAATTGGCCTCCACACGTCCTCTGAAAAATACGTATCTGAACTAACTGTCCAAGAGGAATGTCCACAGATAGAAAAAGGCTCTGGCGGACCTCCGAATCACCAGAGCCTTTCAAAACTCGCACACCTGAAGCACATCGCTGCATTCCTGTTTTCGCCCATGAAGTTAGAGAGCCTCTTCCGCCCACTTCTCGAAATCAATCGCACGCCTTTGGGCGGTTCGGTACGCTTCCATGTCTTCACGAGCGCCTACCACTACGATGGCCATTTTTCCTTTGATTTTAATGAGGCGGTACACAATCCGAATGCCACTTCCCCTGAGCTTGATTTTCATGAAGCCCGTCAAATCCGTGCCTGCCTTGTTTCCAAGAGGCTTGCCGAATCCGCCTTCGTTCTGCGGCAATGGGTTCGTTCTGATTCTTTCTATAGCCTTAAACACGTGTTTTCGCTGGGAACCATCGAGACGCTTGAGATCCTTGAGAGTATCCGGGTAGAAAGCGACTTCGTACCCGCTCATTCAAACTCGACCTCATCCATCTGATCGAGTTCGTCCTGGCCCACACCCAACTCTGCCATAACATCAGATAGGGAAACGAGTTCATCATCGCTTGTCGCAGCCGTCCTCTTAAGGGCCAACGTCAACAAGGCGAGGTCCTCCTCCGCCTGCTTAGCCTCTCGGTATTCATCGGGCGTCACGATAACGAACGCCGGCTTGTTGTGTTTCAAAACTACAACCGGGTTGTCGTTGCTCACTCTCGAAAACGCAGCGGGACCCTTACCGTGACTGAAATCGCTGATGGGAACAAGATTGTCGAGCATCTTTAAAGCAGGCATCGAGACCTCCAAATATAAAGTCTTTTATGCATTCATTTTAGCATGCAGAAAATACCAGCAATCACGGAATAGTGGCACGGACGAGGCATCGCTTTCCACCAACCGTTGATCATCGACCGAGCAAAATGTCCCGCCAAGAGATCGAGCGAGGATTCCGTCCCTCGAAGAGGGCCGTATTGGCCTCCTCGCGGGACGGAATCCTCGCTCGTTCGTTCCAGCCCGCGTCATCGCGTGCTAGACGGCCAGCTCGCCTGATTCACCCATAAGCCATCGTGCCAGGTCGACGACCTTGATGCCATCCCAATCAGTCGTTTCGTGCCCTGTTCGGGCGATGACGCACTTGGGATAGGCGTCTCGAATCCGTCGCAGCGGATCAAGCTCACGCTCAAGCGTCACTTCTTGGGAAATGTCGTCACTCACCTGGATATAGACACGGCGGTCACGCCTGATGGCGACAAAGTCTACTTCCTTTTGGTAGAGAACGCCCACGTAGACTTCCCATCCGCGGCGCATAAGCTCGATTGCCACCATATTCTCGTAAACATGGCCAAAATCGAGCTTTTTCGTACCAAGCGCGGCGTAGCGAAACGAGTGGTCGGCCAGGTAGTATTTATCTCCCGTCGACAGGTATTTCTTTCCTGAGACGTCAAAGCGACGAAACCGGTAGAACGCAAACGCATCACACAGGTAGTCGATATACACAGCCAGCGTCTTGTCGCTTATCTTAAGGTTCGCTCGTGACAGCTCAGCCGCCATCCCCTTGAGAGAAGAGATGTTTCCGACGTTATCCATCAGGAACTCGCAGGAACGTTTAAGCTGCTCCGCATTACGTATACGATATTTTTGTCTGATGTCGCGCAGGATAAGAGTTTCAAGCACATCCGAGATGTATGAGAAACGCATCCTTTCGTCCTGGTAGATATAGGAACCCGGCATTCCTCCCTCGCGGACATAGCGAGCAAGGGCCTCGGCTGGAGAAGTGATCTCGTGATACGCCGAGAACTCCGCAAGTGAAAACGGAAAGACCTCGATCTCCACCGTTCTTCCCGTGAACAACGTCGAGAGGTCGCTTGAGAGAAGAAAGGCATTCGACCCCGTGATGTAAATGTCATATTTCTCTGACGCATGAAGACTGTTGATAGCCCGCTCGAACCCTTCACACATCTGGACCTCGTCGATCATGACGATATTCCGGCAACCCTCGATATAATGCTTTTCCACATATGTATGCAGCGCATGGTATTCCGCCAACGGCTCGAACTCAAGTAGATTGAAGTTGACGTGTATGACGTTGGCCGAGGGGTCGTTTGAACGAAGTTGGCTGGCAAACGCCTCAAGCAATTTCGATTTTCCGCATCGCCTGATTCCGGTAATCACCTTGATGTCTGGCGAACCCGCCACCTTGGAGAGCTTATCCATATAGAACGGTCGATTAATAAGTCTCATGGCAATCCACTTCGCAAAATTAAGATTAACTGAAAAACGCGAAGTACAATATATCATCTACTTCGCGTTTTTGAGAAATCCTAGATTTCGCGTAATTATATTCGCCAAGCTATCGCAAACCCGACACGGGTGAGATCTCCGCCTGATTGACCCTGCGCAGCAGTCCGAAGCGAAAGACGCGAGTCCTCAGACCGCTCCGGTAAAATGAGGGCCGCGACGGTTACCGCGGCCCTCTTGGGAAACGTGTGCGATTGTCAATCGCTCGCGCTAGTCTTCCTTGCGGCGGAAACGAGCAAGGAAGACTCCGATTGCGGCGATCGCGGCACCCAGGCCGCCGATCGCGGCGACGGTCGCCACCGTTTGATCACCGGTGCTCGCAAGTGAGTTAGCGGACTTGCCACCCTGAGCCTTGTCACCAGCGGGCTTTCCCGCCTGGGCGCCATCGTTCGAACCGCCGGATGTCTGCCCACCGTTGCCGGAACCCTGATTGCCACCGGACGCACAAAGCCCCTTCTGCAGCACACGGCACAACCAAGTCACCGCAGACCGGGGCGGGGGAGCCGAGTTTCCCACTGAGCGACTCTGCTTGCAGCCGGAGCGAAGGGGGAAACTCGGCCCCCGCCCCGGCCGGACAGGTCACCCTACACCGTGTACTGCGGCAGGTCCTGCAGGGCGATGACGTCCATGCCCATGTCGTTGGCGCTGCCGTGACCCTGCTGGTCCTCGCGCACCGCCTCGATGGCGCTCACGTACGTGTTGGCCGCGGACATTGCAGTCACGCAGGTCACGCCGCGACGCACGGCCTCGGTACGCAGCAGGTAGCCGTCGCCACGCGAACCTGGGCCGTATGGCGTATTAATGATCACCGCAATCTTGCCATCGGCGATGAGGTCGCCGATGTTGGGACGCTCGCCGTCGTGCGGGCCGCTAATCTTTTCCACGACCTCGCAGGTCACGTTGCCGCCGCGCAGCACGCGCGCCGTGCCCTCGGTGGAGCAAATGTCAAAGCCCAGGTAACGCAGGATACGCGCGACCGAAAGGATATGACGCTTGTCGCGGTCGCACACGCTAATGAACACCTTGCCGGCGCTCGGGTCGGGCAGCTGGTAGTCAATCGCCAGCTGCGTCTTGGCATATGCCTCGGGATAGCTCTTGGCGATACCCATGACCTCGCCCGTAGACTTCATCTCTGGCCCCAGGATAACGTCGGCGCCCGGGAAACGGCCCCAGGGCATAACGGCTTCCTTCATGCAGAACCAGTCCAGCTGACGCTCGTCGCTCGGCAGGCCCAGGCTCGCGATGGAATCGCCTGCCATGATACGCGCCGCGCACTTGGCCAGCGGCACGCCGGTGGCCTTGGAGATAAACGGCACGGTGCGGCTCGCGCGCGGGTTTGCCTCGATCACGTAGACGGTCTCGCCCTTGATGGCATACTGCACATTGACCAGGCCGCGTACGCCCAGCGCCATCGCGATGCGGCGCGTGGTCTCGCGAAGCTTTGCCTGCAGGCTCTCGCTAAAGCTGAACGGCGGGATGCAGGTCGCAGAGTCGCCGGAGTGAATACCGGCCTCCTCGATATGCTCCAGAATGCCGCCGATGTAGACCTCTTCGCCATCGCACAGGGCGTCGACATCGGACTCAATCGCACCCTCCAAGAAGCGGTCCAGATACACCGGGTAGTCGGGGCTAATGCGCGCGGCCTCGGCCATGTAATCGCGCAGATGCTCGGCATCGTAGGCGATCATCATGCCGCGGCCGCCCAGCACGTAGCTCGGACGCACCAGCAGCGGGTAGCCGATATGCGCGGCCACGGCCTCGGCCTCCTCAAACGAGGTTGCCTGGCCCGCCGGCGGATACATAATGCCCAGCTTGTCGAGCAGGGCGGCAAAGCGCTCGCGGTCCTCGGCAAAGTCGATGGCATCGGGCTTGGTGCCCATGATGTTCACGCCGCTCTCCTCGAGCATGCGCGCCAGCTTAAGCGGGGTCTGGCCGCCAAGCGTCACCACGACGCCATCGGGGCGCTCAACGTCGATAACGTCCATGACGTCCTCGTAGGTGAGCGGCTCAAAGTACAGGCGGTCGGACGTGTCGTAGTCGGTCGAAACGGTCTCGGGGTTGCAGTTGACCATGATGGTCTCGAAGCCGCGGGCCGCCAGCGCATAGCTCGCGTGCACGCAGCAGTAATCGAACTCGATACCCTGGCCAATGCGGTTGGGGCCGGCGCCCAGGATCATCGCCTTGGGCTTGTCCGCCGGCGTGGTCTCGTCGGGAGCCACGCACTTCTTGGCATCCGGACTCGTGCGGTAGATGTTCTCGTACGTCTTGTAGTGGTACTCCGTGGCGCTCGAGAACTCCGCAGCGCAGGTATCAACCGTCTTCATGCTGGGAACCACGCCCAGGCCCTTGCGATAGGCGCGCACAAAGCGCTCGTCCGAGCCGGTCAGCGCGGCAATCTCGGCGTCGCTCGTGCCGTACTGCTTGAGCAGGCGCATCGCGTCGGCGTCGATATCCTCCACACGCAGGCCGCGGATGCTCTCCTGGACCTGCACCATATCGTTGATACGGTTGAGGTACCACGGATCGATACCGCAGATGGCATGGATGCGAGCGATGTCCCAGCCACGGCGTAAGGCCTCGACCACAAAGAAGATGCGATGCTCGGTCGGGGTTGCCACGGCCTGAGCAAGCTCGTCGTCGCTCAGCTTATCGGCACCCTCCTTGCCACCGGCACAAATGCCCTGGTGGCCATCCTCCAGCGAGCGCATAGCCTTGCCAAAGGCCTCCTCAAAGGTGCGGCCGATCGCCATAATCTCGCCCACGGCCTTCATGCGCGTGGTGAGCGTGGGGTCGGTACCCTTGAACTTCTCGAAGGCAAAGCGCGGCACCTTGACCACACAGTAGTCGATCGTGGGCTCAAAGCAGGCGGGCGTAGCCTTGGTGATGTCGTTGACGATCTCGTCGAGCGTGTAGCCCACAGCCAGGCGCGCGGCGGCCTTGGCAATGGGGAAACCCGTGGCCTTGGAAGCGAGGGCGGACGAACGGCTCACGCGCGGGTTCATCTCGATGACGATCAGGCGGCCGGTCTGGGGGTTCACGGCAAACTGTACGTTGGAGCCGCCGGTCTCGACGCCGATCTTCTCCAAGATGGCGAGCGAGGCGACACGCATGCGCTGATACTCAAGGTCGGAGAGCGTCTGCACCGGCGCCACGGTGATGGAGTCGCCGGTATGCACGCCCATGGGGTCGAGGTTCTCGATGGAGCACACGATGATGCCGTTGCCGGCGTGGTCACGCATGACCTCCATCTCATACTCTTTCCAGCCCTCGATGGACTCCTCGACCAATACCTCGTGGGCAGGTGAGAGCTCCAGGCCCTGGCTCACGATGGAGACGAGCTCCTCGTGAGTATGCGCGATGCCACCACCGGCGCCGCCGAGGGTAAAGCTCGGACGCAGCACGCAGGGATATCCCACGCGCTCGGCGATGGCCTCGGCGCCTGCCACGCTGTAGGCATAGCCCGAGCGCGCGACCTCCAGGCCGATCTCGGCCATGGCCTCGTTAAAGAGCTTGCGGTCCTCGCCGCGCTCGATGGCGGCAAGGTCGCAGCCGATCATCTCGACGCCGTACTTGTCGAGCGTGCCGTCCTTTGCCAGTTCGACGGCGGCGTTCAGACCGGTCTGGCCGCCCAGCGTGGGCAGCAGCGCGTCCGGGCGCTCTTTCTTGATTACGCGCTCGATAAACTCGGCAGTGATGGGCTCGACATAGGTGCGGTCGGCCAAGCCCGGGTCGGTCATGATGGTCGCCGGGTTGGAGTTGACCAGGATGACCTCAAAGCCATCCTCCTTGAGCACCTTGCAGGCCTGGGCGCCGGAGTAGTCAAACTCACAGGCCTGGCCAATGACAATGGGGCCCGAGCCAATGACGAGGATACGCTTGATGTCAGTACGTTTCGGCATGTTAGTTCTCCTCGGTCTCGGTCGCAGCGGAACCATTGTCGGCAAAGTTCCAGCCCTGCAGGCGGTCCTTCGCGGTGTCGATGTCCAGGTAGTTCTCCTCGCCGTCCATGAGTCGCGTAAAGGCAGTAAAGAGATAGTGGGCATCGGTGGGTCCGGGCGAGGCCTCGGGGTGGTACTGCACCGAGAAGCACGGCGCGTCGAGCAGCTGGATGCCCTCGGCGGTGCCGTCGTTGAGGTTCACATGCGTCAGGCGAATGCGGCCGAAGCGCTCGTTCATCACGACTGGCGCGATGCCGCGGCGCACCCAGACGCGCAGATCCCCATCGGCCGCATGCTCGGTCTCGCCGCCGGAAAGCTCGGGGACAAGCTTGCCCAAGCTGGGGAACAGCAGACCAAAGCCATGGTTTTGCGCGGTAATCTCCACGCGACGGCTTACCAGGTTCATGACCGGCTGGTTGCCACCGCGGTGACCGAACTTAAGCTTTTCCATCTGAGCGCCGCAGGCCAGGTTGATCATCTGGTGACCAAGACAAATACCAAAGACCGGCACCTTGCCGATCAGCTGCTGCACCTGCTCGTAGGTCTCCACCACGGCGTCGGGGTCGCCGGGACCATTGGACAAAAAGACACCGTCGGGATTCATGTCGAGCACCTGCTGGGCGGGCGTATCCCACGGCACGACGGTAAGGTCGCAGCCGGCGCGGACCAGACCCTCCAGAATGCCGCGCTTCACACCGCAGTCGTAGGCGACCACTTTGTGACGGGCAGGAGCGGCAGCCGTAAGCGCAAAGTCATGCGTGGCAGGCAGGTCGGCGGCCACAAACTCGTGAGGTACGGGGCAACTTACGGTCTTGACCAGGTTCTCGCCTACCAGCGTGGGCGCTGCGGCCAGACGCTCGGCAAGCTCGTCGACATCGAAGATCTCGGTCGAGATAATGCCCATCTTGGAGCCGTTGTCGCGCAGGTGGCGCACCAGGGCGCGGGTGTCGACGCCCTCGATAGCGACGATGCCGTGTGCACGCAGGTACTCCGGCACGCTGACGGCCGAGCGCCAGTTAGAAGGCGTGGCGCACATGTCGCGAACGATCATGCCGCGCATAGCCGGAGCGCTCGCAGGGCGCACGGCGTCGCCGGGGAAGGCCGACTGGACGTCGGTCTCGTCGATACCGTAGTTGCCGATCTGCGGATAGGTCATGGTTACGATTTGGCCGGCATAACTCGGGTCGGTCATGACCTCAAAGTAGCCCTCGAGCGAGGTGTTGAAGCAGACTTCGCCGGTCGCGGTGCCCTCGGCGCCGCATGCACGTCCATAAAAAATGGTCCCATCCTCAAGATACAGGATGCAGGGACCGCAGGTGCCCTTGCTGGTTTTGGCCAGCATGCGCTGGCAAAGCTCGCTGGGCGCGAAGGTGCGGGCGGCAGCGCCCGCGGTATGGTTGTTCGCCATAATTCTCCTTCCCGGTCTCACAGGACCGGCTTAAAGGTGTGTAGTTAGGCCTCGCGGTATTGTAACCGCAAGCATGCCTCATGGCGTTAATTTCATCGAAATGTTTACGAAATGATAATTATGACTTTCTATGCATAATGATTTCTCTGGGACGGGGATTAAAAAATCATCCCGCGGGGCTTATGGCTCACGCGGGATGATGGCGTCTTACTTTTTCTTGTCCTGTTCCAGCAGTTCGGACGGTGTGCGATCGGGCTTGCCGCCGCGGAAAATCTCGCGGCCATGCAGACGATGCTCCAGGTCACGCTCGGCCTTTTCCTCGTCAATCTTGGTCTGGCTCACCACCGGATCCTCAATCAACGACGACACCGAGTTCACCTGCTTCTGAATGCGCTCGGCGATGGTGTCATCCATACTCACGATGCGCATCTTCCAGTCGATACTCGTGGCGTTGGATGAGCTCTTGGTCCACACGAACGTCAAAATGGCGCTCTGGTGGCCCCGCGCGGGGAACATGCCAAAGAAGGAATCGTGCTGAATGTTGCTATCCTCGTCGATATAGGCGTGAACGTTATACACCACGCGGTCGATCTTATCGTTGAGCAACGCGTTGGTCGCAAGCGCCGCGGCCTGAATCTGCCCGTTGGACAGCAGCTCGAGCTCGTTGGCAGACGATGTGTCCAACACCGTCACCTCGACCGTGCCCGTGCGTTCATCGGCTTCATCGACGGTAAAGTCGAGCGGGAACTGCGTAAAGCCGTTGCCCCATTCAAGTCCACCCTTGAGCGCGGTCGAAACGGTATCGACCGAAACGCTCTCGGACAGGTTGGCGGTATTCAGACGGCGCATCACGCCGTAGCCGATCTGCATGCCCACGATCAGCACCAAAATACCGATGACCACGGCCATCGCGGTCTTCGTAATGGTATGGCTCACCTGCGAGCCCGAAGGATCGTCCTCGGACAGCGGGTCGATATGTTTTGCCTGGCTCGCGCGGTCCTCGCTGCGCAGCTGCGCTAGCGCCGCTTTGTCACCGCGCTTGGCCGCGGCCTCCTTCTCACGCATGCGCTCAGTTCGCTTTTTGGCAAGCGTCGGATCCAAGACGCCGGATGCATCGATTTCGGAGAATAACTCCGTCACTTCTTCCGGAGTCAAAGGGTTCTTGTCAGCCATAAACTTCCTGTCATATCAATCAGTCGAGCTCGTGCGCACGCGCACCTTCGAACTGCATTCGATAGTAACGGGCATAGGTGCCGCCACGGGCGAGAAGCTCCTCGTGCGTGCCACGCTCCACAACGCGACCATGCTCAACGGTCGCAATCTCATCGGCATGCTTAATGGTAGAAAGGCGGTGGGCGATGATAATCGTGGTGCGGCCGCGTGCCAGCTCTTCGAGCGACGCCTGCACCGCCTCCTCGCTCTCGTTATCCAAAGCACTCGTCGCCTCGTCCAAAATCAGGATCTTGGGGTTCTTGAGAAACACGCGCGCGATGGCAACGCGCTGCTTCTGTCCGCCCGAAAGACGGCTGCCGCGCTCGCCCACGACCGTGTCATAGCCCTGTGGAAGCGACTCGATAAAGGCATCGATGTTGGCGCGACGGGCCGCCTCGGCGATCTCTTCCGCCGTAGCGCCCGGCTTGCCGTAGGCGATGTTCTCGCCAATCGTACCGTCAAACAGATAGACATCCTGCTGCACCAGGCCGATGGCGCGACGCAGGCTCTGCTGCGTCACATCACGCACGTCCTGGCCGTCGATGCTAATGGATCCGGCAGCCACGTCATAAAAGCGCGGCAACAGCGAACAGGTCGTGGACTTGCCACCGCCCGAAGGGCCAACCAAAGCGATGGTCTGCCCGGGCTTGATGGACAGATCCATATGGTCGATAACGGGACGCTCGTCGGCATCGCCCTCGCCCAGCTCAACGTCCTCGTAGTTAAAGCACACGTCGTGATACTCCACGGCGCCGGCAGTCACCTGCAGATCCGTGGCGCCCGGCTTGTCCTGGATATCCGGCGCGGTCGAGAGCACCTCGTCCATACGCTTAAAGCCGGCGATAGCCTTCTGATACGTTTCGGCCGAATTGACGAGCGTCTCAAGCGGCGTGCAGAACAGCGAAATATAGAGTGCAAAGGTCGCCATATCGACCGCCTGCAGCTGTCCCTGGGCGACCAGCCAGCCGCCCAGCAGCACCACGATCACATAGAGCACACCCGAGAGCAGGCCATACGTCGCGGTATAGACGCCCATGGCGTGATACATGTTCTCCTTGGACGAAAGATAGCGATTGTTTGAGGCGCGGAACTTGAAGCGTTCGGTCTCCTCATTGGCAAAGCTCTTGACCACACGCATGCCCGCCAGCGAATCCTGCAGCTGCGCATTGATGCCGCTGATTTTTTTGCGGTTGTCGCTAAAGACCTCGCGCATGCGCATGTTCTGCCAAAACATGATGACCGCAAACGCCGCCGTCACCACGGCCATGGCGAGCGCCAGCACCGGGGCAATGGTAAAGAGGATCACAAATGAGCCGATGATCTCGATGCCGCAGATGATGATCCACTCGGGCACGTGGTGCGCCGCCTCGCAGATATCGAACAGGTCGTTGACCACGCGGCTCATCATGTCGCCCGAGCTGTTGCGGTCGAAGTATGCAAAGCTAAAGCGCTCATACTGGTCGAACAGGTCCTCGCGCATTTTGGACTCCATACGCGCGCCCATCACGTGACCCCAATAGCTCACAAAATAGCGGCAGGCGCAGCGGACGGCATACATCAGCACCAAGCCCACCGCGATCATGCCGAGTGCCTGCATAATGGCAGCCTGACCCTGAGTAAATAGCCCACCGGTCAAATTGCGCAGAATAATGGGGAACGCCAGGTCAATGGCGGCAAGCACCAGAGCACAAACAGTATCAGCAACAAAAAGCCCCATCTGGGGCTTGTAATAAGACAAAAACCTCTTCAGCATAATCACCTTACGCGGTTTTACCAAACCGCGTTTCGTCTCGACGCTGCAAGTGCTCCATTTGGACAATCTGGCCTTCAATCGTCGGTCGCGTATATCCATACGCTTCCCTCCTCTTTTAGGCCACCTTGTCTCAAATGGAGCACTTTCGCTGACTTACACAAACCTGCGGGATCATCCCCGCTCGTTAAAGCTCGGCCCCGCCTAGTCGGTGCGCGATGCTGTCGCAGGCAAGCGCGCCTACGACGGTCTTGGCGTCTTCGATCTTGCCGTCGAGCACGGCGTCGATCAGCTCGTGCAGCGGCACCAGGTCCACGTTGACAAACTCGTCATCATCGGGGTTGGGCGCATCAAACTCGAGCTTGGTAGCCAAGTAGATGTGGATGATCTCATCGCAAAAACCGCAGGACGTGACAATCGACGTCAAAAAGCGAATACGACCAGCCTTAAAGCCCGTCTCCTCATGCAGTTCGCGCTTGGCGCAATCGAGCGGGTCCTCGCCCGGGTCGAGCTTGCCGGCAGGAATCTCGACCGTCACGCGGTCGATGGCGGTGCGGTACTGACGCACCAGTACGATCTTGCCGCTCTCGGTCAGTGCCACAACGGCCGCCGCACCCGGATGGCGAACGATATCGCGGGCGCTGCGGTGACCGTTGGGCAGCTCAACCTCAAGACGGTGGACGTCGAGAATCTTGCCCTTCCAGGCGCACTCCTCCGAAAGAATCTTCTCGTGCAGCTCGGCATCGTGCGGGTCGTCGTCGCCCAGCACCAGTGCCGGCTCGTCAGCGACCTCGCCACCAGGCTCGCCCTCGGCGTGCCCATACATGCGGCTGTCCTCTTCGACGATCTGCGCGTCCACGAGCTCTTCGTTCTTCTCGTCCATCCGTCTCATTCCTCTCGGATTTTAGGCATCCCAGGCGTCGCGGCCGCGCAGCGCGCGCAGGCCGATGTCGTGACGCAGGGTCTTGCCCTCAAAATCAATCTTCTCGCAGGCCTCGTAGGCAAGGTTGCGAGCGTTCTCGAACGTGTCGCCCAGAGCGGTCACGGCAAGCACGCGGCCACCATTGGTCACGAGCTGGCCGTCCACCACGGCGGTGCCCGCGTGGTACACGGTCACGTTCTCCATGGCCTCGGCATCGGCGATACCGGTGATGACCTTGCCCTTCTCGTAGCTGCCGGGATAGCCCGCGCTCGTCAGGACAACGGCCACGGCCCACTCGTCACGCCAGTCGAGCTCAATCTGATCGAGCTCGCAGTTGGCACAAGCCAGCATGACCTCGACCAGGTCGTTCTTAAGGCGCGGCAGCACGACCTGCGTCTCGGGGTCGCCAAAGCGGGCATTGAACTCCAGCACCTTGGGGCCGGCAGGCGTGAGCATAAAGCCGCCGTACAGGCAGCCGCGGTAGTCGATACCCTCGACAGCGAGCTCGGCCACGGTCTGCTCCATGACCTTCACCATCGTGGCGTGCTCCTCGTCAGTCACGATGGGCACCGGGCTGTAGACGCCCATGCCACCGGTGTTGGGGCCCTTGTCGCCCTCGAGCGCGCGCTTGTGGTCCTGCGAGGTGGCCATGGGGCGCACGGTCTTGCCGTCGGTAAAGGCCAACAGCGAGCACTCGGGGCCGACCAGCATCTCCTCAATGACAACGGTGTTGCCGGCATCGCCAAAGGTGCCGCCAAAACACTCGCGCACGGCCTCCTCGGCCTGCGCAAGCTCGGTTGCCACGATAACGCCCTTGCCCGCGGCAAGGCCGTCGGCCTTGACGACCAGCGGGGCGCCCTGCTCGCGCACGTAGGCAAGAGCCGAAGCCTCGTCGGTAAACGAGCCGTAGGCCGCCGTAGGGATACCGGCGCGCTCCATGAGCTGCTTGGAGAACAGCTTGGAGCCCTCCATCTGGGCGCCCTCGGCACCCGGGCCAAAGCAGGGAATACCCGCCGCGCGCACGGCGTCGGCCACGCCCGCCACGAGCGGAGCCTCGGGGCCAATTACCACAAGTCCGCATCCGTGGCTCTGCGCAAACGCCGCCACGGCCGCAGGATCGCAGTCGTCGAGAACAACGTTCTCGCCGCAGCTCGCGGTGCCGCCGTTGCCCGGCGCAATGTAGAGCTTGCCGGCGCGCGGTGATGCTGCGAGCTTGGCTGCCAAAGCATGCTCACGGCCGCCGCTGCCCAACAACAGGATGTCGATGGTTTGAGTGTCCGCCTTCAAGGGTGCCTCCTCTATGGATGAACGGCCCGCTCCGCGCGAGCCCTTTGCAAGCAAATATACCCCTCGGCCGCCCGTCCGGGCTGCAAAGGGGTATATCGCAATAACCAAATAGTCCCGATTACTTCCAGAATCGGTTGATGATCTGCTCGCGACCAGCGCCAACGCCAATGAACGTCACGCGGGTGTGTGCCAGATCCTCGATAAACGCCACGTAGTCCTGAGCCTCCTGCGGCAGCTCGTCAAAGCTGCGGCAACCGGTGATGTCGCACTTCCAGCCAGGGAGCTCCTCGTAGATGGGCTTGGCATGCTCAAAGCGCACCTGATGCTCGGGCACGCTCGTGTAGCGCTCGCCATCGACGTCGTAGGCCACGCACACCTTGATGGTGTCGAAGGCCGAAAGCACGTCGAGCTTGGTCACGGCGATGTCGGTGAGGCCGTTGACGCGCGAAGCATAGTTGGCGATAGGGCCGTCAAACCAGCCGCAACGACGACGACGACCGGTGGTCACGCCGTACTCATAGCCCTCCTCGGTCAGCGTGTGGCCGGCCTCGGACTCATAGGAAAGCTCGGTGGGCATGGGGCCCGAACCGACGCGGGTGATATAGGCCTTCATGACGCCCAGCACGCGGTCGACGTTCTTCATGCCCACGCCGGAGCCGGTGATGGCGCCGCCGGCGGTGCAGTTGGAAGACGTCACGTACGGATAGGTTCCGTGGTCGATGTCGAGCAGCGTCGCCTGGGCGCCTTCAAACAGCAGGTTCTTGCCCTCATCGATCATGTTGTTGAGCAGCAGGCTCGTCTCGGTGATGTAGGGACGCAGGCTCTCGGCCATCGGCAGGTACTCGTCGCAAATCTGGTCCACGGTGTAGGTGGGCAGGTTGTAGATGAGCTCGAGCTCGGGGTTCACGCGGGCGAGAGCGGTCTCCAACTTGTCGCGGAACAGCGTCTCGTCCAGCATGTCCTGCATGCGCAGGCCAATGCGGGCCATCTTGTCCTGATAGCACGGACCAATGCCGCGCTTGGTGGTACCGATGTTCTTCTTGCCGAGCTTCTGCTCAAAGGCGCCATCCAGATCGATGTGGTACGGCATGATGACATGCGCGTTGCCGCTAATCTTGAGGTTCTTGGTGGTGATGCCGTCGGCCTCGAACATGTCGATCTCCTCAAGGACAACCTTGGGGTTGACGACGCAGCCGTTACCGATCACCGACACGTGGTCGGAATACATGATGCCGGAGGGCACCTGGTGCAGGCCGTACTTTTTGCCGTTGACGACGATGGTGTGGCCGGCGTTGTTGCCGCCCGAATAGCGCACGACGGCATCAAAGTCGCCGGCGACCAGGTCGCAGATCTTACCCTTGCCCTCATCGCCCCACTGGGCACCGACCAAAACGGTTGACGGCATGTTTACTCCTCACATTCATGGACTGTCTACGCGCCATGCCGGCACGCAGAAGCACAAAACATTCCCAGTATACCCGTGCAACGGGCGCCTGTCCTACTCCTCGGCATGTGCCCCATCAAGCTCATAGAACTTGGTGGATGCCGGCAGGAACATCAGGTCGACGTCGCCGATCGGGCCCGAACGGTTCTTGGCCACGACGATACGCGTAACGCCCTCGTCGGGTCGATCGTCGCGCGAGGCTTCGGCCTCGTCGGCGGAGCGGTCCAAGAACATGACGATATCGGCGTCCTGCTCGATGGAGCCCGATTCACGAAGGTCGGAAAGCTGCGGGCGCTTGCCGGTACGGGATTCGACCTGACGCGAGAGCTGCGACAGCGCGATGAGCGGGATCTTGAGCTCCTTGGCCATGATCTTCAGACCACGCGACATCTCCGAAACCTCGACGGTACGGCTCTCGGAGCGGCGTCCCGGCGGAGGACTCACCAGCTGCAGGTAGTCCAGGATGATGATTGCCTTCTCCTTGTTATGGAGCATACGGCGGCTCTTGGCGCGAATCTCGGTCACTGTGGTGCCGGGCGTATCGTCAATCAGAATATCGAGCTTGGACAAGGTCTGCGTGGCCTCGTTGATATTGGCCCACTGTTCGGGGCTAATACGGCCCATGCGGAAGTCACTGATCGAGATCATGGCGTAGGCGCAAATCAGACGCTGGGCAATTTCCTTGCCCGACATCTCCAGCGAGAAGAAGCCGACGGTATAACCAGCAGCGGCAGCGTTAAGTGCCAGGTTCAGAGCGAACGACGTCTTACCTACAGCAGGACGGGCGCCGATAATGATGAGCTGGCCCTCGCGGAAGCCCATGAGCATACGGTCGAGCGACGGAAAGCCGGTGGGCACGCCCGCCGCCTGACCACCGGCCTGGCACACTTCCTCGGCCTCGTTATAGGCCTCGACCATAAACTCGGTCAGCGTCTTGTAGCTCGACTTGACCTCGCGTGCCGTGACCTTGAGCAGCTTGCTCTCGGCCAGCTCGACAACCTCCTTGGTGTCGGTGGGGGCGTTATATGCCAGCGCGTTGATCTCGTTGGTGGCGCCGATCAGCTCGCGCAGCATCGAGTCGCGGCGAACGATGGCGGCATGGTGCTGCCAGTTGACGAGCGACAGGGTCTGACCCATCAACTCCAAAATGTACGCCTCGCCGCCCACGGCGTCGAGCTTGTTGATGCTTCGCAGATAATCGATCAGCGAGATGGAGTCGATGGGAATGCGGCTGTTGTACATATCGACCATCGCGGTATAGATGGTCTTATGAATGGGCCGGTAGAAGTCATCGGGCTGCAGCTCGACCTGGGCTTCTTCGACCACCTCGGGCGATAGCAGCATAGCGGCCAGTACATTGGCCTCTGCATCTTGGTTTTGGGGAAGACCCAACTTTGAGCCGCGGTCCTCAACCGTCAGCCCGGTCTCCCTATCGTCATATGCCATGAGCATCCTCATTCATATCGCTTGCGAGCATCCATAGTATCAGCCACGGTCCAAAAACGGACCGCGCGCCGCCAATCATCACCGAACCAAACGGATGAACGGTCCTGTATATAGGACTTCGACGCAACGTTCACCATGACACTCACTCAGCGCAAAAAGCAAAAGGGCGCCCTGGTTTCCCAGAGCGCCCTTCTTAGAACAAGATTGTTGCGTTGCAGCAAATGCTACTCGGCAGCAGCCTCAGTCTCGACCTCGGCGGTCTCGGCCTCGGCGACCTCAGCGGCCTCCTCGACCTCAGCCTCGGCAGCGAGCTCCTCGGCGGTAACGCCGACGAGAACGACAACCTCGGCCTTGATCTCGCGGTACAGCGAGATGGCAACGGTGTGGGCACCGGCAACCTTGATGGGCTTACCGAGCTCGACGCGCTTGCGGTCGATGTCCATACCGAGCTGAGCCTTGATGGCGTCAGCGATCATAGCGGCGGTAACGGAGCCAAAGAGGATGCCCTCGTCGCCGACCTTGACGTCAACGGTGACCGTCTTGCCCTCGAAGGCAGCCTTGGTCTCGTTGGCGGTAGCCAGACGGACGGCCTCGCGCTTGGCGATGTTGTTGCGACGCTCGTCAAGCTGCTTGAGGTTGCCCTTGGTGGCGGCAACAGCGAGCTTCTTGGGGAACAGGAAGTTCTCAGCGTAACCCTGAGCGACCTCTACGACGTCACCCTCGCCGCCCTTGCCCTTGATCTCATCGAGAAGAATAACCTTCATGATGCGTCTCCCTTCTTAGCCGCGGTCGCGGTTGCCACGAGAGGAAACCACGGGGACGGTGTACGGCAGGAGAGCCATCTCGCGGGCGCGCTTGATGGCGTTGGCGATGTCATGCTGATGCTGCGTGCAAGCGCCAGTGACGCGACGGGGCTTGATCTTGCCACGGTCGGTCATATACTTACGGAGAAGCTGAGTGTCCTTATAGTCGATGAACTCAGTGTTCTCCTTGCAGAACTGGCAGTACTTACGACGCGGCTGACGTGCAGAATAATCATTAGCCATGTCAAAATACCTTTCATTCGGCAACTTCGGCGAGCCGAAGCCGCCTCTCACTCAAAAATAGGTGAACAACCCTTAGAACGGGATGTCCTCATCGTAGACGTCGACCGCAGGCGGCGTAGCCACCGGCGCGGCGGGACGTGCTGCGGGCGCGGGGGCTGCGGGGGCGTAACCGCCCTGATCGTAGCCACCCTGGCCACCACGGGAGCTCATAAACTCGATCTCATCGACGATGACCTCAAGCTTGCTCCGGCGCTGGCCGTCGCGCTCCCAAGAGCTGTAGCGCAGCTTGCCCTCGATCGCGACCTTGTTTCCCTTTGCCAGGAAACGGCTCACGGCCTCGGCGCGGGTGCCGAACATGGTGCAGTCGACAAAGTTGGGATAGTCCTCCCACTCGCCAGTCTGCGGGTTGCGGCGGCGATCGTTCACGGCGACGCCAAAGGACAGAACCTGGGTTCCGCCGGCGGTGGCGCGCAGCTCAGGATCACGCGTGAGGTTACCGGTGATGTTCACTCGATTGATGCTCATAACTCACTACTTCCTCTTGGGGCACAAGCCCAGTCCAAAACGACAGTCTTACTCCTGGTCGTCGCGACGGACGATCATGTGGCGGACCACAGCGTCGGTGATGCGCAGGACGCGATCAAGCTCGGCGATCTGGGTAGGATCTGCGTGGAAGTTGATGAGGGTGTAGTCACCATCGGTGAGGTCGTTGATCTCGTAGGCGAGCTTGCGCTTGCCCCACTCGTCAACGGAGTCGACCTTGCCAGCGCCCTCAGCGATCGTGGTATCGATACGCTTCATAACAGCGAGACGAGTCTCGGGGTCGAGCGACGGGTCAACAAAGAACAGCAGTTCATAAGCCTTCATATTGTCACCTCCTCTGGGCAAATGTGGCTTCAGGTCGTGAAGGTGCGCCTGAAGCAGGAAAAGACTTGGTAATAATATCTTTCAACCTCCCAGGCCGCAAGAATATGCAGCTACAACCTCATGACCTCCACATATGCCCATGCTCGCACCACGTTTCATGCGCATTCCAACCAAATGCTTACCAAAAGCTTGACGAATCTGTGGACACGATACGGTGCCGTGGGGACAAGCTGAGCCAAGCCACAGGTCAACGGGCACAAGGCTGTGGTCGCAAAATGCATACCAGTGGTCCACAGCACCACCCGAAGATTTTTAAATTCATTGCCAAGTCGCTTATGAATACCCCTTTTGAACAATTGAGTTGATCAACCACGCTGGTCGGAAGCCGTTTTTTTGGCACCTCAAACCCCACTGCAACGCCAAGCGCGGCCGAGCGTTTTAAAAAATGCCAACTTTTCTGTTTGCACTTTGCGATTCCTCGTGTATACTGACTTTCGCATTTAACGGAGAGTTGTCCGAGTGGCCGAAGGAGCACGATTGGAAATCGTGTAGGCGTCAAAAGCGTCTCCAGGGTTCAAATCCCTGACTCTCCGCCAGTTAATTCCAAAGCAGGCCTTCGAGCCTGCTTTGTTTTTACCCCACGCGGAGGGGTGGCAGAGTGGTTGAATGCGGCGGTCTCGAAAACCGTTTGGCCTGTATAAGGTCACGAGGGTTCGAATCCCTCCTCCTCCGCCATTTTGGTTGAGAAAGCTCCCGGGAATGGGAGCTTTTTTGTTATCGGATCCCCTCTCGGCCGCACATCCCAACCAAACATGTACATCACCCTCCAAAAACGACATTTTTCGACATCTTTGGAGGCTGACGTACACGTTTGGATTGAGCTCACGGGAGCGGCGCTATTCGGAAGGTGCCTCCTCGTCTCGTATGCTTTTCCAGTTGCGGATAAGTGCCTTGCGTAGTTCGTTTTGTTTTCTCTGGTACCCGGTGTCGGTACAGCGAGGCATGCCGAGTGCTTCGCGAATGTTGTTCATGGCGCGGTGAAAGGCGAGCTGGCTGCCGAACTGAGCCGAAGTGAGCGTAACGATTCGATATCCCATTTGGGAGAGAACGGCCTCTCGCTCCGCATCTGCTCCCTTGCGCTCGAGCTCATCGTGAAAACCGCCCTTATATTCGATACCGAGCGCCCTGCGCTTATAGGTCACGAGCGCATCGATTTTGAGCGTTCGAGCTTTGGCGCAATGCCAGAGACGTTGAGGGATCTCGAGCGGTTTGTTGAGTTCGACACCTCGGATGCCAACGCCGCCTTCGCTTGTTGGGAGCGAGAGGGCGATTGCCGAAGCGGTCTCCATAGGCGAGGCCGAGCGATCGTAGATGTGCCTGAGCGCGAGCCGTGCACGTGTGGCACCGGGTTTGCCGGGGTGCCGATCGAGCAGTTCGGTTATTTCATCCTTGGAGGTGGTGGCTGGTTGCTCGGTATAAGGGTCGGCGGGATTGAGCCTCATGCGATAATCGCCGCAAACTTCATAGCCATATTCGAGATATTCGATCCTATCCATCCACTCGGCAGCGAGCACGAAGGCGAAGGCTTCGTCGGTGATGAAGATTCCGGGCGTCAACTCGTTAATATGCTCGTAGGGAAGATTTTGTCCAAGAATGTGGCAAACGACGCCTTTGGTACGAATTCGGTCAAATTCGAATACAACCGCGATATCGATAGTCTTAAGCATATCGGACGGAATGCCGCAGTCGGTAAGGGCCTGTCGTATGCGCGCAACACGTTGCTGGGTGGAGATGCCTTGTGCGCCTATCTGGTAGTCGTGCCGCGCAAGAGACTGAACCAAATTCTGGGGTGCATGATGGACAAGCCATGCGGTTTTATGCGAAATGAGAACAGGGGTATCCATTGAGGGCCTCTCGCTCTGAGCCGGTATCTAACTCTTATGTCCGTTGAAGTGGGGAAATATACCGGATGTGAGTAAATCAACTCACTCATGCTGTGAGCTCAATCCAAACATGTACGTCAGCCTCCAAAGATGTCGGAAAATGTCGTTTTTGGAGGCTGACGTACATGTTTTGGACCCTTGGCATTCCAGTAACGCCACGCCCCCACCCAGTCCCGACCGTTTGCCGAGCAATAGGGTCGCAATCGGCGCTGAACATGTACTATGTACGGGCATTGTCCAAATCCGTAATCCAAAGGACCCCATCTTGCCCGTCGTCGCCGCTATGACCATTACCTCACATGCCTCGGATGCCATGGTCGCTATTCCGTTTTGGCTCGAGATGTTCGCTGTTGTCGCTGCATCGATCTCGGGTGTGCTGGTTGCGCGTGAGCACAAGCTCGACCTGGTGGGCGCGGTCGCGCTCGCGGTAGTCTGCGGTCTGGGCGGAGGTCTCTTGCGCGACATGACGCTGCAGGTGGGCAACGTCTACATCCTCAACCAGCCGATGGCGCTCCCGCTTTCCATTGCCACGGCAGCCATCATCTATATCTTCCCGGCTATCGTTGACAAGCCCGAAAAACTCATTCCCCTGCTCGACATCATCTCGGTCGGCATCTATGCCGCCACCGGAGCGGACAAGGCGCTTGTCTACGGCTTTGCGCCGGCGGTGTGCATCATGATGGGCTTTTTTACCGCGGTGGGCGGCGGCATGTTGCGCGACGGTTTTATGGGCGTGGTTCCGGGCATTTTCCAACGCACTAACTTTTATGCCATCGCCGCCATCGCCGGATCGACAAGCTATGTGTGTCTCGTTATGAGCGGCATCATGAGCAATGTCGCCGCGCTGGTCGTATGCGTTGTCGTGACCATGGGCCTGCGCTGGCTCTCACTGCGCTTTGACATCAAAAGCCCCACCGAAGAAGATATCGCGCGCTTCTTGCACCGTAAAAAGTAGACAGCACGGCACGACCCTTCGAAATGCAACCGAGAGGTTCTTTTAGAGCGCCCGCACGTTGGGTACCCCCTGTTAGGTATATGCCGAACACCTAACGAAAGGATCAACCATGGCTTTCAATCAAACCGCGGCGGCGCCGTCACACAAGATGCGTCGCTGCCTGCTTATGGCATTCGCGCTCATCGCGCTGGCGATCACCGCGCTTCCCACGGCGTCGTTCGCCGGCACGGACACCGCAGGCAACGTACTTGCGACCGACAATGACGCCAATCCGTCCGGCGTCGAGGGTGACCTGTACTGGGCCGGTCAGGCCCTCAACTTGGATGATGCGTCCATCGACCACGATATCATCGCTGCGGGCGATACCCTCTCAATTCGCGACTGCACGGTGGGCGGCGCCGTTCGTCTTGCGGCGCGCACGATTGATATCGCCCAGACCACGGTTGATGGCAGCGTGACCGTCGCTGGCCAGCACGTTGTTCTCAACGCCGGCAGCACCGCCAACTGTTTTTACGCGATAGGCGAGACGGTTGCCCTGCGCGGCTCTACCAAGTCGGCAGCGCTTGCGGGCGATACGGTGACTATCGATGGCACCGTCGAGGGCGATGTTGAGGTTTGGGCCGACAAGCTCATCCTGGGCAAGAACGCCCACATCACCGGCACCGTGAACGCGCACGTCTCCGAGGACCCCGAGCGTGCCGCAGGAGCCGAGGTAGGCGCGCTCAAGATCGACCGCACCGAGAACGAGGATACTTCCACCGTTAACGATGTCATCGGCGGTATCGTCGCCGCGGCGCTTTCCACCTGCTTTGTCGCCCTGCTACTCGAGCTCGTCTTTCCGCGCGCGACCGCCAGCACCGCCGGCATGCTCCACCAGCGCCCCACGCCCCTGTGGGTGAGCGGTCTTCTGGGTACGATTGCTATAGCCCCCGCCGTCCTACTGCTGATTATCTCCATCGCTGGTCTGTCGCTTGCCGGAGCCCTCTTGTGCGGCGCTATCGGCATCGCACTGGTGTCGAGCGCCTTTGCGGGATGTGCGATCGCCCGCATGGTCGGACATAGTCAGAACCGCTACGCCATGGCGGCCGTGGGCGGCATCGCCGCGGGCGCGCTTACGGCAATCCCCCTCGTAGGCGATTTCATCAGCGGCGTGGCCTTTGTCTTTATGCTCGGCTACATCATCCAAATCATCTGGCGCAACGCCCACCTTAAGCCGCAGCAGCCGGCTAACACGCCAGAACTCCCCACCGCTTAGCCGCCAACCACCATAAAGGGGCCAGGCACCTTTGTGGTGATGCAGACCAGCTCAGTCCCTGTGCACAAAAAGGGCGCCGACCATCACGGTCGACGCCCTTTCTTGTTAGACGCTATAAAGACCAGCGCTTATTTGTTGACCTGACCGGCGCGGACGGCGGCCTTCTTGCGGTCGGTGGCGTTGAGCAGACGCTTGCGCAGACGAATGTTCTTGGGAGTAATCTCGACCAGCTCGTCGTCGGCGATATACTCCAGCGCCTCCTCCAGCGAGAAGGTGCGGGGCGGCACCAGCTGGACGGAGATATCGGAGGTCGAGGAACGCTGGTTGCCTAGGTTCTTGGTACGGGCGATGTTGACGACCATGTCGCCGGCCTTGCTGCGCTCGCCCACGATCATGCCCTCATAGCACTCGGTGCCCGGCTCAACGAACAGCTGACCGCGCTCCTGCAGCGTGCCCAGAGCGTAGGCAACGGCCTTCTCGGTAGTCATGGAGATCATGGCGCCGTTCTGACGGTTGCCGATCTCGCCGGCGTAGGGACCATACTCCAGGAAGGTGTGGTAGAACACGCCCTCGCCGTGGGTGACGTTCATGATGCGGTTCTTAAGACCCATGATGCCGCGGGTCGGGATCTTAAACTCGAGGTGCGTCACGATGCCCGAGGTGTCCATGCTCGTCATGATGCCGCCGGAGGTGCCGAAGACCTCAACGACCTTGCCCGAGTACTCGTCCGGGCACTCGACGACGGCCTGCTCGACGGGCTCCATCTTGTTGCCGTTCTCGTCCTTCTTAAACAGAACGCGGGGACGACCGACCTGGAACTCAAAGCCCTCGCGGCGCATGGACTCCATCAGAACGGACAGGTGCAGAATGCCGCGGCCCGAGACCTCGACGCCGCTCTTGTCCTCGAGCTCCTCGATCTTCATGGTCACGTTGTTCTCAGCCTCGTTGAACAGGCGCTCCTTGAGCTGACGGGCGCCTACGATGTCGCCGTCGCGACCGACGAGCGGGGAGGTCGAAGCCTCAAAGACGATGGACAGGGTCGGAGGGTCGATCTCGATGGGCTCGAGCTCGACGGGGTTCTCGGGGTCGGTGTAGACATCGCCGATATCGGTGCGGTCAATACCCACGACGGCAGCGATGTCGCCGGCGCCGACTTCCTGGCACTCGGTACGGCCCAGGTAGTCGAAGGTAAAGAGCTGCTTGACGGTAGCGGTGGCGCTGGAGCCGTCGTTCTTCACAACAAGAATCTGGTCGCCCTGATGGATGGCGCCGGAATACACGCGACCGATGCCGATACGGCCAACGAAGTTGGAGTGGTCGATGGTCACGCACTGCATGGCCAGCGGGGCGTTCTCGTCAACCTCGGGGGCGGGCATGTCGTCGATGATCATATCGAGCAGCGGGTACATGTCCATATTGCCGTCGTTGGGGTCAAGACGGGCAAAGCCATTCATGGCGCTGGCATAGACCACGTGCTCCATGGCGAACTCAAGCTGGTCGTCGGTGGCGCCCAGGTCGGCCATAAGGTCCAGGCAGTCGTTGTAGGCCTTCTCGGGGTTGGCGCCGGGACGATCGATCTTGTTGATGACGATCATGATCTTGAGGCCGGTGTCGATAGCGTGACGCAGCACGAAGCGGGTCTGGGGCATGGGGCCCTCAAAGGCGTCGACCAGCAGCAGGGCGCCGTCGGCCATACGCAGCACGCGCTCGACCTCGCCGCCGAAGTCGGCGTGGCCCGGGGTGTCGATGACGTTGATCTTGACGTCCTTGTACTCGATAGAGATGTTCTTGGCGAGAATCGTGATGCCGCGCTCGCGCTCCTGGTCGTTGGAATCCAGGACGCGGTCCTCGACCTGCTGGTTGGCACGGAAGGCGTCCGTGGCACGCAGGAGCTTGTCGACCATCGTCGTCTTGCCGTGGTCGACGTGAGCGATGATGGCGATGTTCCTCAGATTGTCTACGCGCATGTAGTTCCCCTATCTTCTATCCATATACAAACGGCACGCGTATGCGGCCCGCCCAGCGATACAACGCTCAGCGGGAATATTGAGCCTTTTACCGAAAACTCGTTTATTTTAGCGATTTTAGATGAGAGGGGTTTCCTCACCTGCAGGTTCAGGGTCGCTCCACATAAAACCATCGCCGGCGCCCATGCCCTCATACAGCACATATGCCGAAAAACCGCTCTCGAGCGTGGTTTCGAAGAAGCTCACGAGCAGAGCATCGTGATAGCCGCCGTCAACCTCGACGCAGCCGGTGTAGCCGATGGCATATCGGGCGATACGGCCCAGGCCCTCGTCCTTAAGACCCATCTTGTGTTCGGAGATAAAGTTGGTGGCCGCCTCGAGGCACGCCTCTTCGCCGTCCTCGTCGAGCGCCGCCAGATATCGGTTGGAAGCAGCGTCCTCAATCGCCACAACTACGCCCGGATTCTCGCCGGCGGCAAGGTCGTCCAAGAACGCACCAATCAGGTCACACACCATGGCGTCGAGCTCGGCGGAGACGTTACCGGCGTCCTGCATATCCTGTGCCATCTTTAGACCTTCCCATCGAGTCCGGCGTCGTTACAGTTCCTGTGCCTCGGCGGCGATCTTGGCGGCAGCGTCGCGGGCGCGCATCATATCCATCGCGCGCTTGTCGAGCACCTTGATCTGACTGGTCAGCATTACCGCGTCGACCACACCCCAGATCGCCAGGCCCGTAGAGATCGAAAACCCAAGCGCACCAACTGTACCACGAAGGCGCGAACAGATTGCCGCGACAAGGGCGGAGATGACAACCATCTTGATAAACGAGCCGCGGCGTTCGCGAAGCGTGCGGGCCTGCGTCACATAGGCAATGCGCGCCGCCTCAGAAGCCTCAGAGCGCATCTGGGCCTCGCGCGCGATAGCCGCTGCCTCGGCCGACATGCCGCCGGCCATCAGCGAACGCTCCACAACCTGAACGCCCCGCATTTAGAAATCATCGGGGGAGAGCGTATGGACGAACTCGTCGAACTTCTCGAACTCCTGCTCGTCGTCGACTTCCTCGGCGCGGGTAGAAACAGTGCCCAGGCGATTCATGATGTCGTCCTCCACAAACATGGGAGCATTGCTGCGCACGGCAAGGGCAATGGCATCGCTGGGGCGGGCGTCGATCTTGCGCTCCTCGCCATCGGCCAGTACGACGATTGTCGCGTAGAACACCGGCGGCTCGGCGCGAACGATCTCGATGCGCTCGAGTTTGGCGCCCAGGCCGCCAACGGTATCGAGCAACAGGTCATGGGTAATCGGGCGCTCGGCGCGGCCGCTATCGATGCCACGGCTAATGGCAGCAGCTTCAAACGAACCAGTCTGAATGGAAAGGGAACGCAGCGGCGCGGGCGAGTCCGATTTGCTGCTGCGCTCACGAAGCACAATAAGCGATGGCACGGGACCGGCGGCCATGACGATGGTCTCTATGTCGACACGAACCATGGAACACCTCCGGTACGTAGCGGTTAACACGCGGCAGCCCGCCGCATTGAATAGCTATACTACCCAATCTTTCGCACAGCACACAAAACCAAAATGAGATTTATCGCAGACAAGAAAAAAGCCCCGAGGCAACGCCCCAAGGCTCTTCACAGTTTTGATGGTGGACCTGACAAGATTCGAACTTGTGACCTCCCGGTTATCAGCCGGACGCTCTAACCAACTGAGCTACAGGTCCATCATGGTGGAGGTTAGGGGGATCGAACCCCTGACCTCAGGCTTGCAAAGCCCGCGCTCTCCCAGCTGAGCTAAACCCCCACGGAGACAGTAATAAACACCCCAGCGGCGACTCGGCTCTCGCTGGGGTGTTTATTGCGAAAGAAAGTGGTGGACCTGACAAGATTCGAACTTGTGACCTCCCGGTTATCAGCCGGACGCTCTAACCAACTGAGCTACAGGTCCATCGCGCAAGGGATATATTAGACGAGTCGTTACGCGCGCGTCAACAACTTTTTTGAAAATCTTTGGGAGGGATGGTCGCCGGGCTGGCGAGATGGTTTTGGTTTGCTGCTCGGACAGTCCTGCGCAAGACGAAGGCCACATTAAGTGGCCTTCTTTGCGTGCGGAACTCGCGACAAACCAAAACCATCTCGCCAGCCCGGCGACCATGGGGTCCCAAGGTTTTCAAAAAAGCGGCCGGCGCGCAGTGCGCCGACCGCCGATATATGGGGTCTGATAATTCTTACCAGCTAGGGTCTCTTACTCGTCTAGGAGATCTTCTGGCATGTCGTTGCCGTCGCCTAGATCGACAGGGGTTTCTTCGGGGGCAGAGCCGTTTTCTGTGGCTTCGCCTTCAGGCTTCTCTTTGGCGGCCGTCATGCGGGCTACGGCGCAGATGCGGTCGTTGTCATCGACGGTCATCATCTTGACGCCCTGGGTGGCGCGGCCAGTCTGGCTGATTTCGTCGGTCTTGACGCGAATGACCGTCGCGCCCTCCGTCACGATGAACAGCTCGTGCTGCGGGCCCACCGTCTTCATGGCCGCGAGGTTACCCTTACGCTCGGTCATTTGGATGGTGTAGACGCCCTGGCCGCCGCGATTCTGCTCCGGGTAGTCCGCAACCGGCGTGCGCTTGCCGTAGCCGCGCTCGGTGATGACGAACAGATCACCGTTGCCGTTAGTGACTTCCATGCCCAGAACGCTCACGCCGTCCTTCATACCGATACCGCGAACGCCGCTGGTATCGCGGCCGGTGGCGCGCACCTGCTCCTCGGAGAACATGATCGCCTTGCCCGCGGTGGTGGCCAGGATAATCTTGTCGCCCTCGCGCACGCGGCGCACGTTTAGCAGCGCGTCGTCGTCACGCAGGTTGATAGCGATCAGGCCGTCGCGACGGCTGCGGTCATACGCGCTCATCACGGTCTTCTTGACCATGCCGCTCTTGGTGGCAAACATCAGATACTCGTCGGCGGGGAACTCGCGGCAGCTGATGACGCTCGCGATCTTCTCGCCCTCCTCGAAGGGCAGCAGGTTGACGATCGCGGTACCGCGCGCCTGGCGCGTACCCACCGGCAGCTCGTGCACCTTCAGTCGATAGACCTTGCCCTTGCTCGAGAAGAACAGCACGTACTCGTGCGTGGACGCGATGAACATCTCGTCGATGACATCGTCCTCTTTGAGGTTGACGCCCGACACGCCCTTGCCGCCGCGTTTCTGGGCGCGGTAGGCGGCCACCGGGATGCGCTTGACATAGCCGGTGTGGGTGATGGTCACGACCATGTCCTCGTCGGCAATGAGGTCCTCGACGTCCAGGTCCTTCTCGACCTGGCTGATCTCGGTGCGGCGCTTATCGCCAAACTTCTTGGAGATCTCGCGCATCTCTTCCTTAATGACGCCCAGGATCTTCTCCTCGTGCGCCAGCAGGTCCTCGTAGTAGGCGATGGCGCGGCGCAGGCCGTCCAGCTCTTCCTGAATCTTGTCGCGCTCCAGGCCGGTCAGGCGGCGCAGCTTCATCTCGAGGATGGCCGTGGTCTGCTCGGGCGTAAAGCCAAAGCGCTCGATCAGGCGGCTGCTGGCCTCGGAGTCGGTCTGCGAGGAACGGATGATGCTGATGACCTCGTCGATATGGTCAAGGGCCATCAGGTAGCCCTCGAGGATATGCGCGCGGGCCTGGGCCTTCTTAAGGTCGAAGCGGGTGCGTCGGGTGACGACGTCGACCTGGTGGTCGATGTAGTGCTGCAGCATCTCGCGCAGGCTCAGGCATTTGGGAACGCCGTTGACGAGCGCCAGGTTGTTGGCGCCGAAGGTCGTCTGCAGCGAGGTGTACTTGTACAGGTTGTTGAGCACGACCTGCGGGATGACGCCCTTCTTGAGTTCGATGACCAGACGGATACCCTTCTGGTTGGACTCATCGCGCATATCAGAGATGCCCTCGATGCGCTTGTCGTTGACGAGCTGGGCGATCTTCTCCTGCAGGGTGCCCTTGTTGACCATGTAGGGAATCTCGGTAAAGACCAGGCGGCTGCGGCCGGTCTTGGTGGACTCCACATGTGCCTTGGCACGCACGGTAATGGAGCCGCGGCCGGTCTCGTAGCTCTGCTTAATGCCGGCGCTGCCCATGATGATGGCGCCGGTGGGGAAGTCCGGACCGGGCATGATCTGCATGAGCTCGTCGACGGTGGCGTCGGGGTTGTCGATCAGGTAGCAGGTGGCCTCGATCGCCTCGGTGAGGTTATGCGGGGCGATGTTGGTGGCCATGCCGACGGCGATGCCCTGGCTGCCGTTGACCAGCAGGTTGGGGAAGCGCGCAGGCAGTGCCACGGGCTCGGCGAGCGATTCGTCGTAGTTGGGCTGCCAGTCGACGGTATCCTTCTGCAAGTCACGCAGCAGTTCCATGGCGGGCTTGGCCAGGCGACTCTCGGTGTAACGCATGGCCGCCGCGCCGTCGCCGTCGATGTTGCCGAAGTTGCCGTGACCGTCGATGAGCGGCGTGCGCATGGAGAACCACTGCGCCAGGCGGACCATGGCCTCATAGACCGCGAAGTCGCCATGCGGGTGGTACTTACCGATAACTTCGCCGACCGTCCAGGCTGACTTCTTGTGCGGGCGGTTGGGGTAGATGCCGCTCTCGTTCATCGCGTACAGGATGCGGCGGTGCACCGGCTTTAAGCCGTCGCGCACGTCCGGCAGGGCGCGCGCCGTGATGACCGACATCGAATACTCGATGAACGACTGCTTCATCTCGCGACCGAACTCCGAAATCTGGAGCTGACCGCCGTTGATATCCTCGCCGGCCGAGGCACCACGGTCGACTTCGCCAAAGCTCTCCTCGAGCTCGGCGTCGTCGTCCTCTTCCTCATCATCATCGGCATCGGGGTTATAGGCGTCCGGGTCGCCGTCCTCGCCCTGCTCAGCACGGGCAAGCAGGCGCTTCAGATCATCGGGCATACCGGCATCGCCGGCCTCATCCATACCCTCATTGTTGTTGATATCGTCTGCCACGTTACCTCCTCTTAAGCGTCAAGGAATCGTGCATCATGTGCATGCTTCTCGATGTACTCGCGGCGATAGCCGACCTCGGAACCCATCAGCTCGCGCACGGCGCGGTCCGCCACCACGGCGTCCTCGATCGACACGCGCTGCAGAATGCGGGTCTTGGGGTCCATCGTCGTCGAGGCAAGCTGCTTGGGGTCCATCTCGCCCAGGCCCTTGTAGCGCTGGACGGTATAGCCCTTGCGCTTTTTGGTAATCTTGCCGTCCTTGGCCTTGCCGTCCTCGTCGTTATCGTCGGGGTTCAGGCCCAGACTCTGGATGGTGTCGCGCAGGATCTCGTCTTCGGGCTGGCGGCCGTTGGGATACACGTAGTGGATCTTGTTGCGCACCTTAATGCCAAAGATGGGCGGGCAGGCAACATAGACGTAGCCGGCATCGATCAGCGGACGCATGTACTTGTAGAAGAACGTCAGCAGCAGGATGCGGATATGCGCACCGTCGACGTCTGCATCGGTCATGATGATGATCTTGTGGTAGCGCGCCTTGGTGATATCGAAGTCGCCGCCGTCGCCGGCGCTCGTCGTGACGCCGCAGCCGATCGCGGTAATCAGCGACTGGATGGTGTCACTCGAGAACGCGCGATGGTCACCAACGCGTTCGACGTTCAAAATCT
The DNA here is from genome assembly GCA_959026725.1 of uncultured Collinsella sp. Classification (GTDB taxonomy): domain Bacteria; phylum Actinomycetota; class Coriobacteriia; order Coriobacteriales; family Coriobacteriaceae; genus Collinsella. Next base: position 274,945 of record CAUFMG010000001.1, read on the forward strand.
TGCCGCGCAGGGGCAGAATCGCCTGGATGTCTCGGCGACGGCCGTCCTTGGCCGAACCGCCTGCCGAGTCGCCCTCTACGATGAAGAGCTCGGTCAGCTCGGCATCGCGCACCGAGCAGTCGGCGAGCTTACCGGGCAGGGACGCCGTCTCGAGCAGGCTCTTGCGACGGGTCGCTTCGCGCGCTTTGCGGGCGGCATTGCGCGCCTTGCAGGCCTGTTGCGCCTTCTTGACGATCTCGCGAGCGGGCTTGGGATGCTCCTCGAGGTAATCGGCAAGGCCGTCGGTCACGATCTTGAGCGTGAGCGCGCGCATATAGGAGCTGCCGAGCTTGGCCTTGGTCTGACCCTCAAACTGCGGGTCGGGCAGCTTGACCGAGATGACAGCCGAAAGGCCCTCGCGCACATCGTCGCCGGTCAGGTTGGCGTCCTTTTCCTTGAGCAGATTCTGCTTGCGTGCGTAGTCGTTGATTACGCGGGTGAGCGCGGTGCGGAAGCCCTCAAGGTGCATGCCGCCCTCGGGAGTGTAGATGTCGTTGGCAAACGACATGACGTTCTCGCCGTAACCGCTATTCCACTGCAGGGAAACCTCGACCTCGCCCATCTTGGTCACAGGCGCGTCCGGGTCCGATTTGCCCTCGATGTAGATGGGCTCCTTAAAGGCTTCGGGGACGTCCTTGCCCTCGTTGAGGAACTTGACGAAGTCAATGATGCCGCCCTCGTAGCAAAACTCCTCCACATGGGGAGTCGCCTCGCGCTCGTCGGTCAGCACGATTTTGAGGTTCTTATTGAGGAACGCCGTCTCCTGCAGACGGTTGTGCAGCGTATCGAAATCGTAGATGCAGGTCTCGAAGATCTCGTCGTCGGGCCAGAAAGTGACGGTGGTGCCCGTCGAATCCGAGGTGCCCACGACCTCCATCTTCTTGACGGTCTTGCCGCGCGAGAACTCCATCTCGTAGGTGTTGCCGTCGCGACGAACCTGAACGACCACGCGCTTGGACAGTGCGTTGACGACGGAGATGCCAACGCCGTGCAGGCCGCCCGAAACCTTATAGGCCGAGTTATCGAACTTACCGCCGGCGTGCAAGATCGTCATGACGACCTCGAGCGTCGGGATCTTTTTAACAGGGTGCTCGTCGACGGGGATACCGCGACCGTTGTCGACGACCGTGATGGAGTTGTCGGCGTGGACCGTCACCTGGATCTCGGTGCAGAAACCGGCCATGGCCTCGTCGACGGAGTTGTCAACGATCTCCCACACCAGGTGATGCAGACCGCTGGCGCTCGTCGAGCCGATATACATGCCCGGGCGCTTACGAACGGCCTCGAGACCTTCGAGAATCTTAATCTCGCCGCCATCGTAATCGTTTTCGTTTGCCACACGTCCTCCTTCAGTCAAGAAAATGTGTACAGCCTTACTAGTTTATCGTAAAAAAATACCCTCGGGAACGAGGGTATTTGGCTCTACAAGGCCACCAGATGCGATTTAAGGCTCTTTTTTGCTTTGCACGCCCTTGGCCCACTCGGCGCTGGCTCTCATGGCATTCTCGAGGGCCTCGCGCAGTTTTTGGTCTTCGATGGGCGCCACTTGGCGCTCGATCTCGGTGCGCTCGGCCTCACTTAGGTCGGCGTGCGGGGCCGACGGGCGCTCGGTCGTCGCCGGGCGCAGGCGCTCCTTGGCGGCGGGCGGCGTGTGACCGGGCGCGGTGGTTTTGAACACCAGGCCGTCCACATGCGCACCGGCGCGCTCCATGCGCGCGCGAATGATCTCGCGCAACAGCGTCATTTCCTGCGTCCACGAGGGCGAGTCGAGATATACCAGCAGCTCATTGGACTCGGGCAGGTAGCGCAGGCCCGTCACATGCCGTCCCTCGCGCGTGCCCGAGCACACCGCGTTCCACGCGCGATAGACCACGCGCGACTCCTCGGCAGCCTCCATCTGCGCACGGCGCTCGGGCGTTGCAGCCGCCAGGATGCGCTGGCGCTCTGCGTTCAAAAATCCACTGAAGGCGACCGTTTCGCTCTCGCGCTCGTAATTAGCACGTCTCACCCATGCTCACCACCTTGGCTCGATCAAGCAGGTCATCGGTAAAGTACCCCAGGTTGGTCGTGGTTATGACCGTCTGGATATCATCGCCGATCAGCCGCAGGAAAGCACCGCGGCGTTCGCCGTCGAGTTCGCTCATCACGTCGTCCAAAAGCAGCAGTGGGGCGGTGCCCAGGACATCGCGAGCCACGGCCACCTCCGCCACCTTCCAGGCCAAAACCAACGTTCGCTGCTGACCTTGGCTGGCAAATGAACGGGCGGAGCGGCCCGCCACGGCAAACTCAATCTCATCGCGATGCGGTCCCACCAACGTCACGCCGCGGCGAATTTCCTCGTCGGCGCGCTCATCAAGGGCAGCCAGCATGCGCTCGTACGCCCAGCCCTTCAGCTCTTCGCGATCCTCGACCTGGGGCAAATCCCCCAGCGTGGACGCATAGGACACGTTGGCGGCTTCACCGGACGCCACTTGCCCGTAGGCAGTACGCACATGGCCCGCCAGCCGGTCGAGCAGGGCCAACCGGTGCACGAGCAGGGCCGAGCCCGCGCGGGCAATCGAATCGTTCCACGCGCCGAGCATCTCGCGGCAGCACCAGGTCTCCTTGAGCAAGGCGTTACGCTGGGTCACGCAGCGCCCATAGGCGCTCGCAAGATCGGCATAGCGTGCGCTCAGCTGCATGCCAAAGTCATCGAGGGCGGCGCGGCGCACACTGGCGCCTCGCTTAACCATGTCCAGATGGTCGGGGCAAAACAGCACACTCGGCAGAACGCCGCGCACACCGGCGGCAGAGCATCTCTTGCCGTTGCGGCTAAACGAGCGCTTACCGTCCTCCGCGCTCAATCCCATATCAAGTACGCGGCCGTCGCCCTCGAGCCTCAGCTCGGCCTTGCACGAGCCCACGCCGTCATGGACGAGCTCGGCTGCGGTCGGATGCCTAAACGAGGCGCCGCTCGTCAGCAGCTGCAGCGCCTCTATAAGATTGGTCTTTCCCGCCGCGTTGGGTCCCGCAAGTATCGTCACGCCCTCGTCCAGGGCAAGGCGATAGCTATCGAAGCTGCGGTAGTGCGCGACGGAAAGATCGCGGGCGAACATGGTCATGGCGCAGCGCTAGATGCGGACCGGCATGACCAGGTACAGGTAGTTGATCTTGTCGTAGGACTTGAAGATACCCGCCTGCGAGTAGCTCTTGAGCTCCAGCGTGATCTCCTTCTCCTTGGACAGGGCGTTGAGGCAGCCGAAGATGTAGTGGTAGTTGAAGGCGATGGTACCCGACTCGCCCTCGGCCTCGACATCGATCGTCTCCTGCGCAAGGTCCTGGTCATTGGAAATGGAGGACAGGCCCATCTGCCCGTTCTCGACATCGATCTCGAACTTGACGGCGGGGTTGGCGCTCGCGATAACGGCCACGCGCTTGAGGGCGGCGTTAAAAGCGGCGACATCGATCTTGACGCTCGTCACGCACGAATCGGGGATGAGCTGCTTGTAGTTGGGATACATGCCCTCGATGCGGCGCGACACGTAGGTGGTGTTGCCGGCCTCGAAGACGACCTGGGTGTCGGTAGCCCCGATCATGATGGTCGCCTGGCTGGCCATGATGTTCAGCGCGTCGTTAAAGGCGTCAGCCGGAACGTTGAGCTCAAAGGAGCCCTCGAGGGTCGAGGTCTCGACCTGCGTATCGCACACGGCCAAGCGGAAGGAATCGGTCGCCACCAGGCGCACGGTGTTGTTCTCGACCTTCATGTGCACGCCACCCAGGATGGGGCGGGCCTTGTCAGTCGAGGTGACGCGCCACACGCGGCCGACCATTTCGGACAAGATATCGGTCGGCAGTTCCACGGCGCTCTCGATGGCATAGGCCGGAAACTCGGGGAAGTCATTGGCATCGAGCGTGTTCAGGCGGAAAGAGCTCTTCTCACAACCAATCAGCACCTGGCGCTCGGACAGCTCAAAGGTGACCGGGGCATCGGGGAGGGTCTTGGTGATATTGGAGAGCATCTTACAAGGGATAACCATCTCGCCCTCTTCTTCGACATGTGCCGCGATGCGATGACGGATCGAGATGGTGTAGTTAGAGGTCTGGAATTCCAAGATGCCGTCTTGCGCCTTGACGAGCACGCCCGACAGGATGGGAAGGGTGGATGCCGAAGCGACGCCCTTCATAACGACGCCGATGGCTTGTGTAAGCGAGCTCTGGCTGACGGTGAACTTCATCTTTTAATACCTTTCTATAGATATAAATATCTTAATAATAGTAATAGCACTGACGAAACTGTTGATTACTCCCAAAGACGCAGGTCAGACCCAGAAAGAGAATCGACAGCAACCTGTGTGCAACGGGGGTGGTTTTCCACGTTCAAAACCTGCGCAAAACTTTTCATCACCGCGGGTTGGGTTTTAAACACCTTATGCCCGTGGTTTCGACAAGTTTTCAACAGGTGTCTCTATTTCCCTACGAGCGCAGTGTAATTTTATCGCGCAGTGACTTGAGGTCTTCGGTGACGGTGCGGTCTTCCTGGATCATCTTCTGGACCTTTTTGTAGCTCGTGCTGACGGTCGAGTGGTTGCGGTTGCCAAATTCGGCGCCCACCGCCGTGGTCGTCATTTCGCACATCTCGATGGCCAGGTAGATAGCGATATGGCGCGCTTTGGCGATATTGGCGTTGCGACGCGGGCCGATGAGCTCCTCGTGTGTCACGCCGTACTGCTCTTCGATGACGGACTGAACCGTCTGGACGTTGATCTTTTTGGCCGATGTGTCGAAGTACTGGCTGGCGATGGCGTCGATATCGTCAAAGGTGAGCTCCCCGCCCTCGCGCTCGCGGTCACCCGCCTCGCCGGCGCAGCGCTCGCAAAAGCTCTCGAGTTCGCGGATGTTGGTGCCCGAGACCTCGGCCATGTGTTTAAAGTGTTCGTCGGTCAGGTGCCCGCCGTCGCCCCCATAGGCCGCCAGCAGCGAGTCGTCGCCTGCCTCGGGGGCGGCGACGATGGTGTTCTCGTAATAGCGCTGCAAGATCTTGTATTTCATCTCGTAGCTGGGCTCTGCGACCAGGCAGAGCATGCCGGCGTTGAAGCGGCTGGTCAGACGCTCGTCCATGCTTAGGTCCTTGGGGGCGCGGTCTGCCGCGATGACGACCTTCTTGTTGTTGCGGATGAACTCGTCCATGAGCTGGAAAAAGTAGTCCACGCTCGCGCGCTTGCCGATGATGTTTTGGATGTCATCGATGATGAGCACGTCCACGCCGTGGTACGCCTGCATGATGGGAGCGTTGCTCTTCTTTTGGCGGTCGAACTCGGTCATCAGGTCGTCCAGATATGCCTGGGAGTTGGCATACTTGACCTTGATCTCGGGCGACTTCTCGGCGAGCTCGTTTTTGATGGCAAGCAGCAGGTGCGTCTTGCCCAGGCCCGATTTGCCGTAGATGAACAGTGATGTGCATGTGCCGCGCTCGTCCGCGAGGGCGGCAAACTTGAGTGCCGAGCGATAGGCATGGCTGTTTTCGGGGCCGTAGACAAAGTTCTCAAAGGTAAATTTTGAATTCGCGGCGAGCGGGGCTCCATCCGTATTCTGCTCGGCCGGCACGGTCGGTGCTGGCATGGGTGAAGCGGGGGTCGCAACTTGCGTGGGTTTAGTCGGCGCTCCGCCCTTCATCTGGTTCATCATGCGACGAAAATCATCGGCCGAGAGCGTGTTTTTGATTGCAATGCCCGAATCCGCGCCCGCCGCTGCGTCGTGAGCGATGGGCATGTGCGTGGCGGGTACGTTCGTTGACGTCGCCGTCGCGGTCGGCAACGGTGCCATGGTTTCACGGGAAACATCGCTGTGCTGGTGCTCGATCGTCGGTACGTCGCCTGCGGAGGCCGGCACCGCCGGGGAAGCGGCGGGAGCCGTGGCGGGCGCCGTCGTGGCAGCGGATTCCGTCGCGGCGCCTTGCGGTGCCACGACGTCGAGCGCAATCGGTGCAAAGGCGATTTCTTCCAGATAGGCCTCAATAGTCGGCTGATGCTTTTTGAGCTGCGCGATGGCAAAGCGCGAGGGGGCCTCGATCGTGAGCGTATCTTCGGTCAGGCTTATGGCGCGCGATTGCCCCAGCATGTTGATGAGGCGTGCATCTTGGCCGTCGCGCTGGCAAAAGGCGATGGCATCCCCCAGGATGATGCTTGCTTCCTCGTCCACTGTCTCTCCCGTTCTTTAGCTCTGAGCTCGCACGCGAGCGGCGCCGAGTTCGGTCAGATGGTATTTCTGGCCATGCTTGATGACCAAGCCGGCCTGCGCCAAGTCATTGAGCGTGCGTGACCAAGTGGGGGCCGAGTTTCCAAACGCCCTCGCCAGATCGGTTGCACCGCACGCTTGATTTTGCGCCAGATAGCCCAGCGCGGCGTTGCCGCGGTCGCTTACGAACACGTCCGGTTGTGGCTGCGCATACTGATTTGCTGCATTAGGATACATCATTTGAGCTGCTGGTTGTTGAGAACTCTGCATCGGTGGCATTTGCTGTTGAAAACTTTGAGGCCACTGTTGGTAAGGCTGCGGAGGCATCTGCTGGGCCCAAGGGCTGTACTGCTGCTGCGGCATCTGCTGGTACGGCTGCTGATATCCCTGCTGGTACTGCTGCGGGAACTGCTGGCCATACCCCAGTGGCGGCATCTGCTGATATGGATATCCCTGTTGGTACGGCTGATAGCCCATTTGCTGGCCACCCGGTGCCCCCGTCGTCTGCTGCATTGCTGCCGCATCCTGATCCGCCAGCGGCACGGTCTCTGGCATGTTTGGCGGCATCGACATCGATGTCGCCTGGGGCTCTTGTGTAGGAAGCATTCCGGGATGCTGCATCTGCCCCACGGGGGGCTGCATCTGCTGCGTTGCCATGGGCTGCTGCGCAAAAGCTCCCGGCAGGGGATATGTGGGCTGCTCCGTCTCGGGCCGCACGGCAGCACCGCGTCCGCCGGCGCGCTCGATTTCCTGCACGCGTTTAGGGTCCAGGCTTACCGTAACCACGGTGCCGTTGCCCATGTTGTCCTCGATGGATACGGCACCGCCGGCGTTTTCCAAATACTCTTGCACCATGGGAAACCCTGCTCCGGTTCCACGGATATAGCGCTTCATCTTGCTGTTTGCGCTGGTAACGCCAAAGTCGAAAGCGCGTTCCTTGTCGTCGATGCCGGGTCCTTGATCGGCAAAGCGGATGGTGTCTCCGCCGTCCAGAATCGAGATGATGGGCTCGGCAAAGTGCGCGTGGATAAAGTTTTCGACAATCTCGCGGATGACCATGAGCGAGATATGGCCACCTTGTTCTTTCATGCACTGGTAGACGGTGTTGGTAGTCTCTTCCAAATACGTGCGGACATCTTGCGGATCAATGACGATCACACGCGGTGTCGACAGCATGTCGTCATAGACGGCGATACGCGCGGCGTACATGGCTTTTGGCGCCTGCGTGGTCGTCTGCTCGCCTTCCGCACGCTCTTCGCGCACGCCGGTGATGTGCTCGTTGTCGGGTGCCGGGTCTCCGGAATCGACCATGGTGTAAAAGTCGTCAGACATGCCACTCGCAATCTTCCAAAAGGTTTCGAACAAATAGTAGCTCACCGCGCAATGTTTCTCATCTTTCGACAACTTTTCAAAACCTGTTGAAAACTTTGGAAAACGGGCGAAAAGTTCTCAACATTGCCAACATGACCTGTTGAAAACTCGATGAAATATCGTGAAAAGTTGTCATGCACCGCTAAATCGAGCTTGGCTTATGGGGGAACCGTGTGAACTGCGCAACCTTTTACCTTTGATTTCTTGACATTTGAACATTGATTTCCCTACAATCTTCAAGCTCACGTGTCTATATCTGCGTCCGCGTCCCCGCGGACACTCGAAATGCAGCAGGAGGAACTTAAGATGAAGCGTACGTATCAGCCTAATAAGCGTAAGCGTGCCAAGACCCATGGCTTCCGTGCCCGTATGGCCACTAAGGGTGGTCGTGCCGTGCTCGCCCGTCGTCGCGCCAAGGGCCGCAAGCGTCTCACTGTCTAGCAGCGATACACACATCTCGCATGAAGACTATTAAGTCTCGGCAAGATTTCGAGCATGTGTTCAGTCAGGGGCGTCGTTTCAATCACCCTCTGATTCGAATGACCATATGTGAATCGGTTGGCGAAGGCGACTCCGGAAGGGTCGCCTTCGTTGGTGCTAAGCGACTCGGTTGTGCCGTCGTGCGCAACCGATCTAAGCGTGTGATGCGCGAGGCCGCCCGCAGCTGCGGATTTCCCGTTGCGGGTTATGACATCATCTTGTTTGCAACTCCCAAGACTAGGGTTTCCTCGCCGCAGGAGATGGACAAGGCGTTGCGTTCGCTTATGAAGCGCGCCGGCGTTGCCGGGGAGGAGCGATGAGCAATCACGTTTTGCGACGTGTTGCCATCGCTCCTATTCGCATATATCAACAGGTTATTTCGCCCTTATTGCCTGACGCCTGCATTTATTACCCAACGTGCTCGCAATACGCCATCCAGGCGATTGAGAAGCACGGTGTTTTGAGAGGCTGCTGGCTTGCCGTGAGGCGCATCGCTCGCTGCAATCCCCTGCACGTCGGCGGTTATGACCCTGTGCCCTAGCGGGCACTCGCTATCGGAGGAAAACTTACATGTGGGATTGGATCGTTAACATCCTTTTCGAGCTGCTCAAGCTCATCCAGACCTTTGCGGTCGACTGGGGCCTGTCCATCATCATCCTGGTGGTCATCATCCGTCTGCTGCTGACGCCGCTCATGCTCAAGTCGACCAAGTCGACGGCTCGCATGCAGGTGCTGCAGCCCAAGATGCTCGAGATCCAGGAGCGCTATGCCGACGATCCCCAGCGTCAGGCCGAGGAGATGCAGAAGTTCTACAGCGAGAACAAGTTCAACCCCATGGCTGGCTGTCTGCCGCTGCTGATTCAGATGCCTATCCTGTTCGCCCTGTTTACATTGCTGCGCAACCTGCCGCAGTACTTTAACGACGGCACGTTCTCGTTCTTCAACATCCTGCCCGACCTGACCACCACGCCGAGCGCTTCCTTTGCCGATGGCTTTATGGTTGCACTGCCTGCGCTGGTTTGCCTGATCCTGTTCGCCGTCCTGACCCTGATTCCGCAGCTCTATATGTCGCGCAACCAGACCGGCCAGCAGGCTCAGAGTATGCGTATGATGGCCGTTGTCATGACGGTCATGATGCTTTGGATGGGCTGGAGCCTTCCCGTTGGTGTTCTGCTGTACTACGACGTCTCGTCTGCTTGGCAGGTTATCCAGCAGATTTTTGTGACGCAGAAGGTCATCGACAAGGCGAAGGCCGATGAGGAGGAGCGTCTTAAGAACGCTCCGCTGCAGGTTGAGGTCACTCGTCGAGAGAAGAAGCCGCGCCCGCACAAGAAGAAGTAACGGGATATCAATCTTATTTAGGTACCTAACTTTTGGAGTACGTTATGTCTGAAGAGATCATCGAGGATATGCTTGAGGAGGTTGCCCCGCAGGTCGCGGGCGATTATCCCGAGATTGCACAGCGCTACAAGGCTGGTGAAGAGCTGACCGATGAGGAGCTCGACACCATTGCCGATGTTGCGATTTCCATCCTGCGTTCCATCCTTTCGCACTTCGATGCCGCCAACTCTCCTATCGATGAGTATGAGGGCGACGAGGGTGAGCTGATTTTGGATGTAACGGCTCCTGACCTTGCTGTTCTCATTGGCCGTCATGGTCGCACCCTTGATGCCCTTCAGGTTATGTTCTCTTTGCTGGTGAGCCGCAAACTTGGCTTTAGGTATCCGGTTGTAGTGGACGTAGAGGGATACAAGAGCCGCCGTCAGGACAAGGTTGCCTCCATGGCTCAGTCTGCTGCCGAGCGTGCCATCCGTACCCATAAGAGTGTTTCGCTTCCGCCCATGAATGCCTATGAGCGCCGACTGGTTCATATTGCACTTCGTGGCAATGATGCTGTCGATACCCATTCTGAGGGTTCTGACCCTGATCGCCATGTGGTGATTGTTGCTCGATAATCTACTCGAGCTTATGCTAAGGGGGCGTGGTTTCCACGTCCCCTTTTTTTGTCAAAAGTTCTCGATACACTGATTTTTGTCAGAAAGGAGCTTCTGTTGTTTGTACTTACTGATCAGCAGACTGACGAGATGCTCAGCCGTCTAACTTCCTATTGTAAAGAGTATTCCTTGAGCGTAACTGATGCTGAGCTGAGGAAATGTATCCAGCATTTGGATTTGGTTCTGGAAACAAATAAGACAACCAATCTCACTCGTATTCTTAACGTTGAAGATGCTGCGGTACTTCATATCCTCGACTCACTTGTTTTGCTTCCTTATGTCAATAAGGCTCCTGATGGAGCTTTGCTCGATATGGGAACAGGCGCAGGCTTCCCTGGTATTCCATTAACGATAACCACGCATCGTAAAGCTACTTATATTGACTCTGTTGGCAAAAAGGTTGATGCTGTCAATTCTTTTGTTCATGCTCTCGGATTGAAATATGGTCATGCAGTCCATGATCGCCTTGAAGAATATGCTCGAAGCCATAAGAAGCAGTTCTCTGTCGTAACCGCCCGCGCGCTGGCCCCTCTACCGATTCTTGTTGAGTATGCGGCTCCGTATCTCAAAGATGGAGGGTTATTTGTTATCACGAAGGGCAATCCATCTGATGTGGAGCTTGCTTCCGGCATGTCGGCCGCTAAGATCTGTGGCTTCATTTTGCTTCTGAATGACTCAATCGATTTGCCAGAGGGATTTGGCCACAGGGAGTTCATTGTTCTCAAGAAGAGTCATCCGGCTTCCGTTTCATTGCCTCGTGCAAATGGCATGGCAAAGAAGAATCCGCTTGCCTAGATGTTTCACGTGAAACATAATGGATACTAACAACTTGCACTGTTTCACGTGAAACATGGCGGTTGATATCGAATCGGAATGTTTCACGTGAAACATCCTCCGTTTGACAGCTTTAATACACACCAGGAGGGACCGTGGGATTTCGCGACGTTAAGCGTTCGAAGAGCGCAAAAGACACGCGTATTATTGCAATCATCAATCAAAAAGGCGGCGTCGGTAAGTCAACGACGGCTGTAAACCTTGCAGCAGCACTGGGTGAACAGGGACGCAAGACACTGATTGTCGATTTTGATCCGCAGGGAAACAGCACCAGTGGATTCGGAATTGAAAAAGAAGACCTTGATCAATGCATCTATGATGCATTGCTGAATGACGTGCCGGCAGAATCGCTTGTTCTTGATGCAAATTGCAAAAAGGTATTCGTTATTCCGGCGACAATTCAGCTTGCAGGTGCCGAAATTGAGCTCGTAAGCGCAATTGCTCGTGAAACCCGCCTAAAAGATTTGCTTGAGCCCATTCAAGACGAGTTCGATTTTATTTTCATTGACTGTCCTCCTTCGCTCGGCCTGCTTACCATCAACGCTTTGACCGCAGCAGACAGCGTTTTGATTCCGATTCAGTGCGAGTATTACGCACTCGAGGGCGTTACGAAGCTGCTTGAGTCAATGAAGATGGTTAAATCACGTCTGAACAAGGGCTTAGACACCTATGGCGTGCTAATGACCATGTATGACTCGCGTACTTCTCTGTCGAATCAGGTTGTTGAGGAGGTTCAGTCGTACTTTGGTGATAAGGCTTTTAAGACTCTAATTCCCCGTACAGTAAAAATATCTGAGGCTCCGTCTTTTGGAGAGCCGGTAATTACCTATGCACCTCAAAATAAGGGTGCAAAAGCGTATATGAACCTTGCAAAAGAGGTGATCAAGCGTGCCTAGTGCAAAGAAACGTGGCGGATTAGGACGTGGACTCAATGCTTTGGTCTCAGAAGCCGAGTATGAGACCGGCGGTTCGGCTGCATCGGCTTCAAATGACGCATCTGAAACAAAACTACCTATTGAGGATATTGTTCCCAACCCTAATCAGCCGCGAATTCACTTTAACGAAACTGAACTTCGTGAGTTGAGCGAGTCGATCCAAGAACATGGCGTGTTGCAGCCGTTGTTGGTTCGCAAGCATGGAAACGGCTATGAGATCATCGCTGGTGAGCGTCGTTACCAAGCATCAAAGCTTGCTGGTCTTGAGGAGCTGCCTGTCATCATTAAAGAAGTTAATGATGAGGAAATGCTCGCTCTTGCACTTATCGAGAATCTTCAGCGTTCTGATTTGAATCCCGTCGAAGAGGCGAAGGGTTATCGTCAGCTCATTGATGCCAGTGGGATGACGCAGGAGGCGTTATCAAAGGCTGTCAGTAAGTCTCGTTCCGCAATTACAAATTCACTTCGTTTGCTAGATCTTCCCGAAGTCGTACAGCAGATGATTTTCGAAGGCAAGCTTACAGCCGGTCATGCGAGAGCGATTCTTGCAGTTCCATATGAAGATGCCAGGATTCGACTTGCTGAGAAGGTTGTTGCAGAAGGCCTTTCCGTCAGAGCGACAGAAAATCTTGCTCCGTTGTTTTCTGCCGGAGAAACACCTAAGACGCCGAGGCCAGCAACACCTCAGTCATTCAAAAAGGCCGCTCGAGTCCTTCGTCAAGTATTTAACACGAATGTGCGCGTGAAGAGCTCGCGTGGCAAGAACAAGATTGAAATCGAGTTCAAAGACGAAGAGGAGCTCTCCCGTATCCTTGGCGAAATGATTCAATTCGGGCAGGAGGATCAGGATGAAGAATAAGGTTCTCGCGGCCATTGCGTTGGCAACCACTGTCGCTGCTGGTGCTTTTGCAGGCTATAAGCTTGCGACAGATGATGAACTGCGTGGTCGACTGCTGCGCGGAGCTCAGGATATCGTCGATACATCCAAGAAGAAAATGGATGTGATGACCGAAGATGTTGCCATGCGTACTGCTCAGGTGACTAAGAATCCCAAGATTAACCAAGACTGGGTTAACCATCAATGGGAAAATGTTGGCTATTAGGTACCTAACAATTACTTGCCTGTTTTGAAGGGGTGCTTGTCTTATTTGTGAGACAAGGACCCCTTATTTTGGCAATAAAACTATGCTTGCGTAAATCAAATCCAATAGTATAAAAAAATGAAACAGCCCCGGTTGCATTATCTACAACCGGGGCTGTTCGATGTTTCACATGAAACGTTTTGGGGTGCGACTCCCCTATGCGTTCTTCTGAACTTTGAAGCGCTGCTTCAGCTGTCCGCAGGCGGCGTCAATATCATTGCCGCGAGAATTACGGATCGTGGTCTCGATGCCACGAGACTCAAGGCGGCGCTGAAGATCCTCAACCTTATGAATCGGCGACGGCTTGAGCGGGCTGCCCTCGATGTCGTTAAGCTGAATCAGGTTAACGTGGCACAGCGTTCCCTCGCAGAAGTCGCAGAGCGCCTGCATCTCGGGATTCGTATCGTTGACGCCTTCGATCATGGCGTACTCATAGGTCGGGCGGCGGCCCGTCTTCTCGGTGTAGAGCTGAAGCGCCTCGTGAAGGCGGAGCAGCGTGTACTTCTTAACACCGGGCATGAGCTTATTGCGCGTCGACTGGATGGCGGAATGCAGGGAAACAGCAAGCGTGAACTGCTCGGGGATGTCGGCAAATTTGCGAATACCAGGAATAACGCCACTGGTGGAGACAGTAAGGTGGCGGGCTCCAATACCGATACCGTCGGGATCGTTAAGGATGCGCAGTGCCTTGAGAACCTCGTCATAGTTAGCAAAGGGCTCGCCCTGACCCATGAAAACGACGCTTGTGGCACGCTCGCCAAAGTCGTTGGAGACATGAAGTACCTGGTCAACGATCTCTTGGGCGGTCAGCGAGCGCTTGAGGCCGTTGAGGCCGGTAGCACAAAAAGCACAGCCCATGCCGCAGCCTGCCTGGGTGGAAACGCAGACGGAAAGCTTGTTACGACGGGGCATGCCTACGGTTTCGACGGAAATGCCGTCGTGGTACTCAAGCAGATACTTACGAGAGCCATCTTTGGATACCTGCTTGATGAGTTCAGTCGGCGTGTCAAAGGCAAAAGCCTCTTTAAGCTGCTCGCGGAAAGCCTTGGGAAGGTTGGTCATATCGTCAAACGAACAAACGTTCTTCTCAAAGACCCATTCGATGAGTTGCTTGGCGCGGAAGGCGGGCTGGCCGAGTTCTGCCACGAGCTCGCGAATATCGTTTTGGCTCAAGTCGCGAATGTCCTGAGATTTAGTCCTGGGATTCATGGAAGCCTTTCGATTTTGGGGAAACGTAGAGGGTATCGCTACAATATGGTATCAGCTGCAGAAATTTTAGAGGAGGAGTCTGCCCATGCCGGGTAAAAGCCTAGAGAACATGCACGTAGCGGTCTTGGCGGGCGGTCATTCCGCTGAGCGCGAGATTTCGCTCAATTCGGGAAAGAACGTCGTGGTGGCCTTGAAGGAGGCTGGCTACACTTCGGTGGAGCTGCTCGACACGGCTGCCGATGATTTTATGGTAACCATGGCGACCGGCGGCTTTGACGTGGCGTTTATCGCCATGCACGGTGCCGGCGGCGAAGATGGTGCCATGCAGGGCGCCATGGAGACCCTGGGTATCCCCTACACGGCCTCGGGCGTGCTTGCCAGCGCCTGCGGTGCCGACAAGGAGGTCTCTAAGCTCCTGTACGCCAAGGCGGGCATCCCCGTTGCCCCCGGCCTTGCGCTCGAGGTGGGCGATGAAGTCGATATCGATCATATCGTCGAGGTTTGTGGCGAGCGCTGCTTTGTAAAGCCGGCCGTTAACGGCTCCAGCTATGGCATTTCCCTGGTCCATGAGCCCTCCGAGCTACCCGCGGCAATCGCTAAGGCGTTTGAGTACGGCGACAAAGTGCTGGTCGAGAAGTGCATCGAGGGTACCGAGATTACCGTCGGTGTATACGGCGAAGATGACGTGCGCGCTCTGCCGATTGTCGAGATTCGTAAGCCCGAGGACTGCGAGTTCTACGATCTGGACGTGAAGTATGTCGACCCTACGGACATCCATCGCATTCCGGCGCAGATTTCACCCGAGAACTACGCTCGTGCCCAGGAGCTCGCCTGCGCTGCCCATAAGGCCCTCGGTTGCCTGGGTATCTCGCGCAGCGACTTTATCGTGAGCGAGGACGGCCCCGTTATCCTCGAGACCAATACCATTCCCGGCATGACCGACACGTCGCTGTATCCGGATGAGATTCGCCACACCGATGACATGACGTTCCCGCAGGTCTGTGACAGTCTGATTCGTATGGGCCTTCGTCGAGCGGGCATTGCATGCTAATCGAGGACGCTGTTTCGTCGGGAACGCCGCAGTTTGTCATCGATTCCTATGCCACGCTTGCCGAACGCGCCAAAACCCAATCGTTTGGTCTCATCGAGGAAGATGTTATCGTCCTCGATACCGAGACCACGGGTCTTTCGTTGCAGGACAACGAGCTTATCGAGATATCGGCTGCCCGCCTTTCGGGCCGCGAGGTTGTCGACCGGTTTGATACCTTCGTGCATCCCAAGCAGCTGATTCCCGCCGAGATTACCGAACTCACGAGCATTACAAACGCCGATGTGGTGGATGCCCCATCGGCCGTCGAGGCCGTGGCCGCTCTCGCTGATTTTGTCGGCGGCTGCCCGGTGATTGCGCATAACGCCACCTTCGACCGTTCGTTTATCGAGTCGGTCAAGGGCGGTGTCAACGTCAGCGACATCTGGATCGATTCGCTGGCGCTGTCGCGCATCGCGCTTCCGCGCCTGGCCTCGCATAAGCTGTCTTTCATGGCCGATCTGTTTGGCTGCGACTCAGTGTCGCACCGCGCCAACGCCGATGTCGACGCCCTGTGTGGTGTGTGGCGCGTGTTGCTCGTGGCGCTCACCGACTTGCCTCAGGGCTTGATGGCGCGCCTGGCCGACATGCACCCCGACGTACCCTGGTCCTATCGTCCCATCTTCTCATTCTTGGCGGGACAGAACCCCGGTTCCATCTTCTCTCTCAGCGCCGCCCGTGCCGACGTACTCAAGGCCGATCGCGCCGATGATCGCGTTGATGCGGACGAGCTACCGGTCCTTAAGATGCCGAGCCGCGAGGAAATCGAGGCGGACTATGCCCCGGGCGGTCTGGTTAATCGCATGTATCCCACGTACGAGCCGCGCGATGAGCAAATCGCGATGGCGCTCGAGGTCCGTGACGCGCTCGTTACGGGAACGCATCGCGTGATTGAGGCGGGGACGGGCGTCGGCAAATCGATGGCCTATCTGGTGCCTTTTGCCGAGGCCGCGCACCGCAACAATATCACGGTTGGTATCGCGACTAAATCGAATAATCTTGCCGACCAGCTCATGTATCATGAGCTGCCCAAACTTGCCGAGCAGCTGGACGGAGGCCTATCGTTTTGCGCCCTCAAGGGCTATGACCACTATCCATGCTTGCGTAAGCTTGAGCGCATGAGCCGCGGCCAAGTCGAAATTACGACTAAGCGTGATCCTGCCGATACGCTTACGGCAGTCGCGGTCATCATGGCGTACGTGTGTCAGTCGGCCGATGGTGACCTCGACTCGCTCGGCATTCGCTGGCGCAGCGTCAACCGTCCCGACTTTACGACGGCGTCGCGCGAGTGCGCCCGTCGCCTATGCCCGTTCTTCCCCGATAAATGCCTGGTCCACGGCGCCCGCCGTCGCGCGGCGCATGCCGATGTGGTGGTCACCAACCATTCCCTGCTGTTCCGCAACGTTGCGGCCGAGGGCAGAATCTTGCCTCCGATTCGTCACTGGGTGATCGATGAGGCCCACTCCATCGAGCGCGAGGCGCGCCGTCAATGGGCGCGCGTGGTGTCGGCGGATGAATCGTGCGTTCTGTTTGAGCGCCTGGGTGGCTCGAGCGCCGGTGCGCTGAGCCAGGTTTCCCGCGATTTGGCAACCTCGGAGGGCTCTACGCTTTACCTGGGTCTTACCGCCAAGGCGACGTCGACGGTTGTACGTGCGAGCATGGCGATTGCCGATGTGTTTGACGGCGTTCGCGAGCTTGGCCGCCGTGCCCGCGGGGGCTATGACAATGCGAACCTATGGATTGGCCCCGAGCTGCGCGAATCTGACGACTGGCATGATTTCTTACAGTCGGCCTACACTGCCATCGACGCATTGGAACAAGCTGACAAGAGCGTCGACGCGCTGGTACAGGCCGTTGCCGCCGACAAGCCCGAGGTTGTTGTCGACCTGGGTGATATCTCGCGCCGCCTACACGAGTTGGCCGAGAACCTCAAACTCATCATTGACGGTACCGACGAACACTACGTGTACTCGCTGCAAGTCAATCGCAGATTGCGCGCCGGCGGCGAGTCGATGACCGCGGAGCGCATCGATATTGGTGAGGCCTTGGCAACCGAGTGGCTGCCCGAGGTCCACACGGCTATCTTTGCATCGGCGACCATGACGGTTTCCAAGAGCTTTGAGCACTTTAACCATGCCGTCGGCCTCGATCGCATCGGTGCCTCGACATCATCGTCGCTGCACTTGGATTCGAGCTACGACTTCGATTCGAATATGGCCGTGGTCGTGGCTGGGGATATTCCCGATCCACGCGATCGTGAGAGCTATCTTTCGGCGCTCGAGCGTGTGCTGGTCGACGCTCATCTTGCCATGGGCGGCTCGGTGCTCACGCTGTTCACCAACAGGCGTGACATGGAGGAACTGTACGCTCGCGTCGAGCCCAAGATGGCTCGTGCTGGTCTGGAACTCAACTGCCAGCAGCGCAACTCGTCTCCTCGTCGCCTGCGCGATCGCTTTATCAACGAACCGACCTCATCACTCTTTGCGCTTAAGGCCTTTTGGGAAGGGTTTGACGCCAGCGGCGAGACGCTGCGCTGTGTCATCATCCCCAAGCTGCCGTTCTCGAGCCCCACAGACCCGCTCTCATGCGAGCGCAATCTGCGTGAAGACCGCGCTTGGGCGCGCTATTCGCTGCCCGAGGCCGTGCTCGAGGTCAAGCAGGCCGCCGGTCGCCTCATTCGCTCATCGACCGATTGTGGCGTACTCATCTTGGCCGACCCGCGCCTGGTGACGAAGGGCTACGGCAAGAAATTCTTAACGTCGCTGCCCACGAGTTCCTATCAGCGCATCGAGTCGGCACAAATCGGGCACTATCTACAGCTGTGGCGCGCGCGCCACGAGCGGCGCCGCTAAAGCGGACAGACGAGGGATTTTGCCATATCGCACAGACGCTCTGACAGGGCGGGGTCATCCAGGATGCGGATGGCCCCGCCCGCTGCGATTACCTGGCTTAACAGCCAGCGCTCGGAGCCGTAGCGCACGTTTACTGTTGAGCTGTCCGCTCCATTGGGTTCAATCGACATGACGCCGGGCCAGTCTAGGCGCTCTGCCAAGGCGCGCGGCATGAGAAGCTTCGCGCTCCGCTCCGCCTGGGCGAGGGAGTCATGGAGGGTCGCGGGCTCCGGTGCGTGGCGCACGACGGAATCGTCGGTCAAGGTCAGGCTCTCGATTTTATCCATACGATAGGTACGCTGTTCGTCGACCGCGACATCCCAGGCAATCAGATACGTTTGGTCGCCGTTTGTTGTGATGCGCAAGGGGTCGACCAAACGCTCACGCGCTTGTGCGTCATCCATCGAGCGATACGAGATGCGGCAGCGAACGCCGTCCCGAATGGCGCAGCTCAGCTGCTGCCAGTGCGATCCGTGGGCGACGGTGTCAAAGACGCGCTGGTTGTAGCCGAGCTCTTTGGGAAGAAGGGCGCGCCGTATTCGAGCCGCCGCTTGGGGTTCGATCCCCAATGATTCAAGTTCATGGTTGAGCACAGCGCCCTCGGCGGCACTCAGACGCAGCGGTAGCACGCGCCCCGCATCACCGGTGAGGACCACGCACTCGCCGCGGCGTTCGCAGATAATACGTGCGCCCGATTCTCGGTCCGCAAGTGTCGAGACGATCTCGAGAATCTCGTCGAGCGATGCCCCCGTGATATCAAAGCGACAGCAAAGCTCGTCTCGTGTCATGCCATTCTCGCCGGTGGCGTAGAGGGCCTCCATGATGTCGATGGCGCGCGAGAGTCTTTGCTCGCTGGTGAGTTTACGCACGGGCATGCTCGTGCACCGTCCTTTCGATGAGGTGATTCCACGCCTGCTTGAGAGAATCGGGGGCGACGGGCCTCATGCCATCCATGGCATGGGCCATGCAAAACGAGGCTGCGGCTTCAAAGTCGCGCACGTCAACGGTCCAGGTCCAACCTGCTTCGGTGCGCATGAGCTCGCCTCGTCCGCGCGTGAGACCGCTGATCATATCGGCCTGCGCTTCACGCGCGAACGAGAACGTGGCCGCAACAGGTGGGCGGTCGGCAAAATCAAACTCAAAGAATAAGTAATCGTTGAGGTTGAAATCCGCAGGAATGGCGTAGGCTTTCGAAGGTCTCCAGGCGCGAATGATGCGGTCGCAGCGGAATGTTCTGATATTGCCGGTGGCATTGTCGAGGCCACAGAAGTATGCCGTACTCTCGCGCTCGAACATGCCGTAGACGCAAACGGTCCGCTCGCGTTGCTCGCCGCGTCCGTTTTGGTACAAAAAGCGCAGTGCGCAACGCTCGGCAAAGGCACTCCATACCGCATCGACGGCGGGAGAGCGGCGGATCGGTGCCTCTCCTGTCGTCGACATGCCGGTGAGGTAGGCAATCTTGGAGCGAATGTCGGCAAGCGGCGCGGCAAAGGTGGATGAGCCTGCCGCGAGTGTCTGGTCGATGGCGTTGAGCAGGATGTCGGCATCGTCTGCGGTGATGAGACCGCCCGCGGCAAACGTGTGCTCGCGGTCGATCGTCCACGCGCTCTCCTCGGTTTCCTGCGCTCCGGCAGCACGAACCTCCCTGATAACGATGCCGCGTTCGAGCAGCTTGTCGCGATCGCGGCGGAACTTGCGCTTGTCTGAGTCGATATTGCCCGAGCCGTATCCCAGATCGGAATCCAGGACGATTTGCTCGGTCGTCAGCGGTTCGGGAGAACTGTTGAGTACAAAGAAAAGGTTGAGGATGCGCTGAGCCGTTTTATCGAAACCGGGCTCGGGTGCCCCCTTTTTAATTGTCGCGGTCGCGTCGCTTGCCGTCATAGAATCCTCGCATGAGAAGGTCGTTTGATGCCATGATTTTAGTCCGATATGGAGATTAGGCTATATCCTTGTCCGCTCGCGGCGTTAAGATGGCCCGAATTCGGTCGTTTGCGCTCGCTCGGGGTATACTTTCGACTATATACGGTTCTAATGTGCATGCATTGGGCCTATTTGTCGGATTATGGATGTGGAGCGCACATGGCGAACACCCAGAACTATATTAACCACCTGCTGCAGAACACCGGCATTACGCCGGCGTGCAGTGAAGAAGAGCGCCTGGCTGCCGAGGATATCGCTCAGATTTTCCGCAACCACGGCTTTGACCCCGAGGTGCAGGAATTTAATGCTCCCGCGCCCAGCAGGTTGGCGTTTGCCGTTACCGGTATTCTCGCATTTGCCGGCGCCCTGCTGATGGGCATCGGTGGCGGTATCGGCTTGGTCGGCACCTTGCTGGCCATTGTCGGTGCCGTGCTCTACGTGCTCGAGCGCACGGGGCATCCCGTGGTTTCGCGCCTGGGAAAGACCGGTGTGAGTCAAAATGTCATCGCCTATCACAAGGCCTCGGGCCCGCTTGCGTCTCCGCGCAACCGCCCGGTCGTCGTGGTGGCCCACTATGATTCCCCCCGCGCCGAGCTCCTTGCTCGCGAGCCCTACGCTCCGTATCGCGCGCTCATCGCCAAACTCCTGCCTGTCGCCACGATCGCGCCCGCGGCTGTCGCCATCCTGCGTATCCTGCCGCTTCCCGGCGTGCTCAAGGTGCTGCTGTGGGTTGTCGCGATTCTGGCCTCCCTTGTGGCACTGGCCAACGCCGCCAATATCATCTCCAACCGTTTTGTGCTTCCCTACACGTCTGGCGCGGTGTGCAACAAGTCCTCTGTTGCCGCCATGCTCGGTGTCATGGACAACGTTGCCCCCTATCAGGGCGAAAACGAGTTCCCCGACGACATTCCGTTCGATACCTATTTTGGCGAGCAGAAGCGTCGCGCCGAGGAAATGGCGCGCGCGGCGGCGGAGTATGCCGCGGCCCAGCAGCAAAACGACTACGGCAACACCATCGAGTACGAAGAGCCTACCTACGCCGAGGACGAGTTCGGTCAGCCGATTGCTCCCGACGCTCAAACCGAGCCCGAACAGGGCGAGGCTTTTGACGAGCAGATTGAGGGCTTTGAGGGTGCGTCTGCCGACGAGACGCTGATTGGCGCCATCGTGCCCGAGGATCAGAATCAGGCTGTCCAGGCCGAAGAGTTCAATGACGAGGTTCCCGCTGCTGAGCCGGCGGAGGAGCCTGCCGCGGCCGAGCCCGAGCCCAAGCTCTATCGCAACGCCGCCGGCAACATTCGCTTTGGTTCGGATGCCATCCGTGCACTCGGAATGCTTCCCGAGTCCTGCACGCTCGATTACGAGGAGGGCGAGGAGCCGACGTTTGAGCCCGAGTCTGCGCCCGTTGTCACTGCGGATGATGAGTCTGCCGCGGTTACCGCTGCCGTTGCCGAGCCCGAGGCGGTGTCCGCGATCGATCCCGCGGCAGGACTGGACATTTTGGCTCCCGCCGCGCCGGCGCAAGACGTTGCGGACGAGTCTGACGACGATTACGTTGAACAGCCGAGGCGCGTGTCTTACGAGAGCGATACTGATTTCTCTGCCGAGATTCCCGCGGCAACGCCCCATGCCGATATTGCATCCGCGTTCTCTTCGATTGGCGCCAGCGCTTCCAGCTTCTTTAAGGGTGCGCTTGCAAAGGGCAGGAAATTTGTCGACGATTTCGAGGAGAAGCGCGCTGCCGCACGCGAGGCTGCCGAGCAGGAGGCTATCGCTCAGCAGCAGGCAGCCGAGGCGGCACGTGAGCGCACGGCGCAAGAGTTCGAGCAGAACGAGGCTATGCAGTCCGGGCCCGTCGACGCTGCCGAAGCTACGACGTCCTTTGAGTCCCAGCAACCGACGTCAGCGGATGTTGTTGAGGCGACGACGTCTTTCGAGGCTCAGCAGCACGTCGATAGCACCATGTCGTTTGATGCCGCGCAGTTCGATTCCACGATAACGTTTGAAAAGCAAGGCACCGCAATTGCCGAGCCCCTTCCTGTTTCCGATGAACAGGGCGACGCGGCAGACGATGACGAGCCCATTGATGCTGCCGAAATCCAAGATGCTGCCGAGGACGAGTCCGTCGAGGCCAACTCTGACGAAGAGCAATACGCGGCAGCCGATCAAGGTGATTCGACCGAGGTCGAGCAGGAGGAAGTGCCTGCGGTTTCCGAGACTCCCGAGACGGATGAGTCGAGGCCTTACTCCACGCAGATTTTCACCATGCCGACCCCGAGTGGTTCCGGTGCCACGGTTGCCAATGTCGCTCCCACCCAGGACGAAACGGTCGATTCCCTTATGGCCCAGATTTCCCCCCAGGCATCGCCGCGTCCGCAGATGAATGTTCCCGATCCGGCGTCGGCACCGTCGCCTGCACCTTCCTCGTCTCCGCTGGCTTCGGTCCCCGATCCGTCGCTGCCGTCTATGAAGCAGGCAAACGTTGCGTCTCGCACGTCGCTGTTCGACCTTCCCGATCCCTCTGCCCAGGTCAACGACCCCTTTGCTACTGCCCAGGGTCCCGAACCCACATCGGCACCCGTTGCGCCTTCTATGCCCGTTGCGTCGGGCGCGCAGCCGATCGAGACCATTTCGGCTCCCGCTCCGGCGGCACCCAAGTCTCGCAAACGCGGCCTGGGTGGCCTGTTCGGTCGTAAAAGGAAAAACGAGCAGGACAGCATGAGTGATTGGCTGGGCGTCGAAGACGATTACGATGCCAAGAAGTCCGGTCGCGGTATCGGTTCGTGGGATAACTTCGAGGACGATAACGATGGCTGGAAGGGCGGCGCTACGTCTTCCGATGGCGCTTCTTCCGAAGATATGCTCTCGGCTGTCGCCTCTATGGGCGATGATGAGCTGCTCGGTCACGATATCTGGTTTGTGGCAACGGGCGCCTCGGATTGTGATGGCGCCGGCATGAAGGCCTTCTTGGCTTCGCATCGCGATAAGCTCCGCGGCGTATTCTTCATCAATCTTGAATCCGTCGGCGCCGGTAGGCTTTCGGTTGTGACGGTCGAGGGCGAACAACAACTGCTCAAGGGCGATCGCCGCATCATGAACCTGGTCAGCAAGGTCTGCAAGTCGTTCCATGTCGATTGTGGCGCGCTCGAGATGCCCTATGCCAAGACCGATGCCTATGCCGCGCTCGAGGCGAGCCGCCGAGCCCTTACCATCGCCGGCGTGGACGGCACGCGTCTGGCTTGCGCTCGTACCGAGGACGACCTGCCCCACAATGTCAACCCGACGAACATTGCTACGGTATCCGAGGTCGTGACCGAGGTTATCCGCCGTTCGTAGACGGAGCTCTAAGGAGTCAACGTGTTTTCGTATATTAAGCGCCATTGGCCTGTCTACGTGATTTTGACCTTGATTGCCATTGCGTTAGGATTTGGGGCTGCCTACATCGTGGGCGCAAAGGGCTCGACCCCCGCCTCCGCAATCAGCGAAGAGGTGGAGCAAGAACAGAGTACGGGTGCTGATGGGATTCCTGAGTCCGAGCAAGCAATCGTTGATGGTGGATCTTCGTCTGCAGAGTAGATACGGCGATTTACACGATTGAAAGCGGGTGAGCCAGGGGACTGGCTCGCCCGCTTTTTGATCGCGCTAGCGCTTCTTTGGGATCGACCTAAGGCGAGCGAACCATAGGGCTGCGGCACCCGAGGTCAGGAGCGCGGTGATGCAAGCGGCGATGGGAACTGCTCCTGTTGCCGGTAGGTCCTGCGGTAGGGTACAGCGTTGAATGACACAGTCCTCGTCATGTGACTCAAGTTTATCGCCGCCGCCGTTGCGGCAAAGACCGACGCGTGCGCTGTTGGTGAGTGCAGTTTGGGGCGTATAAGCCGACGTTGCCTGCATGTGCACGACTGCGCCCCGAGCGTCTGTGCCAAGGATTGCTTTGGCATCGTCAAGGTCGTCGTGCTCATCTTTGAGATCATCGCGGGTCCAAGAATCCGCATCGCTTCGAGTCGTAAAGTCGGCGGCTACCGCACCGTATTCAATTCGAATGCCCGTTACGACGGTATTGGGTGTAAGGTCGAGCTCTTCCGCCTCGAGTGTGGTGGATTCCGTGGTCGAGACATCCGCCTTCCAGAGGCGCCAGCCGTCGTAATCGACGAGGCGACAGTCCTCACCAAGGCTCTCTTTTACTTCGTCGGACTCAAGCCAAGGATTTTCGTGCCCATCGTCAAGTGTCGCGTTTGCCGGCTCACCGACGTCTGTCGAGTCCAACGGCGTCGTGCGATACCATACGTTGCACAGACCGTTGAGGTCGCCGATGGCGACGGGGGTTTCAATTGAGATGAATCTCGCTGTGCCGTCTTTGGCGCACTCAAGATCATCGGTAATCGTAAACTCATCAACCCAAGTAGCGGAATCGTTTCGAGCATCGATGGTATAGGAGAAAAGCCCATCACTATTGGTTTGCGTCGTGGCGCGGTTTTTACCATCGCCGTTAGCCAACAGGCCCTTTTCGATAGGTTGGACAAGTTCCTGACGCTTGTCGACCTGTCCCTTGATCTCGATGGGCGCATCCTTCATCGCGACGGATTGGACTTCTCCCGTATCCTTTATTTCAAACGTTATCTCCTCGGCAAGGTCGTAGGTCCGCGGGGACATCATTTCGCGCAACGAGTAGGTGCCGGGTGCAAGATGTTCGACGCGGTGTGGCTTGTCGGATGAGGTCCAGGAGTCCATTTCGGTTTTATCGGGACCATATAAGGTGAGCTGTGCGCCTTCCACTTCCTGCTCGCCGCTTGCATCGACCTTGGAGATATCAACCTTGGTGTAATCGTCGGATACGTTAAGCCGTGCTTCTACAACGGGTGTTTTCTGGTCGGCATAAGTAAGGTCGACAATATGGGTTGTTCGATCGAGCAAGAACCCTGCCGGCGCTTGAGTCTCGACAACCTCGTAGCGTGCGGTGCCAGGTCCCAGCGGGAGGTTGTCCGCGCGTGCTTCTCCAGTTTCATCCGTCGTGACGGTAGCGACAGTCTCACCGTCGAGCGCGGCAATGCTACCGTCGGGGCGCACGATATCACCCGAGGCACGGATCTCAAAGACGGCGCCCGCGAGGCTGCTGCCGTCTATGGCATCGGTTTTAACGATCCTGATGTTTCCGGTCGCGGCGTGGTCATAATACGAGGCGATTGCAACGGGCGTTAGGTTCATGTCGGCGGGTATGTTTACCTCGATCTCTTCGCCGACAAGATAGGGCTCTTTGGCCGAGGTTTCGCGTACATAATAGGTGCCCGGCATGAGCGATTCGGGCAGTGTGACGGTGCCGGTCGCGTCAGTCGTAAAGGTGTCCATTACGTTATGTGCTGGATACCAGCAAGTTTGTGAGACAGGTTCGTGATTGCTGTCGAGGAGTTGGAAGGTGAATCCGGCTAGGGGAACAGAAGCGCCTGTTTGGGCATCGCGTTTTACAATCTGGAGATGCGTCGACAGAGCGTGGTTGTCCACGATATATTGAAGCTCGGCGCCGTCGGAAATCTGATTGGCCTCGACGGTCCATTCCCCCGCACGTTTAAAACCCTCGGGGACGGTTTCCGGAACCTCACGAACCGTGTAGCCGGCGCGGTCGTATGGGACGGCTCCGTGGACACCGGATGGTCGCTTGCCTGTGCCAAACCATGCTTCGGGCTGGTCTTTGGTGGAGGCAAAGCCATAGATGTTTGTAGTCAATGTGCCAACAGCCTGCTGAGAGCTGTTACTGACAACCTCAAAGACAACATCTCCTGCCGGCTGCTCCAGGCCGGATTGATCGCTATTGCCGTAGTCCTTGAATTTTGAAATCTCAAGGTCAAACGCAATGGGGATATCGGAAACGCGAGATTCGATCTCGACCACGCCTGAATCGCCGAGTTGGTCGGCTCCAACGGTGTAAGACCAACTGTCACCGGAGGGCAAATAGCCCTCGGGCGCCTTCGATTCATAGATGGTAAAGGTTCCCAGGGGGACATCGGTGAGGGTAGCTCGACCGCTTTCATCGGTCCTGAGAGTTTGTGTCCATCCAGGGGTTGATTGCGATACGCACACGAATTCTGCTCCTGCGAGCGAAGCCCCAACTTGGGGGCCTGCATTCGTTGCGGCGTCGAGCTTTACAATGCGCAAGGTAATGGTGCCGGGTTGTTCATCAATGGTGACGTATCCGCCGTTATCCGTCGTGGTAAAGGCAATGCGATCGTGCAGGGGGATATAACCAGCTGGCGCTGTTGTCTCAACTAGGTAGTATGCCGTGTTGGGTAGGAGTGTTGCCTGCGCTCGACCGTTGCTGTCCATCTGGACGGTGGCGACACGCGCGCCGCTGGCGCTCTCAAAAACATCGAATGTTGCCCCGTCAAACTGATAAGTATTGTTTCCGCTGGTAATGGCAGCGTTTGCAGACTGCTTTTGGAAGGAAACAGAGACCGCCGGCAGCACATAGAGTATGTCTTGACGTTTGCTGCCGCCCGATACGGTTCCTATATAGCGCCGCGCGCGGTGCGGAGCGGCTTTGATGCTTCCTGATTTTGCGCTGTCGTGGAGCCACCGCGCTGCCGCCACGACTTCATTGTCGGCGGTAAAGTGCCCACTCTTGGTTTTGCCCTGAGCGGTCGTGTAGGAGTAGGTGCCGTCGACATGGGTAGTGCCGTTGAGCATCCATACGGCAAGCTGGGTGGCGGCGCGGGCGCGATCGGGTGAAAGATGGTAACCGCCAAACGACGTGGCGGTAGGATATCCGTGACAAACGATTGCCGCGAACTCGTCGTCGAGCCACACCCAGCCTTGATCAAAGTTGAGCCATGGGCCGCCCGGCTTGGTGGGGCCGGGGCGCTCCTGGTTCATACAGTAGGCAATTGAGGCGTCTTGAGCTTCATACTTGCCGATGAAGAAGGGCCCACAATCATCGCTAATAGTGCGGAAGCCGAGCTGGTCGTAGCCATCGACGGCAAATGCGGCTCCCGGTGCCAGGCAGCCGAAAAGCAGGAAGAGGAGCAGGAGCAGCGGACCTGTTGCGATTGCGCTGTGGACAGAGTGCGTGGGTGCGTTGGACATGGCTGCTCCTTATCCCTCGTGCGCCGCACGGGGAGGCTGCGACGCGTAGGATGAGGCTACCCCCGAGGTTCATGCGGGTAAGTACCGGAGCCTGACCAAAAGCTTGCCCAATTCCTGACAAATTGAGCTCAAATACAACAATCAAGCAAAAGCGCAGGTAGAAGATAAGGTGAACAGGAAGTCAAAGGTCCTCGTCTCCACAATTGACGCGATTTTCAAACGAATCTCCACAGCTAAAACAAGCATCGCCACCCTTGTATCGAACAAGACAACCGCGTTATACTATCCCCCACATATGCGGGCATCGCCAAGTGGTAAGGCATCAGCTTCCCAAGCTGACACTCGCGGGTTCGAGTCCCGTTGCCCGCTCCAGTAAAAAGCACAAGCACGGCAGCGTTACGTTGCCGTGCTTTTTACTACCAAGCGCCGGGACTCGAACCCGCCAGGGTGCGAGCGTTAAGCAAACGCGAAGCGTTTGTAGCGAGCAGGCGAAGGCGCCGACAGGCGCCTGAAGCCGGTGCGTATTTGCGAAGCAAATACGCAGACGTCCCATTGCCCGCTCTACCGGGCACGGGAGACATGGGGACGGCTAATTCAACAAAGTCTTCCCCTTCGGCTTCGTGAAGCTGAGGGGCTCGCCTGAAGCCGGTGCGTATTTGCGAAGCAAATGCGCGGATGTCCCCATGCCCGCTCCAATTCCAAAATGTTAGGTTAATGCCTGCTGCCCATACTCGCACCCGCGCACGGTACAATGGTTAAGTTACGACCAACGTGCCAATAACCAAAAAGGAGCCGCTATGATCGATCGCTATACCCGCCCGGAGATGGGACATATCTTCTCCCTCGAGAACAAGTATGCCATTTGGCAGGAGATCGAGGTTCTGGCCTGCGAGGCCCAGGCGGAGCTCGGCAAGATCGGCATTTCTAAAGACGAAGCCCAGTGGATCCGCGACCATGCCAACTTTGAGAAGGCGAAGGTCGATGAGATCGAGGAGGTCACGCGCCACGATGTCATCGCCTTCCTGACCAACATGAAGGAATATATCGACGCCGATGTTCCCGAGGGCGAGCCCAAGCCTAGTCGCTGGGTTCACTACGGTATGACCAGCTCCGACCTGGGTGATACTGCTCTGTGCTATCAGCTTACTCAGGCGTGTGACCTGATTATCGAGGACGTCAAGAAGCTCGGCGAGATTTGCAAGCGTCGCGCCTTTGAGGAGCGCAACACGCTCTGTGCCGGCCGCACTCATGGCATCCACGCCGAGCCGATGACCTTCGGCATGAAGTTTGGCTCTTGGGCCTGGGAGCTCAAGCGCGATCTGGATCGTCTTGAGGACGCCCGCAAGAATGTTGCCTTCGGTGCCATCTCGGGCGCTGTCGGCACGTACAGCTCCATCGAGCCGTTTGTCGAGGAGTACGTCTGCGAGCACCTGGGCCTGGTTCACGACCCGCTGTCCACGCAGGTTATCAGCCGCGACCATCACGCCTATCTCGCCGGCGTTCTCGCCACCACCGCAGCCACCTGCGAGCGCATCGCTACCGAGGTTCGCAATCTACAGAAGACCGATACGCTCGAGGCCGAGGAGCCGTTCCGTAAGGGCCAAAAGGGCAGCTCAGCCATGCCGCACAAGCGCAACCCCATCACCATGGAGAAAGTCTGCGGTCTGTCGCGCGTCGTGAAGTCCAACGCCCAGGTTGCCTTCGATAACGTCGCCCTGTGGCACGAGCGTGACATTTCGCACTCCTCTGCCGAGCGCGTCGCCCAGGCCGACAGCTTCATCGCCCTCGACCACATGTTCCAGTGCCTCATCCGCGTTATCGACGGCCTGCAGCTGTATCCCGCTCGCATGATGGCCAACCTCAACAAGACGCGCGGCCTCATCTTCTCCTCCAAGGTGCTGCTCGCCCTCGTCGACACGGGCATCACCCGCGAGGACGCGTACGCCATTGTGCAGGAGAACGCCATGGCAACCTGGCACGAGGTACAGGATTGTGTCTCCGGCCCCACCTTTAAGGAGCGTCTCGAGGCCGACCCGCGCTGCACCGTCAGCCAGGAGAAGCTCGACGAGATCTTTGATCCATGGGACTTCCTCACCCGTATCGACACGGTCTTTGATCGTCTGGAGCAGCTGAGCTTCGAGTAGGTTCGGGCATAACGTTAGCTTTTTAGGGCGCTTTGCTGGTAATGTGTGTTGCCGGCAAAGCGCCTCGTTGCATTTAGGGAAAGACGGGGATAATAGTCGTCTCGAATAACATTCTGAGAGGGGATCGCATGATTTCGTTTGATTACAAGCCTCAGGGCGTGTGTGCTCGCAATATTCACCTTGACCTTTCCGATGACGGCAACAAGGTGATAGGCGTTGAGTTTACCGGTGGCTGCGACGGCAATCTCAAGGCAATCTCCAAGCTGGTCGAGGGCGCTCCTGCCGATCGCGTAATCGAGGTTCTCGCCGGTAATACCTGCGGTATGAAAAAGACCTCCTGCGCCGACCAGCTTACGCGCGCCATCGAGGCCGCTCGCGCCGAGATCGCCTAATGGGTATCGCCGATCACATCAAGAACGGAATATCGCGTCGCGGCTTTGTACTCGGTGGGGCTGCCGCGGGCGCTGCCACGGTGCTTGCCGGATGCTCGAAAAAAACGGGTACCAGCGATGATGCCGCCGGCGAGCCGCAGGTTATCAAGGACGATTCCAAAATTATCTCGATTACGGATGAGTATGAGGCTGTCGACATCGATCTTGAGCCGGCGGCGTCGTGGACGCTGCCTCTGGGTACGCTGCTGTACTACTGCGACGGCGATTACGCCGCGGCGATGATGGCGCCCGCATCGGCATTGCACGCCAACACGCTCGGTGTGCTCAACCTGGGCGATGGCTCGCTTACCACATTAATCGAGGATCCTATCGAGGGCACGGGATATGCATTCTACGATGTCCGCGCCGGCGACGGCGTATTCGCGTGGGTTGAGATGAACTTTGCCAATTCATCGTGGAAGCTCTACGCTCAAAATCTGTCGGGCGCTTCGCTCTCTGGCGATGTGGTTGAGCTCGATCGAGGTGGCAAGGACTATGATCCGCCCCTGTTTACGGCGTTCGGGTCATCAGTCATCTGGTATAAAATGCCTTCGGCAGGCGGCAATAAAACGAGTAGTGATTCGTTTTGCTATCGTCGCTCACTTGATGAATCCAAGGCCGAGACAATTTGGAAATCGACGGGCCGCTTTGCATCGGCCCCGCGCGCGAGCGACGGCATTTTGACCATCTCGCCGCGTGTCCGCAACGACGAGGGCGTCTACTACGGCATAACGGCAATCGATCTGACCGACGGCAACAACACCAAGCGTGCCCAGCTAGTCCTTCCCTCGTCAGTCTCGCCTTTCGAGGCCGTGTATATGGGCGATACCTTCGTGTTTTCTATCGAGGCGGCCTATAGCGGCGTGGGCAGCCTGGGCAATATGGGCACGTATATCGGTAATGAGGGAGGGCCGTACCTCTTTCTGTCACGCGAGCCGCTCGCATGTGCGGCTGGCAAGAAGAATAAATACCTTGTTAAGGTACAGGCGTCGCATTTCCTGATCGACACCTCTGCCAAGACCTATGGCTCGCTGCTGTCGCCCGACCGCGCTTTGGAGTATGGCGATTATCCAGCTACGGCGGGAAAATCGGACTCATTCCTTACGTACGCCACGGTGCGCAACAGCCAGGGTATACCAGAGACGGTCACTGCACGCCTATTCTCTCTTTAAGCTTAGAGGGGTTAAAAAGGCGCCAACAGGGGAATAAACGCGTTGTAATTGTGAGTACCGCCCGCCGAGCTGCCGCGTCATAGCGGCATCCGGCGGGCTCAGGTGCGTTAAAATGGGCTTGTTCTTAGCTAATTGAGACAGGGGGGCCGTGTTATGGCTTCAGATGCAAAAAAGATTCTGCTGGTCGAGGATGAGAAGGCAATCCGTGACGCCGTCGCTGCCTATCTCGAGCGCGAAGGCTACTGGGTTGTGGGCGTCGGCGACGGCCAGTCCGCGATCGAGGAGTTCGAGAAGCATCAGTTCGACCTGGTCGTGCTCGACCTTATGCTCCCCAAGATTCCCGGCGAGCGCGTTTGCCGCACCATTCGCGATACCTCGGATGTCCCCATCATCATGCTGACGGCTAAGGGCGAGATCGAGGACCGTATTATCGGTCTTGAGCTCGGCGCCGACGACTATCTGATTAAGCCGTTCTCGCCGCGCGAGCTCGTCGCCCGCGTTCGCGCTCTGTTCCGCCGTGCCCATCAGGCCGACGAGCCCGCCGTCGAGGTACTCGACTTCGGCGATCTGGTCATTGATATCTCGGGCCACAAGATCTTGGTCGAGGGCAAGGAAGTCGATCTGACGGCTTCCGAGTTTAAGCTGCTCACCACGCTTGCCCGCCATCCCGGCCGTGTGTATAACCGCATGGAGCTGGTCGAGAAAGTGCTCGGGTATGACTTTGAGGGCTATGAGCGCACCATCGATAGCCACGTGAAGAATCTTCGCGCCAAGCTGGGCGATGATCCCAAGAAGCCCAAGTGGCTCTACACCGTCCATGGTGTCGGCTATCGCTTCGAGGCTCCGGCCAAGACCGATAAGTCGGACGAGAAATAGGGAAATCACATATGACACCTGCGCGCTTTGAAATCGGACAAAAGCACAAGCAGGAGAGCGAGGCGGGTTCCAAGGCCAGTTGGAACACGCCTCGTTCCGATTCACGGCCAACGATGAGCTATCCCTCGCGCATGGCACTTGCTTTTGCTCTGACATCGCTCATGACGGTATTGGTGCTGGTGGGCGTTGTCTCTGTTGTGTGGGGCACGGTCTTTTCGGATTACACACGCTCCAATATCGTCGAAATCGCAAATTCCGCTGCCGAGAAGTTGGCGACCTCATATGAGGAAAACGGCTCTTGGACCGCGGGAGAACTGCGCACGGTCGCAACGTCGAGTTTGGTTTCCGACGATCTGGGCATGCAGGTCGTCAATAAAAAGGGTGTGATCGTTTATGACGATTCCTGGCCCTCGGCAAGCGCCACCGCCGATGTACGCGAAAACCAGGCTACGACCGACGACACGAGCGGCAAGAGGGCATCGCATAGCCCGGTCTCGTCTGCTCCAACCGACTCCGATAGCGTTGCTAACGTCGAGATTGTAACGTCTTCCGGCGAGCATGTCGGACAGGTAAAGCTGTGGGCCATCGGCTCCGACGCTCTGCTCACCAAGGCGGACTCTGCGTTTAGGGAGAAGACCTTTAACGCCATGGCCCTCGCCGCGGTTGTTGCAATCTGCATTTCGGTCGTTATCGGATCGCTCGTGTCGCGCATGCTCACCAAACCGATTCATCGCATCACCAGTACCGCAAAGCAAATCCGTGACGGCGACCTGTCGGCTCGCACGGGGCTGCGCGGTGATGACGAGATCGATCAGCTGGGTGAGACCTTCGATGAGATGGCCACCTCGCTCGAGAAGGATATGAAACACGAGAAGCGCCTGACCTCAGACGTTGCACACGAGCTTCGCACGCCGCTTATGGCCATGCTCGCAACGGTCGAGGCCATGCAGGATGGCGTGTATCCCACCGACGATGAGCATTTGGAGACCGTTGCTTCCGAGACGCGTCGCCTGGCTCGTCTGGTGCAGCAGATGCTCGACCTATCGCGTATGGAAAACAGCACGGCTCCGCTCAATCTAGAACCGGTGGACATGGTTCCGTTCGTGCGATCGATTGTGAACGGCCAGGAGCGTCTGTTTGCCGACCGTGACCTTCGTCTTCGCTTTGCAGATGAAACCCAAGGGCACGACGATGTCGTCGAGGCCGATCCCGACATGATCACGCAATGTGTTATCAACCTCATGAGCAACGCCATGCGCTACACCCCCGAGGGCGGTTGGGTCGTGGTGTCGGTGCTCAGTGACCGCAGGCACGTCAGCATTGCCGTTTCTGATACCGGCATCGGTATTGCCAAGGACGATCTGTCGCGCATTTTCGGGCGGTTTTGGCGCGCCGATGCCAGCCGCGCCCGCGAAGCTGGCGGCCTGGGCGTCGGCCTCGCCGTGACCAAGCAGATCGTCGAGCGTCACCATGGCTACATATCCGTGGAGTCGGAGCTTGGAAAGGGTACGACTTTTACAATTCATCTGCCCCGCGAGCACACGGCGGACGCGGCATCTACTACAATGGAGCACTAGCTTTTCGCTATTCGGTGAAGGAGGGGCCGCGTCCCTGCCGCTCCGAGTTTGCGAAAACATGCGGGAAAGAACCCGCATTTCTGTCGTATTTAGGTAAGGAGTGACTCACGTGACAACGATGGAGCGTCGTCCGGATTCCCGTGGCAAGGTTCGTGATATTTACGATGCCGGTGAAAACCTGCTGATGGTCGCCACCGACCGCATTTCTGCGTTCGACTTCATTCTTCCCGACGAGATTCCGTTTAAGGGAGAGGTGCTCAATCGCATCTCGGCATTCTGGTTCGATAAGTTTGCCGACATCGTCCCCAACCATCTCGTTTCCATCGACCCGGCGGATTTCCCCGAGGAGTTTGCTGAGTATCGTGACTACCTCGCTGGCCGCGCCATGCTGGTTAAGAAGGCCCAGACGATTCCTATCGAGTGCATCGTCCGCGGCTATCTGACCGGTTCGGGCAAGAAGACCTACGACGAGAACGGCACCGTCTGCGGCATCCAGCTGCCTGAGGGCCTGACCGAGGCTTCCAAGCTTCCCGAGCCGTTGTTCACGCCGTCCACGAAGGCCGAGATCGGTGACCACGACGAGAACATCTCGTTCGAGCGTTGCTGCGAGATCGTGGGCGAGGACATCGCCACGCAGATTCGTGACCTTTCCCTCAAGATCTACAAGGCCGCTGCCGAGTACGCCGCGACCCGTGGCATCATCATTGCCGACACCAAGTTCGAGTTTGGTGTCATCGATGGCAAGGTCACGCTGATCGACGAGTGCCTCACGCCCGACTCCAGCCGTTTCTGGCCTGCTGCCAGCTACGAGGAGGGCAAGATCCAGCCTAGCTACGACAAGCAATTCGTCCGCAATTGGCTCAAGGCCAACTGGGATATGACGGGGGAGACCCCGCACCTGCCCGCCGAGGTCATCGATGGCACGTCCGAGCGCTATCGCGAGGCCTTCCAGATCATCACGGGCTCCCAGTTCACAAGCATGAAGGAGAACGCATAAGTGAGTACCCGTAGCGCCACGAACAAGCGCACGCAATCCCACGAAGTTACCGGGGTTGCGCGCAAGTCTGCCGCATCTGCTAAGCCCGCTCGTCAAGCAGCGAGCTCCGTTCGCGTCGTGCCGGCATCATCTAAGGCACGCCGCAAAGAGCTCGAGAAGGGCGAGAACCTCGAGGGCCTCTCTAAAGAGGAGAAGCGCGCCCGCAAGGCTAAGCAGCGCGCCAAGGAGGACCGCATCTATACGGTGTCGAATATCCTCCTCAAGCAGGACGAGGACTACACCAAGCGCCGTCGCATCTGGTGGATTGTGCTCGCCATTGGCATGGTGCTCGTCGTGGCAATTTGGGCCTCGCTGTACTTCGCTCCCGCTGGCATGGTGTCCAGCCCTGTCCAGATGGTCGGCATCGTTTTGTCCTACGTCGTCATTTTGGGTGACTTTATCTACGACTTCGTTCGTATTCGTCCCCTGCGCAACATGTACCGCGCGCAGGCCGAGGGCATGTCCGAGAACAAGCTCAACGCTCTTATCGAGCGCGCAGCTGCCGAGGAGGACAAGAAGGACTCCAAGAAGAAGTAGCGTTTGCATACATACTTATCGCTAAGATATAAGGCGCGTCGTTTTTGCGGCGCGCCTTTTTACTGTTCTATAGATAGATGGAGTGGCACATGATTCGAGCTGCCCTGACGGTCGAAGAGGCCCTAGAGGGTATGAAGTCCCTGGAGCCCAAGATTAAAAACTATGCGCGCCTGGTTGTCCGCAAGGGCGTAAACATTAAGCCCGGCCAGGAAGTCGTCGTTCAGTCTCCCGTCGAGTGCGCATCATTTGCACGCGTGGTGGTTGCGGAGGCTTATGCCGCCGGTGCCGGTCACGTGACGGTTATTTGGGCCGATGATGCCGTGACGAGGCTCACGTACGAGCATGTCGAGAAAAGCTATTTTGAGCAGACGCCCGAGTGGAAGCGCATGCAGCTGGATTCGTTGGCCCAGGACGGCGCCTGCTTTATCTTTATCGAGGGCGCGG
This sequence comes from uncultured Collinsella sp., assembly GCA_959026725.1. Lineage (GTDB taxonomy): Bacteria > Actinomycetota > Coriobacteriia > Coriobacteriales > Coriobacteriaceae > Collinsella. Next base: position 310,354 of record CAUFMG010000001.1, read on the forward strand.
ACCCTGCGGCTCTGAAGGGCATCGATCCCGCTAAGCCTGCTGCAGCTTCTAAGGCAAGGAACACGCAGTGCAAGGTCTTCCGCCGCGGACTGGACTACAACATCAACCCGTGGTGCATCGCCGGCGCGCCGGTCGTCGCCTGGGCGCGCGAGGTGTTCCCGGGAGACGCCGATGAGGTTGCAATCTATAAGCTGTGGAATGCGATTCTGCACACCGCTCGCGCCGATGGCCAGGACCCGGAGAGCGACTGGGAACTCCATGACGCCGCATTCGAAAAGAACCTGCGTTTCCTGAACGACAATCGTTTCGACTGCCTGCATTACACCTCGGCAAATGGAACCGATCTGACGATTGGCATGACGAAAGGTCACGAGTGGGCCGGCGGCAAGGGCAAGACGCCCGATGGGCACCCCTTCTTCCCCAACATTCCCACCGAGGAAGTCTTCACCTCGCCTGATCGTATGCGTGCCGACGGTATCGTGTATTCGGCTATGCCGCTCATTCACCACGGTAACAAGGTTGACGATTTTTGGATTAAGTTCGAGGCGGGCCGCGTAGTGGACTACGATGCCCGCGTGGGTAGGGCGACGCTTGCGAGCATTATTGACACCGATGAAGGTGCCGCTCATCTGGGTGAGGTCGCGCTTATCTCCAAGAACACGCCGATCCGTGAAAGTGGCGTTCTATTCTATGACACGCTCTATGATGAGAACGCCAGCTGCCATCTCGCGCTGGGTGTCGGTTTCCCCGAATGCATCGAGGGTGGGTATGACATGTCCAAGGAGGAGCTCCTGGAGCATGGCGTTAACGTCTCGAGCACGCACGTCGATTTTATGATCGGCACGGACGACATCGATATTACGGGCATTACGCCTGATGGACGTGAAGTTATGATTTTCCAGAACGGCCAATGGAGTTGGGAATAGTCCCAGACCGTGGTACAATGCCACCCGCGGGCCGTTAGCTCAGCTGGCAGAGCAGGGGACTTTTAATCCCAAGGTCCAGGGTTCGAACCCCTGACGGCCCACCCAAAGATTGTTGAGACGGTCAACTTCGGTTGGCCGTCTTTTTTGTCGCCTTTTCATGGGTTCGAACCCGTCGGGGCGCGGAGCTGAGTAAACGCGCGAGCGTTTGCCAGCGCAGCGCGCAAGGCGCGAAAGCGCCGCAGCGGCCGCCTGCGAAGCAGGCTGAACCCCTGACGGCCCACCCAAAGATTGTTGAGACGGTCAACTTCGGTTGGCCGTCTTTTTTGTTGCCGGTGCACGGGTTCGAACCCGTATCTATCTATATATAAGAACGCTTGGCGAACAAAACCCGCCTTTTACCGATGGGAAACAAATAGCTGATGCCTTTGGAGTAAAGTAGCGCTCCAGAGATGACCGATGTCTCAATACTCATAAAACAGCTGGTCATCGCCAATATCAGAAGCCAATGCTTCAGTTTTAACCTCAGTGATGCGACTGAGGAACCTATTCATTTGTGAACAAAATATGGAGTGTGCGATTCCCGCCCACGGCGCCCCTCCGGTCTGGCAATATATCTCCTTGCCGCGCGGC
>CAUFMG010000002.1 GCA_959026725.1 uncultured Collinsella sp.
GTCATCGTCCCGGCGTTCAGCATCAGGGTAGCGCTGCGACGCGGAAATCGCGCGCTGTTGACGCGCCCCCGCAGTGCCCGCTTCCCCCAAGGACAATTATCAGTGCAGGTAGAAGGCCTGTCGATTTTCGAAAAGGCGGTCATGGTTGGCCCCTTCGGGCTAAACGTAGTAAATAGGCCCTTTTCTTGGCGTGCGGTCAGCTCAATGCTTATCTCCGTGCCGGAACTGACCCAATTGCTTGTTAGTTGCGGTGATATAGGGGCTGTTTGGTGCTTTGGAGCCTCAAAACAGTCCCTATATCACCGCAACTTGGAAGGGGCGGGCGGTACCGGATGAGTGGTGCTGGCGGGTTAGGGCGGTTTAGGCCCGTTTGCGGTGCTTCCATTGTTTGCGGCACCAACGCATGAGTGCTTTTACGACCGGGATGGTGATGAGGATTACCCAGGCGGGATGGGGTTGTTCCAGGCAGAGCCACATGTAGAGGAACCATGCCTCGGCACTGACTGAATAGACGACATCGATCAGCTTAGATAAGTGGCGTTGGTCGATAAAGTCGCCAAGCGCGTAATAGACGGGAATCAAAAAGACGAGGAAGAGTCCCGTAGCCCATGTGCCGTAGACAATGCCGAGCACCAGATAGGCGAGGGCGACAAGCGCGGGGAAGGGGAATTTGTTCCATGTACGTCCGACCTTGGTGTGGAAATGCTTGCCATGATGGTCGAGCTTGTCGTGTGCTTCCTTCCAGCTGGAAAACGTCTCGCCGTCGATGGTGACGGTGCCGTCGTCATTGATATGCACACTATGTCCATCGTCCTCAAGCGTATCGATATGCAATCCGCCCGGCCCCACATGGACCTCTTCACCCTTGCGCTCGTTAGCTACATGAATGCCACTCCAGCCAACATGAACCTCTTTGCCTTTGTTGGGATCAATAACGTGGATGCCGCGCGCGAGGGAAATATCGACAAGCGGCTTATCGCTGCAATCAGCGTGCTCAGCAGAAGCCTCAGCCTCTTCAGCCTTATCTGAAGCTTTGGTGCCGGCGTTGCTGTTCTGAGCCTCATCATCAGCGCTAGCCACCGCCTCCCCATACAGCAGCTCATCCAGCGACACGCCATACAGCGCGGCGAGCGCAATAAGGTTATCGGTATCGGGCGAGGATTCGCTGCGCTCCCATTTACTGACAGCCTGACGACTCACACCCAGCTGGGCGGCAAGCGCCTCCTGAGAAAGCCCGGCAGCTTTGCGGCGATCAACGAGCCGCTGCGCCATCGCAAGATCCATGACAGTTCCTTTCATATGGTGACCGTAATCGAATGAGCCGAGTATGCCGAGAACAACCGGTAGCGACCACCATTTCTAGTTAGAATCTGCCCCAACCCTACCGCAACTATAGGTGGCAACCCCCAACGACCAGCCATTTCATGACAAATGTCAGTGCTCGCAACAGCCAGGAGCCCCCATCATTCCAAAATTTCAGACCAGGCACCCGCAGCAAGAAGACGAATAGCCTCGGCCTCCCTAGTTACCGCAGGAGGCCCCAGGGCTTTCCTCCCAAATCTTTCCGCAGGACGGAAGGACCCCGCCGCGCGAAGCGCGCAGCGGGGTCCTGACATGTCCGAGGACGATTTGGGAGGAAAGCCCTGGGGCCTCCGATGAGAGCAGTTCCAGCCGAGGCTATTCGTCGCCGAAGCTGATGCCCAACGCCTTGGCCTCGCGTACCAGGTCGCTCTGGGGATCGACATACTTGAGCTTGCCGGCGACATCCTCGAGCGGCATGTGGCACATCTTGCCATCGCGCAGGGCAATCATGTAGCCAAACTCGCCGCGCAGACAGCCGAGCGCTGCCTCGACGCCGCACTGGGTCGCAAAGATGCGGTCCTGGGCGTCGGGCTGACCGCCGCGCTGCGTGTGGCCGGGGATGGCGACGCGGGTCTCGCGACCAGTCTTGGCTTCGATCTCCTTGGCGATGTCGTAGACAATCGACGGGCTCGTGCGCTCGGCGAGTTTCTTCTTGTACTCCTTCTTGGACAGCGCCGCGTCCTCCTTGGAGATAGCACCCTCGGCGACGGCCACGATGGTAAAGCGGCTGCCGGTCTCCATGCGATGCTCGATGGTCTTGATGACCTGGTCCATGTCGTAGGGGATCTCGGGAATCAGGATGACGTCCGCGCCACCCGCGACGCCGGCGTACAGCGGGATCCAGCCAACCTTGTGGCCCATGATCTCGATGACGAACACGCGGCCGTGACTCGAGGCGGTGGTGTGGATGTCATCGATGCACTTGGTGGCGACGTCGATGGCGCTCGTAAAGCCAAACGTCAACTCGGTGCCCCAGGTGTCGTTATCGATGGTCTTGGGCAGGGCGATAACGTTGAGGCCCTCTTCGCGCAGGCGGTTGGCGGTCTTGGTGGAGCCGTTGCCGCCCAGCATAAACAGGCAGTCGAGTTGCAGCTTGTGATAGGTGTGGACCATCGCCGGCACCTTCTCGACGCCGTCGGCCTCGGGAGTGTCCAGACGCTTGAACGGCGTGCGGCTCGTGCCCAAAATGGTGCCGCCGCGGGTGAGGATACCGCTAAAATCGGCGGGCGTCATGACGCGGAACCTGCTGTAGATAAGGCCCTGGTAGCCGTCCTCAAAACCATAGATCTCGATAGGTTCTTTGCTATTGGTCATAAGCGTTTTGACGATGCCGCGCATGGTGGCGTTGAGCGCTTGGCAGTCGCCGCCACTGGTAAGAAGACCGATCCTAAGCATGATGAATCCTTCCGGGCAAGTTATAACATGCGCATAAGTTTACCCCCGCACACTGTTGATACGGGGGTAAAACGTGTTAGCTCAAGCGTATGGAAATGTAAGCAACGTCAGGGAACGTAAGGTCGACGGGCCTGGCTCCTTACAGCGCAAAGGCGTCGACGTCGCCCCAGTGGCGGCGCAGCGTGATGGCGGCAGCGGGCTCGGTATTGTCAAAGATGACCGACCATTGCGTATTGCTGGTGATGTCTTCCGGATTGGGCTCTTGGGCTGCGGCGCGAAGGGCCTTCCAAGCGACTGCCTCGTCCTGGGCACCGGCGTGGGCGTCAAGGACATCGGCGATTGCGACGGCGCGCTCTTTACCATGGCCCAGCTCGTCATTCTTTTGGTTGGGCAGCACTTCGTCGCCATAGCAAGCGTAGAAGTTCGTAACCTGGCGTACAGGAGTCGCTTTGAAAGCACGGTTCGGATCGCGCGGATCCCACTCTACTACGCGCGCGTCACTGGCGGCGTCGTTGATAAAGAAGTGGTAATCGCGTCCTGCCATGGCGTGCATGTCGTAGGCGGAAAGCAGGTCGACAGCTTCTTGCGTGGTGGCGGCACGGTCGAGCACCAGACGGATGGCGAGCGAGGTATTGATGACGGGGCGTTGCGTGTCCTGGTCACAGGGCTTGGAATCCAGAGTGAGTACGGCAATGGACACGCCGCATTCGTTAACACCGTCGAGCTGGGCAAACGGGCCCATGAGTGCGGCGGCGCGTCCGCCGACGGAGTCAAGCGGAGTGTTATCGCCCAGGTTGTTAAGGGCGGCAAACCCGATGGAGGCATAGCCGCCGCGTGGGTGATTGCGCACCAGCAGCGACGAGGTGTCGTCCTTAAAGTCGTAATTGCGACCGGTGCGCACGCGGCCTTCGGCATCTACGGCGACAAAAGCGCTGCAGGCAAACTGGGGCGCCTGGACATGTACCGGCACACCGGGCAGCACCTGCGCCACCACGGCATCGATGTAGGCCTGGTCGTCGCGCACGCCAGCGGCGATGATGCGATCAAGATTGTAGTCGTAGGCGATGTCGATTGCGTACAGGTCATAGCTATCCGCGTAGCCAGTCAAGCGTTTGAGCGACGCGGCGGACTTGATTTGCTTGTGATAAACGATACCGGTGGCAGCGGCAAGGCCGACGGCAGCCCCGGCAATGCCGCAAACAGCGGCGGTAACGATACTACGTGGCTTCATGACGGCTCCTCTCGTCCTGTTAGCGCAATTGTCGCAAAAGGTGCGCGGGTGTGGCGGTTCAACTTGGTGAGCGGCACGGGATTAACCATGGAATGAAAGGCATGGCACCGGCGCGGCGGGGTATGCTGGAGGGGACCATCAACCCAGCGAAAGGGGAGAGTATGACGGATCAGGAAACACCTGAGCGCGCGCACGTGACGGCCGACGATATCGAGGCGGCCAACGACCTTATCGACTTTATCGAGGCATGCCCCAGCATGTTCCATACGGCGGCGACCATTATGGCCGAGCTCGACGAGGCGGGCTTTACCTACCTGCCCGAGAACGCGGCGTGGGACATCGAGCCGGCCGGGCGTTATTACACGCAGCGCAATACCTCGAGCGTTGTTGCCTTTAAGGTGGGCGAGGACCTGGCCGCGACGTGGGGCGAGGACGGCGTTGCCGGCGACTACCATTTTCAGCTGACGGCGTCGCACAGCGATTCTCCGACGTTTAAGGTCAAGGCCGTGCCCGAACTCGACGGCGCGGGCGAGACACTGCGCCTGAACACCGAAGCCTACGGCGGCATGATCGACTACACCTGGTTCGATCGCCCGCTGGCGCTTGCGGGCCGCGTGTTGGTACGCGAGGGCGGCCGTATTGAGAGCCGTCTGCTTGCCACCGAGCGCGAGGTCGCTATCATTCCGAGCCTTGCTATCCACATGAACCGCGGCGTTAACGAGGGCTTTGCGCCCAACCGCGCCGTTGACCTCTGCCCGCTCATCAGCGCCGGTGATCTTAAGCAGGGCGACTTTGATGCTCTGATCGCCGACGAGTTGGACGTTGAGCCCGAGCAGATTCTGGGCCGCGATCTGTTCCTGGTCAATCGTCAGGATGCGCGCATTTGGGGCTGGGCCGACGAGTTTATCTCGACGCCCAAGCTCGACGACCTGGCCTGTGCCTATACCTCGCTGCAGGCATTTTTGGGTGCCGAGAATGCGCACGACATCTCGGTCTTTTGCTGCTTTGATAACGAGGAGGTTGGCTCCGAGACCAAGCAGGGCGCAATGTCGACGTTTTTGGCCGACGCACTGCGCCGCATCAATGGGTCGCTGGGCTTTGACGACGAGTCGTACCATCGCGCCCTTGCCGCATCGATGCTTGTAAGTTGCGACAATGCACATGCCGTGCATCCCAACCACGCCGAGAAGTGCGACGCCCGCAATCAGGTTGTGCTCAACGGCGGCATCGTCATCAAGGAAGCTGCCAACCAGCACTACTGCACCGATGCTTTTAGCCGCGCGGTGTTCCAGGCCATCTGTGATGACGCCGACGTACCCACACAGGCCTTCGCCAACAAGAGCGATATGGCCGGCGGCTCCACGCTCGGCAATCTGTCCAATATGCAGGCGAGCATGCATGCCGTGGACGTGGGCTTGCCGCAGCTTGCCATGCACTCGAGCTACGAGACCGGCGGCGTGCGCGACGTAATGTATGCCATCCGCGCCCTCACCGCCTTCTACGAGCGAAACCTAACCATCAACGGTGCCGAAAGCGTGGAGCTCTAAATGCGAGCCGAAGAAATGAAGGCCGAGCGTGGGGCTCAGCTTATTGATCGGGGTTTACAGCTGTTCGTCGCCGCTTGCCATGAGTCAGGGGTCGACGTTTCCAAGGCGCGACCAACGAGTGCTGAAGAACTCAAGCGTAACGCCTATTCGGACCGCTATGACGAGGAGACGGACTGGCTCTAATAAGCGAAGTGTCGAAAACGCTAGATGTATGTTTGATATCACTTTGGCGAGAGTGTCGCAGACAGAACTACCGGTATGGCGCAAGCCAACCTGACCCCATTGCACCAAACCTACCAAAAAGGGACAGGTTCATTTCGGCAGGCTTTATCTGGGCAAATGCCGCAATGCCAACAGCTGGACAGAATTGTTAAGACACCGCAGGTTGAGCAAACGTCAGCGAGCGATGTCCAGAGCGAACAAGTTGGCATTCAAAAGGCAAGGCATAGACCTTCTGGTCATGCCTCGCCTTTTGAATGACAAATTGTCGCTCTGGGCGACGCGCAGCGTCGAGGGGTTCCGGCGTTTGGTAAAACGCCGGAACAAATCAGTGCTCGATCCAACAACGTAAAGTTTCGCCAGCTTGCAGATGACGCAGATTCTCTGCGGCAATGTCGACCACATTGTTGAGCGTGGCTGCCAGGTGGAACCAACCGGAGACATGCGGCGTGATGAGCATGTTGGGCGCATCCCACAGCGGGCTTGTCGCGGGCAGCGGCTCGGGATCGGTGACGTCGACCGCGGCGCCGGCAAGGTGGCCCGACTCAAGGGCGGCAACCAGGTCGTCGGCAATCACGAGGTCGCCGCGACCGCCGTTGGCAAAGAAAGCGCTCGGCTTCATCGCGGCAAAGAACTCGGCATTCGCCAGACCACGGGTCTCGGGCGTACTGGGCATAAAGGATGCGACGACGTCAGCCTCGGCCAGGCGCTTGGAGAGGGCGTCCATGCCGTCCATGTCTTCAAACACGATGGGGTAGACGAGCGGATGACGCTTGATGCCGCGGACGTGTGCGCCCATGCTGCGGCAGAGCGTGGCGAAGTGCCCACCGATATCGCCGGCGCCCAGTACGAGTACATTGGCATTTTTGAGCGAAGTGACCGGCCCCAAATCCTCCCAGCGATGCTCGCGCTGCAGGTCTTGGTAGCCGGGCAGGCGCTTCATCATGGAAAGGACCATGGCAAACATGTGCTCGCTCACGGCCTGGCCGTAGGCGCCCACCGAGCAGGAGAGCTTGGCGTCGGCCGGCACAGTACCGGCGGCGAGATAATCGTCGTAACCGGCACTCTGCAGCTGTAGCAGCTGGAGATGCTCGCATGCCGTGAGCATGGCGGGGTCGATATTGCCCAGGATCACATCGGCATCCGCGACCTGCTCGCGTGTGACTTCGCTGGCGCTCGTGTAGATAAAGTCCTCGCCCGGAGCGCTCGACTCAAGAATTGTGCGATGGCGGTCATTGACGGGCAGCAAAACCAGAATGTTCACAAGCAGTCCTCTCCGCTCAACCTACCAAAAAAGAACAGGTTTATTTTGGCAGGTTTTATCAGGCAAAACGTTCAAATAAAACGCCGGATGTAAGACGAGCGTGCCCGTCAGCATCCGGCGTATCTACAGCTACCAGCTGAGCAGTTCGTAGCCGTCCTCGGTCACCACGAGCTGCACCTCGCACTGGGCCGAATCGCTGCCGTCCTTGGTGCGCACGCACCAGCCGTCGCCCTTGCTAATCTTGATATCGGGCGCTCCGGCATTGACCATGGGCTCGATGGTAAAGACCATGCCCGGAGCCATGATGGTGTCTACATCGGGCGCCTCGGTGGTAAAGCCCACAAACGGGTCCTCGTGGAACTCCTTACCGATGCCGTGTCCACCGTACTCGCGCACCACGCTAAAGCCGGCGTCCTCGACCGTCTTTTGCACGGCCTCGGCCATAACGGACAGCGGCAGCCACGGCTTGACGGCCGCCAGACCCGCCTCCACGCTGGCGCGGGTGACGTCGACCAGGCGCTGGCGCTCGGCCGAGACTTCGCCGATGCAGAACATGCGGCTCGAGTCGCTAAAGTAGCCGTCTAGGATCGTGGAGCAGTCCACGTTGATGATGTCGCCCTCGTGCAGCACGTCCGTATCGCAGGGGATACCGTGGCAGACCACGTCGTTGATCGAGGTGCACACGCTCTTGGGATAGCCCTCGTAGTTGAGGTCGGCCGGCGTGCCACCGTGCTCGACGGTGTAGTCGTAGATCATCTGGTCGATCTGGTTGGTGGTCATGCCTGCGGCGATGTGCTCGCCTACGTAGTCGAGCACGCCCACATTGATGGCGGCCGAGCGTTTGATGCCCTCGATGTCGGCGGGCGTCTTGTAGAGCGTGCGGGGCAGAACCTCCCAGCCCTCCTCCCACAGGCGCTCGAGGCGCTCATCGAAGGCGCTATGGCATTTCTTATATTTTTTGCCGCTGCCGCACCAGCAAGCGTCGTTGCGGCCGGGCACGGGTCCGTTGTCAAACATGGCTAACTTCCTTTCATCCGCAGCTAGTATAGCCCACCCACGCGTCCATAAAAGTTGCGGTGATATAGTTCCGATTTAAGCGGTTTAACAGCACAAATAGGAACTATATCACCGCAACTGATGGAGCGGGGTGGTGGGCACTAGCTGCTGCGTGGTTTTGTTAGTAGCTCACCTGGCAGGGGATGCCGAGGGCGCGCACGCGCGCGGCAATGGCGTCGAGCACCTCGGGTGCTGTCTTGGCAAGGCCGGCGACCGGTGTCTCGCGCGCTACCGTGTAGATGGTTGCTTCTTGTGGGCGAATGCGCTCAAGCGCCGCGAGCCAGGGGGCAACGTACTCCTCGCCGGTGTTGTCGATGGGCTTGCCCAGATACTCACCGGTCAAAAAGATCGTCTGGATAATGACATGGCCGTCAAAGCTTGCGAACGTCTCGATCTGGTGCTCGACGTCGTAGGGGCCAACGGGCTGGTCGAGCAGCTGGATAAACACCGGGTCGACGGTATCGAGCTTAAGAATGTTGTCGTCAACCATCATGAGCGCGTCGTGCACCTGGGGACGGTCGGCGCGCGTGCCGTTGGAGAGCACGGCGATCTTGGAGTTTGGGGCAAGCTCGTCGCGCAGCGCGACGGCGCCGGCGATGGCCTGCGGAAACTCCGGTGCTGCGGTGGGCTCGCCGTTGCCTGCGAAAGTGATTACATCGGGGAGCTCGCCCTCGGCTGCCATCTTGCGCAGCTTTGCCTCGAGTGCATCGAGCACCACGGCAGCTGTGTTATACGATTCGTGGCAGGGGCGCTCGGCATTGAGACCGTTTTCGCAGTATATGCAGTCGAACGTGCAGATTTTGCCGCTGGCCGGCATCATGTTGACGCCGAGCGAGAGACCAAGGCGACGGCTGCGAACGGGCCCAAAGATGGGGCTGGCATTCAAAAACGTAGACATAGGCATATGCTCCTCAAGACAATTGTGCCTAAGCATAGCATCGGCTCCAAAGCAAGGTGCGGGCTCTTGCTTTACAAGTTTCGTTTTTTCACGTCGCTCATGATGCCGTGCCATGAAAAGCCTCGGGTCGGGTACAGTTAATCTGTTAACAAGGCGTAAGGCAATGCGGGTCCATCCAACCGCACTGACGTGCAACTGGATGAGCATTGATGATGGGGGCACAACATGGATTTTACGGTCGAGAATGCGGGCACCACGATTGCCTGTCGCGAATATGCCGGCCCGGATGTGTCGCCTGATACTCCTGCCTTGGTGTGCGTGCACGGCGCTTGTGTCGACGGCACATTTTTTGACGGTATCGCTTGTGAGCTCAGTCGCAACTACCGCGTAATTGCTTACGACCGCCGCGGCTGCGGTGACAGCAGCGATGCGGCAGACGACAGCTATGATCTTGCCGCTCAGGCCGCCGACCTGCAAGCCGTGATCGAACACGTTGGCGCTCCGACAAATGTGCTTGCGCATAGCGCCGGTACGTTGGTGGCGCTGGAGCTTCTTCGCACCGAACCCCATCTCGTCGCCCGTGCGATTCTGCATGAGCCGGCTGTGTCGGCCGAAGGCGTCGGTATGGGCGCAGCTCCGGTTTTGCTCGATATGATTGCGGCTGGAAAGGTTTCAAGGGCGCTCCGGCTTTTCTTGGGAGCCCTCGGCGACTTGGACCCCGAGGCTCCTGGGACGACCGAGGCAGAAGCCAAGCATGCCCTACGCAATGGTCGTTGCTTTATGGCCAATGAATACGGAACAAATATGACATATGCTCCCGACTGGGAGCGCGCCCGCGCGTCAAAGGCAGTGTCGGCCGTGTTTTTGGGCGAGCTTTCGGTCGATACACCCCGCGAGGCTGGTACGCGAGCGGCTGCCGAATATCTCGATTGCCCCCTTGTGACGATCCCGGGCGCGCATAACGGTTTGCGCGATCGCCCCGTTACGGCGGCAAACGCCGTTCGCGATGTCTTGGAGCGTTAGAACGCTCGATGACCTGCGGGGAGGGGGACTGTTAGCGTTTCGTCATTGTTAACGAATGCGCCCATAACCGCGCGCCCGCGGCTCCATTACCACCGTTTGCCAGGTCATAAAAATGTAACAGCATTCACGTGCTTACCTGCATCGGCAAGGTGTTACCCTTGTAGCATTTGGAACCCACCGCTACCATGCGAAACTATCGAAAGGGCCCCATATGCTCAATAATCACGAGGTCAATCTAACCGACGAGGAGGCTGCCGCTGAGGTCGCCCGCGTCGCGAAGACCTACCCCGTGGTGCGTTTGCTGTCGGCCGATCAGATTAAGAGCGAGCCTAACTGCCTGCTCGCCGGCGATCGCTGCCCTTGTCTGCGTCAGTCGAGTCTTGAGGCTTTGGCAGACTCCGATGAGGTGTCGGAGCAACTGCTCAACGATGGTGTTGAGTACCGCGCTCGCCTACGCCCTCTAAAGGTCGAGGGTGAGCCTCGTGTCTTGCTGATGGTGCGTCCGATCGATGAACAAGAGGCTGCAGAAGAGGACCTTGTCTACACCGACGTGCTGACGAGTGTGCGCAATCGCCGATATTACGAGGAAAAGCTCCGTAGCGCCCGCATGAAGGCCGGCGTTGCGGTGATCGACCTTGATGATTTTAGGGTCTTCAACGATACGTGTGGCCGTCATGCCGGCGACCTTGCGCTCGGTGCCGTGGCGACGGCCATACGCAGCGGAATTCGTTCGACTGACGAGCTTGTACGCTATGGCTGCGACAAATTTGTGGTCGTCATGCCCAATATTCCCTCCGATGACTTCACCCGTCGCCTGCATCAGGTGTCCGATGCCGTTCGTGCCACGATTGTTCCGGGCCATGAGTACGTGAGCTTGACGGCATGTGTTGGTGGCGTTCGCATTCATGGCGAGACGGTCGATGAGGGAGTTGGCCGCGCTGTCCAGTTATTGAGCCGCGCTAAGGCAAAAGCCGGTACGGTCGTGACCGATGCCGATTCCATCGAAGCCTTCCAAAGCGAAAAGCCTTTGGTGCTTATTGTTGATGACTCCGAGATGAACCGAGCCATTCTCAACGAGATGCTCAAGGACGAGTATTGCATCCTCGAGGCCGACAACGGTCGTACGGCGCTCGATATGGTCGACCGCTATGGCGATGAGTTGTCGCTCGTGCTGCTGGACATTGTCCTGCCGGGCGTGAGCGGCTTTGAGGTACTGGCCGATCTGTCGCGCCGATCGGTTGTTGACAATCTGCCTGTCATCATGATTTCGAGCGAAGAATCCGACGATGTGGTTCTGCGTGCGTACGAGCTGGGCGCCTCGGACTATATCAGCCGCCCGTTTGACGCCCGTGTCGTGCGCCGTCGTGTAAGCAACACTATCCGTCTGTACGCCAAGCAGCGCCGCCTGACGAGCCTGCTGTCCCAGCAGTACAACGAGCGCGTCAAGAACAGTCGCATGCTCATCGACATCATGGCCGGTGTCATGGAACTTCGCAATGGCGAGAGCGGCAGGCACGTTACGAATATCGAAAAGCTGACCGAGCTGCTGCTTGGCTGTCTGGTCCAGCGTAGCGACACGATCTCCCTCGACAATGAGGAGCGCTCCACGATTGCCCTGGCTTCGGCGCTGCACGATATCGGCAAGATGGCGATTGACGATGCGATCCTCAACAAACCCGGGCGCCTTACGCCCGAGGAGTTCGAGATTATGAAGACGCATACCACGATCGGTGCCGACATGTTGCTTGAGCTGGGCCGCCATCACGTCGGCAATGCGCTTATGGAATATGCGTACCAGATTGCGCGTTGGCATCACGAGCGCTGGGACGGCAAGGGCTATCCCGATGGCCTTAAGGGCGACGAGATTCCCATTGCCGCGCAGGTGGTCTCGGTGGCCGACGTGTACGATGCCCTGACGAGCGTGCGCGTGTACAAGGACGCTATCCCGCACGAGGAAGCGATCAAGATGGTTCTGGACGGTAAGTGCGGCACCTTTAACCCGTTGCTGCTCGACTGTTTGCTCGAGGTGCAAGACCAAATTGCCGAGACATTGGCACGCCCCGCCGATGTCGTCGCGTTTCCTACGATTTAGTTTGACCAAAGGAGTTTTTAATCCATGATTTCCATGCGTGAGGCGTATGAGAAGATCGGCGCTAATTATGATGACGCGTGCGCTCGGCTGATGGGCGGGGAAATGCTTGCCCGCTTTGCCCTCAAGTTTTTGGATGACGAGAGCATGGACAAGCTGGAGGCCGCCATGGCGGCGGGAGACGCCGAAGGTGCGTTTATGGCAGCGCACACGCTCAAGGGCGTGAGCCAGAACCTGGGATTTGATAATCTGTACGAGCCGGCGGTCGTGGTGACCGAGGCGTTGCGCGGCGCCGATGCCGTTGACGGCGCTCGCGAGGGAATGCATGCGTTGCAGCGGCAATATGCGGCCACGTTGTCGGCCCTGCGCGAGGCGGGCGAATAAGAGCTTGCGAGCCTTGATGACTATGAGAGTGGATAATCTCCCGTTTTAGGCCCGGTGGTGGCCTCGAAGTGGGAGATTATCCACTCTCGTTCGATACGTGTCCAAAAATCCACTCTCACCCCTTCTGATTAGTGAATGGGCTATGCGCACCGGCGGGGCTTTCCGCATGCAATCAATATCGTTGTTCGATAAACTGTTCGAATAACGATAGAGTCGATGAGGGTGAGTGTATGTCTAACAGCGTTCAGCGTATGGCCAAAGCGGGCGAAAATATCAGGAAGCTTGGCTTTTGCATGGCAGCCGTTTTTGCAGGGATGCTCGTCGCTTTTGCCGCGTTGGTTGTTTACGTGATCTGGTATGCGGTTGCAAACGTTGCTTCTGTCGATTCTTTCGGCGTCGTGACGCTTCTCGATGGCGGGTGCATCGTTATCCCAAGCGGACTGTGCCTGGCACTTGTCGTGGGTATTTCGCTTGTCGTTCTGTGTGGGATCAGCCGTAACATCTCGCGAGGCGTCTCGCCCTTTACCAAGACGCATGTGCGGCTTATCCGTGTTCTTGCGCTTGCCTTTGCTGTTAACGCCGCGGTTTCGCTTATTGGTGCCTACGGATCGGTCAATCTTACCATTGGTGGGCTGGAGCTTTACGTCGTGCCTCATTCCTTCGTTATTGAGATTTGCCAAGGCGTTGCCTTTGATGCGGGGTCGCTTATCGGCGCGGCTGTCTGTCTGTGTATCTCGGTGATCTGGAGTTATGCCTCGCTGCTCCAAGAGCAGTCTGACGAGCTTGTGTAGGAGGAAGCATGAGCTATCTCATCATCGAGCTTGAGACGCAGCTGCTTAAGACCGGAAAGACCAGTGCTGATCTGATTCGTGCCACGGGGCATACTCCGGCTAATATTTCTAAGCTAAGAAACGGAAAAATTAAAGCTATTCGCCTTAAGACGCTTCTCGATATTTGCGATGAACTTGACTGTCAACCGGGAGATATTATTCGGCGGGTGAGTGAGAAAGAGCTTGAGGAGCTGATTGTCGAGCGCGCAAAAAATGTCGTGAGGCAGATGCGGGATGGTGGAGGCAACGAGGCGTCGCTTCCGACATCAGTCTTCGCTGTCGATTTGAGTGACGAGTAGCTTAAGGCGAACAACTAAAACGAAGTATCAGCGTGAAGGGACCCGTGTCTAACACGGGTCCCTTCTTTTAGATTATCTTGACAAATATGTGTTATCGGAAAACAATAACAACCATGGAAAACGATAAAAGAAAGAAGGAACGATATGAGCGGTTTTCTATCAAGCAGAACGGGGGTCCAATGAACGCATCAGCGATAAAGTTATCAAAAGTTTCAAAACGCTACGGGAAACGGCACGTTTTGCATGACGTTTCCTTCGAGGTGCATCAGTCTGAGCTCTGTGCCCTTGTCGGTGCAAACGGTGCGGGCAAAAGCACGCTTATTAAAATCGTCTTGGGCCTCTGCGAGCCATCTTCGGGGAGCGTGGAGCTCTTTGGAGGCAAATCAAAAAGAGAGCTTGGCCTGATGCGGACGCGTGTCGGCTATGTGCCAGATTCCAGCGGAGCATACCAATCCCTCAGTGCGGTTGAGAATCTTCAAATCCGATGTTTGGAATGGGGGCTTGATGCGAATCGTGAGATTCCTCGCGTTTTGAGCCTAGTCGGGCTGGACGTCGAAGAGAAAAAGAGCGTGAGCAGTTTTTCTCTTGGAATGAAACGGCGGCTGGATATAGCTACGGCTTTGTTGGGTGACACCGATCTGCTTATTTTTGATGAGCCAGCAAACGGGTTGGACCCGCTGGGCATCGAGAGTATATGGGCCCTTATCGGTCGATTGAATCGAGAACAGGGTAAGACCATGCTCATCTCTAGCCATGATTTGGATGAGTTGGCATCGGTTGCAACAAGCTGCCTGTTTCTTCATGACGGCGAACTGCTGAAAAAGGAATCGATGGACGTCATAAGGGATGAGGCGTCGTCCCTAAAAGAGTATTACAGGCGCTTGATGAAGGCGGTCTCGCTATGAAGCGGGCGATCCATCCCGTAAAGGCAGATATGATGCGTTTGCACAGGATGTTTCCGGCGAAGTTTGGTCTTGCGCTTATGCTGGCGTTCGGCCTTCTCTTCGGTGTCTTTCTAAAAAACGGAACAACGTTGCTCGCCTTTGGCAATAGCGTTTTTGGGGAGGATATTGGTTTCTGCTGGAATGTAATCGATCCTTCTGCACCCGATAAGTCTCTTGTGCGCAGTGCTTTTGCCGGCACATCTCTGTTCGTTCCGCTCATCGTTTGCCTGGCGATTTTACAGGAGCGCGGCTATGAAGAGGGATACCGAATTTCTTCAGCAAGAGGTCTTACCCGCTTTAATGGAGTCCTAGCACATGTGCTTTCGTCTGCTTTAATAATTGGCGCAGCATATAGTGCGCTTTGCCTTCTTCTTTTTGCAATAGCCATAATACGTGGTGGGCAAAGCTGTACGCACGACATGCTGGCTGCATTTTTGCCTGCGATGATGATCAATGCCGTATTGGTGATATCGGTTGCTCTGGAGACGGTGACCATCTATCGGATTACAGACAGCGCTGTATTGAGCGGGGCTGCGATAATTATCGGATTTGTCATGAGCTTGACGCTCTACGGAACCCTCCTTCAGGCGCCCATACCATCCTTGCGATGGATCTTCTTTCTTCCGGGGCCGTACCTTGGAGTCGGATGTGCCCTTGGGTATAGCGATATGGGGCAGCTGACACTTTTGGGATATGGCGCGGCAGCCAGCTGTCTATCGGTATTGATTTACGCTCTCGTGAGCTTTTGTGCTGGGGGTGTGCTCAATGGCTCGTCAGACTAGAAGATTCCTTCATTCAGAATTGAAGCATGTGAGCAAATGGACGTACGCCTTAATCCTGGTAATTTATGCGTGCATGGTGGTATTGCAGCTTAATTCTTTCCCGATGTGGTTCTGTAGCCTCCGTGAGAACAGTTTCTTGGGCTTTTTCCCAGACCCGACGCTTCGGCTATCGGCAGAGGATGCCCTTCTATTTGGTAATGCAGAGGTTTTTCGCGGTCTGCTGTTCAACGTAGCCCCGTTGGCTCATGCATTGTTCTTTCCGTTCATCGCGGCTTGCATTGTGCCACGCTTTGTCAGTTCGGGCTTTATTGAGGAACCGTGGGGGTTGTCAGAGGCTCGGGGAGGGAAGCGTGTGTGCGCTATCGTTGCGCGAGCGGTGCTGTCTTCTTTTGCCCTTTTGGGCGCGTTTATCCTGTCGAGTGTCGTTTTGTACTGTCTTAACTGCGTAATCGTTTTAGATGCTCAACAGTATTTCAACCTGAATATTTTTTGCTATCGACTTCTTCTGGCGAGTGTCGTCTGCCTTGCATACGTGGTCTCTTGCGTGATTGCCGTTTCCTATTTTGGGTCCGGCTTCGGTCCAATTGGCATGCTGCTGCTTGTCAACGTTGTAGCGATCTACATACAGCTCGGGGCCAACTCCATGCTTCCGCTTCCAGCCTCGATGCTCATGTGGATTTGTGGCGTGACCCCGTTGGGGAATGGTCAATGCGCCTCGATTCTAATTGACTGCCTAATCAACGTAGCAAGCGTTTTTGCCATTTGCTTTACCGTAGACCGATTGCAGTCGAGATTTCTTTGATAGTTTGTGAGGGATAAACATACCGAGCATACCAAATACGGGGGGCGGGCACCGTGGCTGGTGTCCGCCCCCCTGGCATGGAAGGTTTAAGCCTGTGTGATTCGCGAGCTAGCGAGCCTTCTTAACCTTGGCCGCTGCCTCGACAAACGACTTCCACAGGTTAAAGTCGGTCTCGAGCGTCTTCCACGTGTACTCAGGGTGCCATTGCACGCCTAGACAGAATGGCTGGCCTTCGACCTCGATGCACTCAGGAACGCCGTCGGTTGCCTTGGCGACCAAGCGCGTGCTTTTACCCAGACGATCGACGCAGCAGTGGTGTGCGGAGTTGGTCTGGATCAGCCTGTGCCCGCCAACCGCGCGTTCGAGCAGCGAGCCCTGCACAACCTCGACGAGATGCACAGGGTCGTTGAGCACGTGGGTATGGCGCCACTGCGTGCGGCCCTCGCGAGCGCCCAGGCTCGGCACGTCCATGCACAGGGTGCCGCCGGTGGCGACGTTGAGCAGCTGCGTGCCGCGGCAGGTGGTAAAGAGCGGCTTTTTGGCACGGAGCACCTCGCCGACCAGCTTAAACTCAAAGCCATCGCGGATCTCGCAGCAGAGGGTGGGGTCGTAGGGTCGATCATCGCCCCAGCGCTTGGGGTTGACGTCCGGGCCGCCGGGAATAGCGATACCGTCGGCGATTTCAACGTAATGACGGATGACCTCAATGTCCTCGGTGATGGACATCTGCAGCGGCAGGCCGCCGGCGGCAAGGATGGCGTCGACAAAGACGCTCGCAATCTCCTCATTGGGGGAGAGCGTTTCGCTCAAAAACGGCTTTGCCTCTTCCCAACGCGGCGCGACGAGGATGAGCGGACGGTCGGCGGGGGCGACGTCGACATGCGGGGTGTAGGACGATGAGGTGCGGGTTCCGATCATGGTTGCGGCTTTCGAATCCGGGTGGACATGGCACAGGGGTGGCGCGGGACAAACGTTACTGATGAATTTGCCCGCGTGGCAATTGGGTTAGTGGCCCTTAATGGAGTTGAGGAAGTCCTGGGCGCGCTTGGTCTGGGGGTGGTCGAAGAACTCGTCGGGCGTGCCGGTTTCCACGATCTGGCCGTCGGCCATAAACACGACGCGGTCGGCCACGCGGCGGGCGAAGTTCATCTCGTGCGTGATGACGATCATCGTCATGCCCTGCTGTGCCAGACGGACCATGACCTCGAGCACCTCGTTGATCATCTCGGGGTCAAGAGCGCTCGTGGGCTCGTCGAAGAGCATGGCCTTGGGCTGCATGGCAAGCGAGCGGGCGATGGCTACGCGCTGCTGCTGGCCGCCTGAGAGCTGCGCGGGCACCTTATCGGCCTGCTCGGCCACGCCCACGCGGCTCAGCAGGTCCATGGCGCGCTCACGGGCCTCGTCCTTGGACACGCCCAGCACGTCGACCGGCCCCAGCATGACGTTCTGCAGTACGGTCATATGTGCGAACAGGTTGAACTGTTGAAACACCATGCCCAGCTCGGCGCGCATGCGGGCAAGATCCTTGCCTTCCTGCGGCAGGGGCTCGCCCTCGATGAGGATCTCGCCCGAGTCGATGGTTTCCAGGCGGTTGATGGTGCGGCACATGGTCGACTTGCCCGAGCCCGAGGGGCCAATCACCACGACGACCTCGCCGCGGTCGACCGACAGATTGATGTCGTTGAGGACGTGCAGGTCTCCATAGTGCTTATCGACGTGCCTGAGCTCGATCAGCGGCTGATTGCCGGTAGAAGAGGTGCTCTGTGCCATGGTGCTCGGCTCCTTATGACTCGAAATGGTAAAGCGTTAGCGGATGATGGTCGCGCCGGTCTTGTGCGAAACATAGACAGCGGCCTTGTTGATCGCGACGTTGATGAGGATGTAGATGATCGCGATTACCAGGTAGACCGATACGAGTGCATCATAGTTGGTAATGAGCACGCGGGCATTTTGCATGAGGTCGGGGTAGCTCACCACATAGGCGACGGTGGTGTCCTTGACCACGACTACAAGTTGTGAGATCAACGACGGAATAATAAACCGAATAGCCTGCGGCAACACGATTTTAAAGGTGATTTTAGCCTTGGAGAGACCGAGCGCCTGGGCCGCCTCGACCTGCCCGCGCGGTACGGCGTTGACGCCGGCGCGGAAGATCTCGGCAAGTACGCCGGCGGCAGCGAGCGCGACGGGAAGCGTGAGCATCCAAAACGACGGCAGCGCGATCTTGTACTGGGGCAGCACCAAAAAGAAGAAGTAGATGAACAGCAGGCTTGGCACACCGCGGAAGAAATCGGTGAGCACGCGGCAGACCAGCTGCAGCGGCTTAATGTCGCTCGTGCGGCCGAGCATAAGGGCCAGGCCCAGCACCAGCGCGATGGCGCCAGCGGTGAGTGCGACTTTAACGGTGCCCTCAAAGCCGGCAAGCAAGAACTTCCAGGTGGTGAGATGCGTAAAGAAATACCAGTAGTGGACCGAAAGCTGACCGGTCACATAAAAGCGCTGCAGTACCAGAGCGATGAGCGCGGCCACGGCAACGAGCGAAATGGCGGTGCCGATGCGAATCTTGGCGAGCATCTTGGGGCCGGGAGCCTCGTAGAGCGCATCGCGCATGGTAAGTGCAGGGGAGGAATGCTTGTTCATCGGAGGATCCTCACCTTCTTATCGATATAGTTGCCAATGTGGCTCACCACAAAGGCCGTGCCCAGGTAGCCGAGCGCCGAGATAAAGAACGCGGCGACGCCACCGAGCGAGCGCGTGTTGATGTAGCTCACCACGCCGGTAAGCTCTTGCGGCTTAAGCGGCACCTGGCTGCCCAAGGCGGTAGTGAGCATGACGGCGATAAAGAGGTTCGTCATGGGCAATACGCTCGAGCGCAGCGCCTGCGGAATTACGATCTTGGCGAGGATACGGTTAAAGCTCATGCCGAGCGAACGGGCGGCTTCGACCTGACCGACGCCGACGGTGTTGATGCCGCTCATAAAGTTTTCGGAGCCAAAGGCCGAGCCCAAAAGGACCGTGGCGACGATAACGCAGGTGCGGTAGGGCAGGACGACCTTGAGCGGTGGCAGCGCATAGACGACGATGATGAGCAGTGCGATGCCGGGGATGTTACGGAAGACCTGGACATACAGGTCGCCAAAGACGCGCAGTGGCTTGAGCGGTGACACGCGCATCACGGTGACGGCGACGGCCAGCACCATGGCGATGGCAAACGACTCAAGCGTCATGCCCCAGGTCGCTAGCAGCGCGTCGATATAGTTCTGGCCATAGAGCGACCAGAGTTCGGAGAGACTCATGCGGACCTCCCGCCGATAAGGAAAGGGGCTCCCGTGTGTACGGAAGCCCCGACAACTCAGTGAGGAAACAGTTTACCGCAATAAAGCGCATCATGCGTTTCCGTATGGTTTCGTTGCGGCCGTTACCAGGCTCGCTGCCTAGGCGCCGATCTCGGGCAGCTCGGGAACATTGGTGTCGCCCGTGCGGTCGCCGATGCAGATCTGCCACAGCTTGGTCCAGGTGCCGTCGTCCTCGATCTTCTTAAGGAAGTCGTTGACAAAGGCGACGCCGTCGGAATCGAGCGGCAGGCCGATGCCGTAGGGTTCCTTGCTGCCGAAGGGCTTGCCGGCGATCTTGTACTTACCAGGCTCGCGGACCAGGGCGCTCTGCTGCATGTTGTTATCGATGACGTAGGCGTCAACGCGGCCCTGCTGGAGTGCCTGGCGGGCCTCCTCGTCGGTCTTGAACTCCTGCTGGCTGGCCTTGGGAGCGAGCTCCTCCAGGATGGCGGGGCCGTTGGAGCCGGACTGGACGGCGACGTTCTTGTCGGCCAGGTCGTCGACGCTCTTGATGTCGTCGTTATCGGCGAGCACCAGGATGGCCTGCTGCGTGTAGTAATAGGGACCGGCAAAGGAGACAAGCTTCTTGCGCTCGTCAGTGATGGTGTAGGTGGCAAAGACGGCGTCGACCTGGCCGTTCTGCAAGACGGACTCGCGCGTGTCCGAGGTCACCTGGGTGATCTCGACCTTGTTCTCGCCCAGGATGTAGTTGGACAGGAGCTGTGCGATACCGGCGTCGAAGCCGCGGGTCTGACCGTCTTTCTCGTTGAGGAGGGAGAAGAGCGTGGAAGTCTGAACGCCACCGATCTTAAAGACGCCGGCGTCCTTAACGGCCGTGGCCCAGGTGCTGGCGGCGATGGCGCCGTCATCGGCCTTGGGGCCGTTGTCGACGAGCTTGTCGAATGCCTTAGCGTCGAGCGTGGTGGAAGCCTCGGTATCCTCGGAGCCCTTGGAGGAGCTAACGGCGGAGCCCTTGTCGGCCTCGGCGCTGGTGTCAGAGCAGCCGGCAAGACCAAGGCCGGCGACGGTTGCGAAGGTAGCGGCGACAAAGCCGCGGCGGTCGAGAACGACCTGCTGGGAGAGGTTCTTGCTCATAGTAGAACACCTTTCTCAATAAAATCCCTAGCGGTTGAGTAGAGTTATACCCTATCGCGCTCAAATGGGTCAACACGAAATAACTCAGAAACATACTTGCCTTATGGGTTATTCTACCTACCAAAAAGGGACAGGCACCTTTGTGGTGGTTCTGACCGATGCAGCGGCATGTCTCGCTGCTTTATCTCAATCTGTAACATCTGGACGGCCAAAAGGTCCCTATCTGTTACAGATTGAGACAAACGTCGGGGACTAAGACGTCTTGTCTCAATCTGTAACAGTTAGACGGAAATTCGGGCCCTAGATGTTACAGATTGAGATAATCGCGTCGCGAAAACAAAAACCTCCGCAGGGGTGCTTCCCTTGCGGAGGTTTTCTTACTCGTTGAGTAGTCTCACGGCTTCGGCGGCCATATTCTCGACCGTCATGCCGTTCTGTGCGAGCAGTTCGTTGGGGTCGTAGCGGTCGGGGAAGCCCTTGGCGATGCCGAAGGTGCGCGTGCGCACGGGCGTGCAGGCCAGGTAGCACGCCACGCGCTCGCCCCAGCCGCCGTCCAAGATGCCGTCCTCGAGGGTGACGACAACGCGATGCTCGGCGGCAAGGCTATCGAGGAACTCACGGTCGAGCTCGGTCGCAAAGCGCGGGTTGACGAGCGTGGCCTCGATACCGTACTCGGCAGTCAGACGGTTTGCCACGCGCTCGCCCAGCTCAAAGAAATCGCCAAGCGCGAGCAGGGCAACGTCGCGGCCCTGACGCACCACGTTGTAGCGCGCGACGCCGTAATCGGTGCCCTCGGCGGGCGCCAAATCGGGGCGGCTAACCAGGCCGATGCCCGGTACGCGGATTGCCACGGGATGCTCGCGGTGGTCGAGCGACCAGCTCAGCATGGACAGATATTCCTCCATGCAGGCCGGCGCCAAGTAGTGCATGTTGGGAAGTCCGCCCAGCATGGAAATATCAAAGAACGAAAGATGCGTCTCGGATGTGGTGCCAAAGATCGACGCGCCAAACACCAAGATGGTTGCGGGGGCGTCGTTGAGGCACAGGTCGTGCCACAGTTCATCGTAGGCGCGCTGCAAAAACGTGCCGTACGCGCCAAAGACTGGCTTGGCGCCGGCGCTGGCGAGCGCGGTGGCAAAGGTGACGGCGTGCTCTTCGGCAATGCCCACGTCGACAAACTGCTTGCCTGCCGCGGCGCGAAGCTCGGGCGTAAAGCCCATGATATAGGGCGTGGCAGCCGTGATGGCGACAACCTGCGGGTCGTTCGCGATAGCGGCGTTGAGTGCCTCGCCCGTAATGTCGGCATAGGTGCGCGGCGCGGGCTCGCTCGGGTGGCCCGGGCAAAGTTTGCGGCCGGTTGCCATATCGAAGGGCCCCACATGATGCCAGCGTTCGGGGTCGCTCTGGGCTGGCTCAAAGCCCTTGCCCTTGGCGGTGGAGACGTGCAGCACGATGGGATGATCGATATCGCGCAGCTCCTGCAGCGTATCGACCAACGCTTGGACATCGTTGCCGGCGTCCAGGTAGCGATAGTCGAGCCCCAGCGCGCGGAAAACGTTGCACTCGCAGGTGCCGTTGCTGGCGCGCAGCTCGGCCAGATTGCGATAGAGGCCACCGTGGTTTTCGGCGATGGACTGGTCGTTATCGTTGACGATGATGATCAAGTTGCTGTCGAGCTCGGCGGCATTGTTAAAGCCCTCAAACGCCAGGCCGCCCGAAAGCGAGCCGTCGCCAATAACGGTAATGACGTTATACGTGTCACCTGCCAGGTCGCGCGCATGTGCCAAGCCGCAGCCCAGGCTCACCGACGTGGAGGTATGGCCCATGGCAAACAGGTCGTGCTCGGACTCGTCGGGATTGGCAAAGCCAGAGGCCTCACCATAACGCTCCGGATCGATATAGGTGTACGCGCGCCCCGTCAGCGCCTTGTGGGCGTAGGTCTGGTGCGAAACGTCAAAGACAATCTTGTCGATGGGGGAGTTGAACACGCGATGAAGCGCAACCGTAAGCTCAACGACGCCCAGGTTGGGGGCAACGTGTCCGCCGACAGCGGCGGAGCTTTCGAGGATGGCGTGGCGAATTTCGTCGCAGAGCTGCGGGAGCTCGGCGCGGTCGAGAGCCTTGACGTCCTCGGGCGTTGTCGTTTGCGTAAGCAGCATCGTTGTGGGTTACTCCATGCGAATCGTGCGCCGGCACTCCCTCGGCCGGCACAATTGCACAAGACAGTCTCGCACATTTTGGCGTTTGATATGTGACGGCGGCGCGGTAATTCGCCAACTGGTGGGGCAAAACGTTTTGTCCGATGCCATACTGATATGTTCCATGATGTTTTTATCGATTGTGCACAGGCCGTGGTTTGCCGCCGTGAGCCGCTGGAAGGAGGCAGCATGTCCGATACCGTTCGTGCCGAGAAAATCGCGCGCGAGGTCGACGATGCCGCCCGTCAGCTTGCCCAGGCGGGCCGCTTGGACCTAACGCACGAGTTTATCCAGCATGGCGACGTGACGGTCTATGCACATGTGACTTCGGTAGCGCGGGCGAGCCTGTCCTTTGCCGAGCGCTTGGGCCGTGCTGGCATTTCGGTCGACCGTGCCTCGCTGCTGCGCGGAGCCTTGTTACACGATTACTTTCTCTACGATTGGCATGACCCCGACCCGAGCCATCGACTGCACGGATTTCGGCATCCATTTTTTGCCCTGGCGCGTGCGGAGGAAGATTTTGAGCTGACGTCGCGCGAGCGGAATATCATTGTGCGCCATATGTTTCCGCTGGTACCGGTGCCGCCGACGTGTCGTGAGGCATGGATTGTGTGTCTGGCGGATAAATGGTGCGCGCTGCGCGAGACGGTCGCCGGCCGTCTGCCGCGCAAGGACGACACGGACGATAGCGTGAGTGGCGAATCGAGCGAAAAGAGGAGAGGGTAGACGGTGGAAACCGCGATTGATATGGCGTTTGGCGGCGCGACGCTTGCCGCCTGCCCACTCTCGGCACTGGTGCTCTCGTTTGCCTTTTACGGGTTTTGCGGCTGGGCATGGGAGTCGACAGTATGCGCCATGCTCAATCACGGACGATTTGCCAACAGCGGCTTTTTGCTGGGGCCGTGCTGCCCCATCTATGGCGCGGGCGGCATTGCCTGCTGGCTGCTGTTGCGCGGGATTCCGGATGCCCCGAGCCAGTTTGTCGCCGCGGCGCTTGTGTGCAGCGTAATCGAGTACAGTGTGGGCCTTCTATTGGAAAAAACAACAGGCGCGCGCTTTTGGGATTACTCGCACCTGCCGTTTAATTTGCATGGACGCATCTGTCTGTACTGGGCCTGCGCGTTTGGCCTGGGTGCGCTGTGCATTTGCCGTTTAGTGGAGCCGGCATTGCTGGGGCTGCTTGGCCATCTGCCGGTGCTGATTGTGCGGCTGTCCGCCTTTATCGTCGCGGTCGCTATGATGGTCGACGCGGTGTGCTCTTTGGCCAGCTGGCGCCGCCTGTCCGATCAGCTGGAGCGCGTTCGGGCCGACCTTGCCGACCGCATCAACGAATCGCTTGCCGATGCGTCCGACTCTATGCTCGAACGTATTCCCGATTCGGCAATCGACTCGGTGGCACAGACGCATATCCGCAGTCGTGCCGTTAACGCGTGGCTGGCCGAGCTGGGCGACGCGACGCTCGATGCCCTTCGTGAGAAGGCTTCGATGCCGACGTTTATCTCGGATGGTGCTCGCGGCCTGGCGCTTGCCGCCCGCCGCGTGGCCGATGCCGCGCCGAGCATGCCGCGTCCGTCGCTCAGTCGCCGCCTTGCCGGCAAGCGCATGAGCCGTCCGGTGCCGAGCGTGTCACTCAGCCGCCGCGACCTGCGCTTCTTCAATGCCTTCCCGCGCTTGCGTATCAACCGCTACGAGGGCGTCATCCGAGCTACCGACCTCCGCGACCGAGCCCGCGAGCTGTTCCGGCGCTAGCCGGGACGGGCGCGCTCGCGGCTTCCTTGCTCGCGTATTTCCCGTTGGTTTCGCGCCCGTTGCCGCGCCGTTTCCAAGATTGCGGCACCGTTTCCATTCGACAACGCAGCGTTTAACAACGCCGTATCTGGTCTACACCAGTTGCCCCTCGGCCGCATTATGGGCGCCGACAACGTTCATGCGATCAAGGGGGAGCGAATGTACGATACGGGATCGATAACGTTTATGCTCATCTGCACCATGCTCGTGTTTTTAATGACACCGGGTCTGGCGTTTTTCTATGGCGGCCTGTCCAGGCGCAAAAATGTTATCAACACCATGCTCATGTGCTTTGGCGCCATTGGCCTGGTCGGCGTGCTGTGGATTGTTGCCGGCTGGTCGCTGGCCTACGGCGGCGACGGTTCCAGCCCGTTTATTGGAGGCCTTGACCAGCTGCTGTGCTTGCCGGTGCTCAACCAGGTGCTGCAGGCGGCTGAGGGCACCGCGTCGGACGGTGCCGTCTGCCCTCAGATCATCAACATCGCCTTCCAGATGGCGTTTGCCATGATCACCGCCGCTATCGTCACGGGCAGCCTGGCCGGCCGCGTTAAGTTTGGTGCCATGGCGGCCTTCCTGGGCATTTGGCTGCTCGTGGTCTATGCGCCGCTCGCCCACATGGTCTGGGGCGGCGATGGCTCCTTTATCGGCGACATCATCGGCGCACTCGACTTTGCCGGCGGCGACGTGGTGCACATTTCGTCCGGTCTTACGGGCCTGATTCTCTGCTTAATGCTCGGCCGTCGTCGCGGCTTTGGCATGGTGAGCTACCGTCCGCATAACGTGCCGTTTGTGGCGCTGGGCGCCGGGCTGCTTTGGTTTGGCTGGTTTGGCTTTAACGGCGGCAGCGAGTTTAAGGCCGATGCCGTGGCGGCACTCGCCATCCTCAACACCGTGACGGCCAGCGCAGCGGGCATGGTTTCGTGGCTTGCTGTCGAGCGCGTGCACACCGGTCGCCCCACGCTGGTGGGTGCCAGCACCGGTCTGGTTGCGGGCCTTGTGGTGGTCACGCCGGGCGCGGGCTTTGTCGAGCCGTGGGCAGCGCTGGTCATGGGCCTGATCGTCTCGCCCGTCTGCTACTTGGCCATCAGTCATCTTAAGACCAAGTTCGGCTACGACGACGCGCTCGACGCGTTTGGCTGCCACGGCATCGGCGGCGTCTTGGGCGGCGTGCTCACGGGCCTGTTCTGTGTGCCGGAGCTCTCGTGGACCGGTAAGGGTGGCCTGTTCTACACGGGCGACGTGTCGCTGCTCATCTCGCAGATTTTGGGCATTGTGGTGACGGTCGCTATTGTGCTGGTGCTCGATTTGGTGATCGCCGCGGTGGTCAAGGCGCTGTTCCACGGCAGCCTGCGCGTGGACGAGGCCGACGAGGCGCTGGGCCTGGATGCGAGTCAGCACGGCGAGAGCGCATATCCTTCGTTCTCCGGGCTCGATTAGCAGCTTCCCCAAGCACCGCACCTTGCCGTTCAATCGTCGCTCACGTACTTAAGTACGCTTCGCTCCTCTTTCACGGCAATCTGCGGCACTTGGGAAACCTGCTAAGACCAGTCAGTTGATTTTTTATGATCTCTGAGGTTGGTTTGCGGTACCTGGGAAACCCGTGCCATGTGAAGGACAATTCATTTCTTTATTAAAGAGAGGAATTCACTATGAAGAAAATTACGGCGATCGTTCGTGCCGAGAAGCTTGAGGTTCTTAAAGACGCGCTGTTTGCTGCCGATGTTCGTGGCATGACTATCAACCAGGTGCAGGGCTGCGGCGCACAGCATGGCTGGAAGGAATACGTGCGCGGCAACGAGTTGCTTGTCAACATGATTCCTAAGGTGCAGTTCACCCTCATCTGCGCCGACGAGCACGTCGACGGCATTGCCGACATCATCTGCAACGCCGCCCGCACCGGTGCCGTTGGAGACGGCAAGATTTGGGTCGAGCCGGTCGAAGAAGTTATCCGCATCCGTACCGGCGAACACGGTCCCGCCGCGGTGTAGGACAATCTTTCGCCTGACGGGCGCGCCTCTCTTGGGGCGTGCCCGTTCTCGTCTACAATATCGTGCAGACGAAGGAGGGGCATGCCCATGATCAAGATGTTTGCGAGTGACTTAGACGGAACGCTGCTGAACGCCCTGCACGAGGCGGATGGGACCATCCGCCGTGCCATCCGCGAGCTGACCAAGGCTGGCCTGCATGTGGTTCCCGCGACCGGACGCTCGACGCTGCCGATTGGCGAGCATGGCTTTACGGGCCTGGCGCTTGACGCCTGCTGCTCCAACGGATCCATCGTGCGCGACAGCCATGGCGAGGTGCTCAAGACCTGGACCATCGACCCACAGATCACCGAGGAGCTGCTCAAGGAGTTTCCGGATATCTGTTTTGACTGCTCCACGCCCGACGGCATGTTTTCGAGCGGATCGTTCGAGATGCACCAGGCGGGCTTTAAAAAGGACAGCCCTATCAAGCGCATCGTGATGCGCGGCATGCGTGCGCGTGGCGGGTATCACGAGGAGCAGTATTTCGATCAGTCGATCGGCGATATCTTGCGTCACGATGTATGCAAGATCAATTGTCGCGTGACCTCGCCCGAGCTGGAGCGCGACCTTAAGGCATATTTGGCCGAGCGATCGGATCGCGTGGTCAACGCGCCGTTCGATCCGGTGATGTTCGAGATCACGGACGTGACGTGCAACAAGGGCGAGAGTGTGGCTTGGCTGGCGGGCTACTACGGTATTGCCGAGGATGAGGTCGCGGTCTACGGCGACGGCGGCAACGACATCGCCATGCTCAAGCGTTTCCGTCACAGCTATGCCACCAAGAATGGCAGTGACGCGGCCAAGGCCGCCGCGAGCGCGACTATCGGCAGCTGCATGGTCCACGCCGTCCCCAAACACATGCTCGCCACCATGCGCAAGCAAAACTCCCGCACCGTCATCGAATAATGTGACAAAGGGATAGCCCCTTTGTCACATGGGAGATGCCGGCTTTTGGCATACAGGACTGTTTCGCTTTCGCCACCAACAAATTTCGAGTTATTCGGCCTGTCGGAGGTCGTTAAATGGCTAAAGATGCCCTCTTGGGAGCATTCATACCTCTAATGGTGTTTGATTCGGTGACGTAAGTGAGCGAATGGGCATGCATGCGCTCAAATAAGGACAAAGCTCTCAGATAATCCCGGCGGTGCATTTATACAGAGCCAGCAGCGTGGCCGAATAACTCGAAAAATGTAGGCAGCAGTTCGGCGACAAGCTCGGGTATGGCGAAGGAACTGTTCCTTCGCCATAATGAGTTCCGATCTTCTGAAATACGAACAAACATTCGCATACCTAACTGCGCTTTGATAGAATTGATGCTGTTGGCGGCAGTTCCATGTGCCGGGCAACGCCCTCCATCTGATGGGAGGTGATGCCCATGACCGATCTGATTGATTTCGTGAGACTTCTGACCGCTTTGGTCTCGTTCTTCACGGCGCTCGTCGGGCTTTCCGAGGCACTCAAGCAACGTTCGAAGCAACGTAAAAGGGGTCGCCGCCGCTAAGGCGTTGACCCCTTAATCCAAGCAACGGCGCTGCCCAGCTTTCCAGAACTTGGGCTGCCGTCGACACTATTCTACCCACGAATGACATTTTGGACAATCGGTAATGCCGCTCTAAAAGCCTGGCACAACCGGCACAACCTAGGCGGTCGCTGGATGTGACAAAGAGGCTGCCCCTTCGTCACATTCCAAATATTGCCTTTACGTGTTGATACACACGGTGTGCAATAATACTCGCACTGTGCAATAGCGCACAGGCTGAGTAACAAGGAGGACGCTTGTCCCAGCTCGAGAAATGCGACCGCCGGTCCCTTCGCTCGCAGCGTGCCCTTCGCCAGGCACTTGCCAGCGAGCTTGCCGAAAGCAGCGACCTTTCGCGCATTAACGTCGCGTCGCTCACCGAGCGCGCCGGTCTTACACGCCGCACGTTCTATTCGCACTACCGCGATATCCCCGACTTTATCAGCCAGATCGAGGACGGCCTGCTTGCCGAGATTCGCGAGCGGGTGGAGCTTATCACCGCAGCTCAATTACCCGATCTTTACCGCAACATTGACGAGCTCGAGCCGGCGCCCGGTTCGGTTGAGCTGCTGCGTTATCTTGCGGCCAACCGCGACTTAATCGGTGCGCTGCTGGGTCCGGGCGGCGACCAGGCCTTCATTAAAAGGATCATCGACACCGCTCGTGAGGCCGTGGTGCCTCGTGCACAGACGGGCATTTTGGGCCTGGCGCTGGGCACCTTCTTTGACTACTACGTCACCTACGTCGTGAGTGCCGAGGTCGGCATGATTCAGCGCTGGTTTGAGCGCGGGCTCACCGAATCGCCCGAGGCCATGGCGCGCATTATGACGGTGCTCGCTTTTGTGCGCCCTGGTGACCTGTATGGCCAACCCATCGATATCAACGTGCCGGAATACGGCATGAAGCTATTGAACTTGCAGCTCGAGGACGCGGCCGACACCGCCGCAACCGTCGAGTCCAACAACTAAGAGGAGAGACAATGAGCAAACTCGTCGAGGGCATTAAGGACCGTATGGTCGCTGCCGCGCGTGAGGCCGCGCCCGCCGTGGTGGATGCCGCGCAGAAGGCCGCGACCGCAGCTGCCGAGAAAGTTGCTGAGGCAGTTGCCGATGCCAAGAACGCGGCAGGGGAGACGTCCGTCGCCAGCGAGCCCGCCACCGCCGCCGAGCCCTTAGCCGCCGCCCAGGCCCCCGAAGGCGCGATCTTCAACCCTGAGAACGCTCGTGGCAACCTGCACCTGGGCATCGACGTAGGCTCCACCACCGTCAAGCTTGCCGTGCTCAATGACGACAACCAGATTGTCTACGCCAAGTACCAGCGTCACCACACCGACGTCCGCGCCTGCGCCCGCGACCTGTTCGAGGGTGCTGCGACCGTGCTGCCGACGGCCCAAATGACCTGCGCCATCACCGGCTCGGGCGGCCTGCTGCTGTCCCAGTGGCTCGACCTGGAATTTGTCCAGGAGGTCATCGCCAGCAAGCGTGCCGTCGAGACTCTCATCCCGGCCACCGATGTCGCCATCGAGCTGGGCGGCGAGGACGCCAAGATCATCTACTTCGACAACGGCATCGAGCAGCGCATGAACGGCACCTGCGCCGGCGGCACGGGCGCGTTCATCGATCAGATGGCCACTCTGCTGCACACCGACGCGAGCGGCCTTAACGAACTCGCGGCCAACGCCACCACCATCTATCCCATCGCCAGCCGTTGCGGCGTCTTTGCCAAGACCGACGTCCAGCCGCTGCTCAACGAGGGCGCCCGCCCCGAGGACGTGGCTGCCTCCATCTTCCAGGCTGTCGTGACCCAGACCATCTCGGGCCTGGCGTGCGGCCGTCCCATCCGCGGCAACGTCGCCTTCTTGGGCGGCCCGCTGCAGTATCTCTCCGAGCTGCGCCACCGCTTCTACCTCACGCTCAACCTGGACGAGGAGCACCGTATCGTGCCCCAAAACGCCCACCTGTTTGTAGCGAGCGGCGCCGCCATGGCGCACGAGTCCAATAAGCTCAGCACGTTCCCGCAGCTCATCGAGGCCATCGATGCCCTGGGTGACACACAAGGTGCCGAGGTCGAGCGTCTGGATCCGCTCTTTGCCACCGATGAGGATTTTGCCGAGTTCAAGACCCGCCACGACACCGAGGTCGTCCCCAAGGGCAAGCTCGACGGCTACACCGGCCGCGTGTTCATCGGCATCGACGCCGGCTCCACCACCATGAAGGCCGCGCTCGTGGGCGAGGACGGTCAGCTGCTGCACACCTGGTACGGCAACAACAACGGCGACATCCTAGGCACGGCCAAGGTCATCATGGCCGATTTCTACAACCACATCCCCGCCGGCTGCACCATCGGCCACGTGACCACTACGGGCTACGGCGAGGCGCTGCTCATCGAGGCGCTCAAGGCCGACTCCGGCGAGATCGAGACCGTTGCGCACCTGCGCGGCGCCAAGGCGTTCCTGCCCGGCGTCGAATTCATTCTGGACATTGGCGGCCAGGACATGAAGTGCCTGCGCGTCAAGGACGGCGTGATCGAGCACATCATGCTCAACGAGGCCTGCTCGTCGGGCTGCGGCAGCTTTATCGAGAGCTTCGCCGTGTCCATGAATATGGACGTGCGTGCGTTTGCCGATGCCGCCATTCATGCCAAGGCCCCCGTCGACCTGGGCAGCCGCTGCACGGTCTTTATGAATTCGCGCGTTAAGCAGGCACAAAAGGAAGGCGCCACGGTGGGCGACATCGCGGCCGGCCTGTCCTATTCCGTCATCAAGAATGCCCTGTTCAAGGTCATTAAGCTGCGCGACCCCAAGGAGATCGGCAGCCAGGTGATCGTCCAGGGCGGCACCTTTATGTCCGATGCGACGCTGCGCGCGTTTGAGCAGCTCACCGGCGTTCATGCCGTGCGTCCCGACATCGCCGGCTGCATGGGCGCCTACGGTGCGGCCTTGCTCGCCCGCGATCGCGCCGGCGCCGACGGCACCTCGACCATCCTCTCGGCCGAGGACATCGCACACCTCACCGTGACGCAAAAGCATGTCCGCTGCGGCCGTTGCTCTAACAACTGCCAGCTTACCGTCAACGACTTTGGCGGCGGCAGGCGCTTCATTACCGGCAACCGCTGCGAGAAGGGCGCCGGCCACAAAAAGCAAAAGACCGAGGCCCCCAACCTCTTCAAAAAGAAAAACGAGTTGCTGTTTAACCGCGAGGTGCTGAGCCCCGACGAGGCCCCGCGCGGCACCGTCGGCATCCCCCGCGCGCTCAACATGTACGAGAACTACCCCTTCTGGCATGCGTTCTTTACGCGCTTGGGCTTTAGCGTGCAGCTGTCCGACCAGTCGAGCAAGAAGACCTACCAGGCGGGCATCGAGTCCATGCCGTCCGAGAGCGTGTGCTACCCGGCAAAGATGAGCCACGGCCATGTGATGAACCTTATCGACCGCGATGTCGACTTCATTTGGATGCCGTGCGTGCGCTGGGAGCGCAAGGAGGACCCGACGGCTGGCAACTGCTATAACTGCCCCATCGTCATGAGCTATCCCACGGCGCTGGCGCTCAACATCGACGAGATCCGCGAGCAGAACATCGAGTTCCTGTATCCGTTTGTGCCGTATCACGACAAGACCGAGCTCAAGCGCCGTCTGTACCAGGTGCTCGCCGTCGACCGTGTGGCCGATGCGCAAGCCGGTCGCGGTCGCGTGCGCGGACCCAAGATCACGCGCTCCGAGGTCGATGCCGCCGTCAATGCTGCCTTTGAGGCCGATGCGCGCTTCCACGAGGACATCCAGACTATGGGCGAGGAGGCTCTTAAGTGGGTCGAGGACCACGGCGGTCACGGCATCGTGCTCGCCGGTCGTCCCTACCATAACGACCCCGAGATCAACCACGCCCTGCCCGAGCTTATCTCGAGCTTTGGCTTTGCGGTCTTTACCGAGGATTCGCTCGCGCATCTCGTGAAGCCCGAGCGCCCCATCCGCGTCGTCGACCAGTGGATGTACCACAGCCGCCTGTACGCCGTCGCCCGTTTTGTGACGATGCGCAACGACCTGGACCTGATCCAGCTCAACTCCTTCGGCTGCGGTCTGGACGCCCTGACCACCGATCAGGTGCAGGAGATCCTGGAGGCCAGCGGCAAGATCTACACCGTGCTCAAGATTGACGAGGTGTCCAACCTGGGCGCCGCGCGCATCCGCATCCGCTCGCTCATGGCCGCGCTTAAGGACCAGGAGGCCGAGCGCCTGGCCGAGGCCACGGCCGCGGGCGAGGCCTACGAGCAGGGCGATGCCGCGCCGGTGGCGCCCTCCACGGATGCCCCCGCATTCGCGAGCCGCAAGTACACGTTCGAGGCGCAGCGCGAGAGTGCTTCGACCGCGTGGCCCAAGGTCCCCTTTACCGAGCAGATGCGCGAGGAGGGCTACACCATCCTGTGCCCGCAGATGGCGCCGATCCACTTTGACCTGGTCAAAGAGGTGTTCCGTGGTGCTGGCTACAACTTGGAGCTGCTGCCCTCGACTGACCACGATGCCGTCGAGGCCGGCCTGCGCTACGTGAACAACGACATCTGCTATCCGTCGATCCTGGTGACGGGCCAGATTATGGAGGCCATCGAGAGCGGTCGGTACGACCTGTCCAAGACGGCCGTGGTTATCAGCCAAACCGGCGGCGGCTGCCGTGCCACCAACTACATCGCGCTCATCCGCAAAGCCCTGCGCGAGAGCGGCCATCCCGAGATCCCGGTGATCTCGCTTTCGGCCGTGGCGCTCGGCGAGGACAACCCCGGCTTTAAGATTACGCCGGCACTGCTCAAGCAGGCAGTCTACGCGGTGCTCTTTGGCGACGTGATGATGCAGATGCTCTACCGCTGCCGCCCGTACGAGGCCACGCCCGGTGCCGCCAACGCGCTCTACGAGGAGTACATGGCGCGCGCCCGCAAGCTGGCGCCCAAGTTCAACAGGCATAACTACACCAAGCTGTGCCGCGAGGCCATCTGCGCATTCGACACGATGCCGCTGGTGGGCGAGGGCACTAAGCCGCGCGTGGGCGTGGTCGGCGAGATCTTGGTCAAGTTCCACCCCACGGCTAACAACCATGTGGTTGACGTGATCGAGCGCGAGGGCTGCGAGGCCGTGGTGCCGGGCCTGCTCGACTTCTTCCTGTACTCCATGAGCAACGCCGAGCTACAGAAGGACGAGCTGGGAAGCTCTGCTACCACGCGCGCTGGTATGCAGGCGCTCATCAAGCTGGTGGACTGGATGCGTACGCCGGTGGAGGAGATGCTCGAAAAGTCCAGCCGCTTTGAGGCGCCCGAGCGCATCGACACTATGGCCGACAAGGCTCGCACGGTGCTCTCGGTGTGCAACAACATGGGCGAAGGCTGGCTGCTCACGGCCGAGATGCTCGACCTGATTGACCATGGTGCACCCAACATTATCTGCACGCAGCCCTTCGCGTGCCTGCCCAACCACGTGGTGGGTAAGGCCGTGATCAAGGAACTGCGCCGTCAGCACCCCGAGAGCAACATCGTCGCAGTGGACTACGACCCCGGCGCGTCCGAGGTCAACCAGCTCAACCGCATTAAGCTCATGATCAGCGTGGCCAAGGAAAACATGCGCGCCGGTAAGGGCTTTAAGCTCGAGAAGGTGGCGCCGCTCGCGATGGACGAGGTCACCGGCCAGATGCGTGCCCACGATGGCTGCGTGAGCTGCGGCTCGGTCGACGAGAGTGCCGTGGCGTCGGTCGCTGAGCGCCTGGGACGCGGCATTAAGAAGTAACTGGCCTGCTATGGGCTGGATATGAGACAAACGGGTGGTGGCCGTACCGGCTACCACCCGTTTTTGCTTGGACATATGTTGCGTAAATCGTTTTGTTGCAGCCTTCTGTGCACTCGAATTTCGGAAGTGCGGGGAAAAATGCGAACCTCCTGAGCACACCGCCTTTTTAGACTCTCGCGACCTGCGGTTTTGTTGTAAAAAAAGCCGGTCTGGTCGGCGAAACCCGATTTTTCCCCGCACTTCCGAAAACAGCGGTTCAGCAGCGCCAAAAAATGCCCTCAAAATCGAGAGTTAATGAACAGGTGTAGCCGTTCGCCGCAAATTACCGTCCGTTTATAGAACCCACCCCCAGCGCGCGTCCTCCTTACGGTTGAATAAATACACATCTATGGAATTACGTAAGAGAGGACTGTTCTTATGAGCTACAAGACCGTTTGCGTTGCCGGCGGCGGCGTGCTGGGAAGCCAGATTGCCTTTCAGGCAGCCTACTGCGGCTTTGATGTAACGATTTGGCTGCGCAGCGAGGGCAGCATCGGCCGTACCCAGCCCAAGATCGATCATGTGCGCGAGGAGTACATCGCTGCTATCGAGGGCATGGCGGACGGCACGGGCGAGTGGTGCGCCGGTATCGCCGATAGCGGCAAGCCCTTCGACAAGGAGGCGGCACTCGCCGCCGTCGAGCGTGCCTACTCCACACTCAAGCTGGAGCTCGACCTCGCCAAAGCCGTGGCCGACGCCGACTTGGTCATCGAGTCCATGGCCGAGGACACCCAGGCAAAGATCGACTTCTACAAGAAGCTTGCCCCGGTTCTCCCGCAAAAGACCGTCGTCGTAACGAACTCCTCTACGCTGCTGCCGAGCACCTTTGCCAAGTACACTGGCCGCCCCGAGAAGTACCTGTCGCTGCACTTTGCCAACTCCATCTGGAAGAACAACATGACCGAGGTCATGGCGCAGGACCAAACCGACAAGCGCTACTTCGACGAGCTCGTCGACTTCGCTAACGACATTCGCATGCTTGCCCTGCCCGTCAACAAGGAAAAGAACGGCTACCTGCTCAATTCCATGCTGGTGCCATGGCTGCTTTCGGGCCTCGACCTGTATGTCTCGGGCGTGAGCGATCCCAAGAGCATCGACCTCGCATGGACGCGTGGCACCGGCGCACCCAAAGGTCCGTTCCGCGTATTCGATACGGTTGGTATCCAGACGGCTTACAACATCGTTATGCAGTACCAGAAGGTGCCGGGCCTGGTGAGCCCGTTGCTCAAAAAGATGATGATGCCCTACAACTTTAAGGCCATGGCATCCGTCCTCAAGCAGATGCTCGACGAAGGTAAGCTGGGCGAAAGTTCGGGCGAGGGCTTCTTCAAGTACTAACAATGATTCCTCGGGGACGGAGGAAAACGGATCATTTTTGGTCGCCAGCAGTGAGAAGATGGACCCAGAAATAGAAAGGAGTGGCAATGGGCCGGCTCGGGCTTTGAGGACAAGTTACTGCAGGCCCAGGGCGATTTTTCGCTCAACGCGGGCCAGCACAGCGTGACGTATCTGCCGAGTTCCGATACGGCAACGACCAGTCGCTACCAGGTGCTGCTGTACGACAACAACTTTGGTGCGGCCGAAAGCTATCCCAAGTTCGACTGGGGCCAGCTGGGCGCCGCGGTGGTGACCGACTACAACAAGGGCACGCATTCGTTTGGGCGCATCTTTACGGTGGACGAGACGGCGCGCACCTACGAGCTCGAAGACCAGATCGCCGTGCCGTTTTCGGGCTATGTGAGCAGTGCGCAGCACGTTGGCGATTCAAATAGCATGCTCGTGGCATCGGGCCAGGCCAAGACCTTTACCGAGTACGACCGCTACGGTCTACCCATCGCCACCTACGAGATGGAAGCCGAGAAGTACATCTATCGCGTGTACAAGTACGACCTGTAGGGCCGCGCTCTGCATCACTTCACGTCAAATTCCACGCGATCGAGCTCGGGCACATTGAGGTCGATGAGCTTGCGGGCGACGTGGCGGTCGCGTGCCCCGAGCGCCTCGCTTGTCGTCACATGGGCGACAACCTCGCGCTCGACGATGCCCTCCTCGTCGCCTTCGGTGGCCGAGGTCTCGACAGCGACGGTGTAGTCCTTAAAGCCTGGCAGCACCGCCGCAAGCTCGCGCGTGGTTTCGGTGACGCCGTAGCCGTCCTGCACGCCGGCCTGCGCCGAGCCAATGGAACCCGCCGTCATAACGATGCAGGGGATGGCAAAGATTACCGTGCCCACGATGATGCGGCGGCGCACCTTGCGCGATAGCTCGTCGACCTCGGCATTTTCCTCGGCAGTCACAATACCGTCGCCGTTGAGGTCGCGCTTGAGCGGCACGCGCAAAAGAAGCAGAACGGCTTCGGCCGCGAGTGCGATAAAGACCACGTTGATGCCAAACTCGTAAAGCGCCGAGAGAAACAGTGACCCGCTTGCGATGGCGATGCCATAGCCCGCCGCACACAGGGGCGGCATGAGCGCGGTCGCCACGGCCACGCCGGCGATGAGCGTGGCGGGTTCCTGGTCGCGCGAGTTGCCCAGGCCACCCGCAAAGCCGCCCGCAAGTGCGACGGCAAGGTCCCACACAGTCGGTGTCGAATTGTCGATGATGGCGGCCGTGGTGGTGCCAAGGGGCGAGAGCTTAAAATACAGCGTGGACGTGATTAGACAAAAAGCCATCTGCAGCACGAGGCCGGCGACGGCCTCGACGGCAATCTCGCGGTCGAGCGTGGCGATGCCGTATGCCATGGCAAGGACCGAGCCCATGAGCGGACAGATGAGCATGGCGCCCACGATGGCAATGTCCGAGTCGATATCGAGGCCGATGCTCGCGATGAGCATGGCGATGATGAGGATGCACAGGTGAGAGCCGGTCAGCCGCGCCCCGTTTACAAAGCGCTTGCGAATCACGTGGTAGGGCGCGCGACCCTCGCGAATGTTGAATGCCTGCTTTAGAAAGCGGCTTGCGTTCTCCATGGCCTCGCTGTGGGCGGGGCGGATGCCATGGCGCCGATGATGGCGCTCGCGCAGTCGCTTGAGCTGTTGTTTATCGAGTTCCATGTCCACCTCGTATTGCCGCAGGAACGCGGGTGCGTTCGCAGCATGTACTCTACACCGTGGCGCCCGTGGCGGTCATCTTGACATGGAACTTAGGCGAGCAGGCAAAGGAAGACACGCCACATACGAGTACTGCCGAGGGTTTCGGCAGATACAAAAAGTGCGGGGCCGGATGGTCTCCGACCCCGCGCTCTGTACGGGTACGTTGTTGTTGGGTTTATCCCAGCAGGCTCAGGCCAACAGAGACAAACGCCAGGATAACGCCGACGATGGACTCGCCGCCCAGCAGGCCGCTGGCAACAACCAGGCCCTGCTCCTGGAAGGCGGCATCCTTGGCGGCCTTCTCCTCGTCCGA
The DNA here is from genome assembly GCA_959026725.1 of uncultured Collinsella sp. Classification (GTDB taxonomy): domain Bacteria; phylum Actinomycetota; class Coriobacteriia; order Coriobacteriales; family Coriobacteriaceae; genus Collinsella. Next base: position 37,290 of record CAUFMG010000002.1, read on the forward strand.
AAGACCGGCGGCGGCGTCGCGGTGAGCGGCCCACTTGTCGTAGGCGAGCTTAACGCAGGAGCCCAGGAAAGCCGTGAGCGACATATAGAACGGCAGGTACACGCCCAGGCCGATCATCATGGCCGGAATGCCGAGCCAGTACATGACGATGCCGGCGATAAAGCCGCCTGCGAACCACGGCACGCTCGGGATGCCCGAGACCATGGTGGCGACCACGCTTGCCTGCGCGGCAACGAAGCTCTTGTCGGGGCCAAAGGCGTCCGGACCATAGGCAGTGACGAGCGCGACCATGACGGCGGCAGCGACCAGGGCGCCCACGATGCCGCCGATGGCCTGGCCGATCCACTGCGCACGCGGGTTGGTGCCCAGCACGGCGCCGGCCTTAAAGTCGTTCATGACGTCGCCCGCAAGGCCGCACGCCACGGCCACGATGCCGGCGATGAAGAACAGCTTGACCTGCGCGAGCTGCGCGAAGGCAGCCACGATGAGCATGACGATGAGGCCAAAGATCTCCATGGGGTCGATACCCGTCTGGCCGCAGCTCTGCGCGCTCATGATGGTGGTGACAAAGGTGAACAGCGTGACGATGACGGCTGGAACGGGGCCAAGATCGAGTACGATGGCAACGATCACGGCGATGGCGGCAGCGCCCAGGCCGATGATACCGGCGTCGAGCTTAAGGGAGCCCGAGATGAGCGACTGCTCGTCGGTGTCGGTGGAGCTGTCGGCGGCGAGGCCGCGGACGATACCGGCGACCTGCGGCAGGATGTCCTTGAGGACGACGGCGACGCCAAAGCCCATCATGAGGCCCATACCCAGGGACTTAACAATGCCCTGTGCGGTCATAACGTCAAACAGACCGGCAGCGGTGCCGCCGACAATGATGCCAAAGTTGCCCAGCAGCGCGCCGGCAAACCAGAACGCGACGGGGGCGAAGCCCACCAAAAAGCCGATGGACAGCAACATGGGCGAGTTATAGATGGCAAAGGTCACGCCGGGGATATTGAGCGTACACAGCATGCTGGGCACCACGCCCAGAGCGTCGCGCAGCACGCTGTAGATGCCGGCGATGGCCATGGAGCCAAAGAGCTGCTTGCCGGTCTTGCCGCCGGCCTCGGTTGCGCGCAGGGTCTGAGCTGCGGCGTTGCCGGTGGGGAACTCAAGCGCGGCGTCCACGATAAAGTGACGGTGGATGAGTGCCGTGGCCAGCAGGCCTAGGATAGTGCCGGCGAGCGCCACGATAAACATGTCGAGCCAGCTGATCTGGTCGGCATAGCCCAGCATCCAGGCGCCCGGGATGGTAAACGCCAGGCCGCCGGCGACCATGGCGCCTGCGGACATGATGGTGTGGGTGACGTTTGCCTCGTTGAGGCTGGCGTTGCCCATGAGCTTAAGGAAGAACAGCGAGATGACGGCAGCGAAAATGATCGGCCAGGGGAGTGCGCCCATCTTGAGGGCGGTGTAGGCCGAGCTTGCCGTGATGATCACGCAGCCAAGGACGCCGATGACGACGCCGCGCAACGTGAGTTGCCCACGCATCGAAGCGCGGTTCGAGGGATTGCTCATATAGAACTCCTTTGCGTATATCCGCTTCCCCCGGGAGCGCCGTTACGGATACGGCGCGGGAAGTCGGGTTACAAAGGCCGCCGCGTGAGCTCGCAAACGACCGCGCACCAGTATAGCCGCAAGCTAGTCATTTTGGGATGACTGGTTTAGGTAGGCGATATACTGCTGGGCAGACGAAAGGAGCGCCGACGATGCTTAATGGGTGCGCATATATATTGACGGTCGACGTGGGCAACACGTTCATTCGCTTTGGCCTGTTTGCAGAGGATTCGGCCGCGGCGCAGGAATGTCCGCTTGCGACGTGCGAGATCACCACGCCATCGAGCATCACGGCGGACGAGGCGCGCATGCGTCTCGTGCAGGTCATGGCCGCACTGGCGGCCGATGCGGGCATGCCGGGCGCGCTTGTGCCCGCGGCTGCTGTGCTGAGTTGCGTGGTCCCGGCGCTCGAGCGCCCGTGGAAGGCGGCGCTTTCCCGTACCTGCACGGGGCGCGTGCTCACCGTGGGGCCGGGACTTAAGACCGGCATGCCCGTGCACTACGATGACCCGGCCGAGATCGGTCCCGACCGCATCGCCGACGCCGTGGCTGCCCGCGCCGTCTACGGCTCGCCGTGCATTGTGATCGACCTAGGCACGACGACCAATATCGAGGTCATCGACGCGCGCGGCACCTTTGTCGGCGGCGTTATCGCGCCAGGCCTGGCCCTCGGCGCCCGCTCGCTTTCGGCGGCAGCAGCGCGCCTGCCCCAGGTTGAGCCCTCGGCGCCGACACACGTCGTCGGTCGCAACACGCGTGAGGCCATGCGCTCGGGCGTGGTCTTGGGCGAGGTTGCCCGCATCGACGGCATGCTCGACATGGTGCTCGCCGAGATGCGCGCGACCAAGGCCGCGGGGGAGGGCAACGTGCCCATCGTCATTACCGGCGACGATGCCGAGGCGCTTGCGGCGCTGGTCGGCCATAGCCTGACGGTCGACGATGCGCTGACGTTGCGGGGTCTCGCCGAGCTCTACCACATCAACCAAAAGCCCCGCCGCGCGTAGCGATGGGGGCGATGGGACAAAAACGTCTCCACCTTCCACCTGCTACAATGGGTCAAACTATTGCGATTTCGGAGGTGTCTGCCATGTCGGACGATCTTCATCAAACCGCGTCGGGCAAGCGCCGCGACGTCATTAGCTGGGATGAGTTCTTTATGAGCGTGGCCATCGCCGCGCAGCGCCGCAGTAAGGACCCCAACACGCAGGTGGGCGCGTGCATCGCCAGCACCAACCACCGCATCCTTTCGGTGGGCTACAACGGTACGCCCTCGGCGCTCAACGACGACTTTTTCCCGTGGGGCACGAGCGATGACCCGCTGCAGGACAAGCATAACTACGTAGTCCATGCCGAGGCCAACGCCGTGCTCAACTACCGCGGCTCGCTCAAAGACCTCGAGGGTTCCACGGTCTACGTCACGCTGTTTCCGTGCCACGACTGCGCCAAGATCCTGGCGCAGGTGGGTGTGGGCGAGGTCGTCTACCTGGACAATAAGTATGCCGACACCGATGACGGCCGTATCAGCCGCCGCATTCTCGACTCCTGCGGCATCAGCTACCGCCAGGTTATCGTCGATGTCCAGATTGGTACCGGGGGACAGGCTCAGCAGTAATATGCGTTGTCGCTATCTGACGACGAACGCAGCTCAAAGAGCCCCGTCCCAAATTGACTACTCGTGAAAGTCGCGTCTGCGCGCATGGACGGCTCGTGAGCGGGTACATGGCTGTAGTAACATAGCTTCTGTCCGCGGGCGTGCCCGCGTTATTGTGAGAAAGGAGCCCCTGTGGCTGTTAACGAAGAGCTGCTTAAGAAGGTTCTTGAAGAGATCCGCCCCAACCTGCAGGCCGACGGCGGCGATATGGAGTATGTGGGCGTCGACGACGAGGGCGTTGTCAAACTGGAGCTGCAGGGCGCCTGCGCCGGCTGCCCCATGAGCTCGCTAACTCTTTCCATGGGTATCGAGCGCATCCTGAAGGAGCATGTGCCCGGCGTTACCCGCGTTGAGCAGGTCAATGCTTCCGGCGAGGCCGAGGACCTGTACGACGAGTACGCGCCGTTCTAAGATGCGAAAGCTGCGGACGGTACGCTCCGCATAGACGTTACGCCCAAACATGCGGCTGCGAGCGTAAGGCCCGCGGCCGCATTTGTATGTAGGGAGCAGGGGATCGATATGCTCAACGACCTCTACCATATGCTTGATCCCGTCGCGATCTCGGCGGGCCCCATCACCATCTACTGGTACGGCCTGGCCTATGTGGTCGGCGCCCTGCTTACGGCAGTCGTCATGTATCGCACGCAGCGCCGCTGGGGCTTCGACATTACGATTGATGACCTGACGAGCGTCGTGGTCGGCGCGGTCTTTGGTCTCATCATCGGCGCGCGCATGTTTTATGTCGTCTTTTACGGCGATGGCTACTATTGGACCCATCCGCTCGAAATCTTTGCCACCAACGAGGGAGGCATGAGCTTCCACGGCGGCCTGGTGGGCGGCATCTTGGGCGGCATCATCGTGTGCCGCATGTACAAGCTTGACGCCTGGACCGTCGCCGACCTTGCTGTGATCGGCGCCCCGCTGGCCCTGTGCCTGGGCCGTTGTGCCAATTTCGTCAACGGCGAGCTGTGGGGCAAACCGACTGATCTGCCTTGGGGTGTGGTCTTTGGCGGCACCGCGGGCGATATGCCGCGCCATCCCTCCCAGCTCTACGAGGCGTTTCTTGAGGGCGTCGTGCTCTTCTGTATTTTGCAGGTGCTCAGCCGCAAAAAGCCGCTGCTGCCCCAGGGTACGTTTATGGGCGTGTTCGTGATGGGGTACGGCATCGTCCGCTTTCTCGTTGAGTTCGTGCGCGTGCCCGATGCGCAGCTGGGCTATCTGCTGGGCGGCGTCATCACCATGGGTCAGCTGCTGAGTTTGCCGCTCGTGATCGCCGGTCTGGCGCTCATCATCTTCGCCCGACACCGCAATCGCCCCCAGCGCATCTACCTCGACGCCTAACCAAGGCCACCACAAAGGGGACAGGCACCTTTGTGGTGGTCTTGCCGAGTTTGATAGGTTTCTAGAAAGGCTTTCGGACTGTGAAGGATTCCGACCTCTCCACAACGGCTGCGCGCGACGCTGCCCGCATCGTCTGGTTTAAGCGCTATCCCGCCAAGCAGACGCTCATCGCATTTTTGCTCGCGCTGTTGGCGACCACGGCGTTTTCCATCGATCCCGCCCCGGTGTCGAGCAACGCGGTCTTGGCGATTGACCCCAAAGCCTCGGGCATGCTGTACGTGTGCTACGAGGTGCTCCTCTCGTTTGCCGGCCATACCGACGCGGTCATGCTGCTTGCGCTTGCCTGCCTGCTCACGCTGCCGTTTCGCTATGTATTCTTTGGCCGCGGCGACGCCTGGCGTCCCTCGGTGATCCTTCCGTCGCTGTTCTTTGCCGTCTGCATGGTGTTTGGCCGCAGCTACGACCTCACCGATTCGGCCGAGATCGTGCTCGGCGACAAGGCCCGCATCATCTGCGCCTGGATAGGCGGTGCGGGTTGGATGCTCTTGGCGGTCGTTGCCTTCTACCTGGCTTTTGAGTGTCTAGATTGGCTGAGCTCTCGGCGCATTCCGTTTTCCGAAGCGCACTTTGGCCGCGTATGGCGTGTGGCTCACGCCGTGCTCTCGGTCCATCCCTTTGCCGGGCCCTTCCTGGTGCTTATGATCGCCTGGGCGCCCACGCTCATCGCTTCGCTGCCCGGCCTTTTTATGGGAGATACGGGTGCGCAGATTCGCCAGTGGTTCAACTACCCCAACGGCACGAGTGACTACTTGCGTCTGCTCAATCCCAATGTGTTGCTCAACGGACATCACCCCGTGGTGCACACGGCTATCATCGGTTCGTGCGTCCAGCTGGGGCTTTCACTGTTCAACAGCGCCAACGCAGGTCTTGCTATTTACACCTGCGCTCAGTTCGTCATTACGGCCGCCTGCATGGCCTATTCCATCTCGTCGTTGCGCAAACTGGGCGTGAGCCTGCCAGTCCGCGGCGTGATCTTGCTGTTCTTTGTGTTTATGCCCATGTTCTCCAACTACGCGGCCCTGCTTACCAAAGATGTGCTGTTTGCCGACGCGTTTTTGGTGCTGTTGGTGCAGACCGTGAAGCTCGTGGCATGCGACCTGCCCCGTCGCGATGCCAATGCCGAGCGTGCGGGCGAACAGAGGCCCGTGCTCTTTGCGCGCCATGACTGGCTGATGCTCGCTCTGGGCGCCATGGGTTCCACGTTTCTGCGCAACGGCGGCCTGGTGTTTCCCCTGGCGGCATGCGTAATCGCGGCGGCGTTTTGCGCATGGGACGCGCATGTGGCTCGTCGTGCAGCCAAGCAGGATGGTGCTGCGCCTTCGGGCGCCATCCCGCGTTTCCGCTGGGTGGGAGTTCTTGTGGTGCTTGCACTCTGTCTTGCCTCTAATATGTACTTCACCAAGGTCTTTATGCCGGCGCACGACATTACGCCCAGCTCCAAGCGCGAGGTGCTCTCGATTCCGTTCCAGCAGACGGCGCGCTTCGTCCAAAAACACGACGGCCTTAACTCAGGCGTCAATCCTACGGTTAAAGAGGACGGCACCATCGTGGAAGCTCCTTGCGACGGTTTGGTGACCGAAGAGGAGCGTGCCGTGATCGATCGCGTACTCAAGTACGAAAACCTGGGCCGCCGGTACAACCCCGACAAGTCCGATGCCGTCAAGAACTGCTTTAACGAATATGCCTCGCAGGAGGACATCGACGCCTATTTTGAGGTTTGGGCTCAGATGTTCAAAAAGGACCCCGAGTGCTATATCTCAGCGCTTATCAATAACTACTATGGCTACTTTTATCCGAGCGCCCGCGACGCATGGGTCTACAGCACGGCGCGCAGTGCCGAGATCATGGCTCGTCCCGACAATCTCAAGTACTTCGATTTCCATCCGGTCGATAGCAAGGTCGTGCGGTGGTGTGGCCATCTGATCAACCTGTATCGCGTGGCGGTACAGCGCATCCCGTTTATCTCACTTACCATGAGCAGTGCAACCTACGTGTGGATCATGATTACCGTGGTGGTCTACCTGTTGCGTCGCCATTCGTGGAGGGCGCTTGCCATTTGGGTGCCGCTTTTGGGCGTGCTCGCCGTGTGCCTGATCGGTCCCTGCAACGGCTCCACCTACATGCGCTACCTGTACCCGGTCATCGCCTGCATGCCCTTTGCCATCGGCGCCACCATAGCCCGCAGCCATCTTCTCTGGAACTAGCCAAACCGGTGCAAAGGGGACAGGTTACTTCGCGTAGAAGGGTTGCGTTATCACGACGCCTCCATTTTGGGGTTTATCTCGCAGGCCAGTAGGTATATCATAACGACGTTTGTTTATATTGCCCGAGCATCTGCGCTGGGCTTTAGGTCGAAACCGATAGGAGACACGTATGTCCGGACACTCTAAGTGGGCCACAACCAAGCATCGTAAGGGCGCGCAGGACGCCAAGCGTTCCGCCCTCTTCTCCAAGCTGAGCCGCAACATCACCGTTGCTGCCCGTCTCGGCGGCGACCCGCTGCCCGAGAACAACGCCAGCCTCGCTGCTGCTGTTGCCAAGGCCAAGGCTCAGTCCATGCCCAAGGACAAAATCAAGTCCGCTATCGACAAGGCCTTTGGTTCGGGTGCCGACGCCGCCGTCTACGAGAACATCGTGTACGAGGGCTATGGTCCCGCCGGCGTTGCCGTTTACGTTGACTGCCTGACCGATAACCGCAACCGTACCGCCGCCGATGTCCGTTCCGCCTTCTCTCACGCTGGCGGCAACCTGGGCACCTCCGGCTCCGTCGCCTTCCAGTTTGAGCGCAAGGGGCAGATTGTCGTCGCCAAGGAGATCCTGGACGAGAACGCCAAGAAGGAGACCATGATCGCCAACGGTGCTGCCGGTGACGAGGATGAGTTCATGATGGCAATCGCCGAGGCCGGTGGCGAGGACTACGAGGACGCCGGCGAGGAGTGGATTGTCTGGACCGCTGCTAACGACGTCATGGCTGTCTCCAAGGCACTCGAGGAGCAGGGCATCCAGGTCAAGGGCTCCGAGACCACCATGGTTCCGACCACCCCGACGGAGGTCTCCGGTACCGACGCCAAGAAGGTCCAGCGCCTCATCGACCGTCTCGAGGAGCTCGACGACGTCCAGGATGTTTACAGCACCATGGATATGACCGACGAGGTCATCGCTGCCCTCGAGGAGGAGTAGCGCCTGCACGGGTTAAGCCGTGCATATCTGGGCATAATGAAGCGAGCATGCAAGCCTCGTGGAATAGATGAGCCGGATCCGCGTGCGTACAGCACCGGACCCGGCTCTTTTATAATGATGCGAATCGTTTTGCATTCTGTGGATCGAAACCTGAAGGGAGCACGCGTGCGCGTACTCAAACGAGCCCTAGCGATCGTGTATCTTGCCGCCGCCATCGTGGCGCTGGGTACGCTTGTCTGCCAGTTCTGGGGACCGTATACGTATCGCTTTATGCTGCTGTTGCGTGACACCATGCCTCGCGTCGTCGTTACGGTGTGCGCCGCCATTGTGGCACTTGGCGTGCTTATCGGGTTTTTCCGCCTGATGTTCGCGCGTCGCGAGCCGTCCTGCGTGCATCCGGCGGGGGAGCGCAATATCGAGGTCACGCTCGCAGCGCTTTCCTCGTGCGCCCGTGCCGCGGCGGAGTGCGATGATCGCGTGATGGTTGAGCATATCGAGGCGCGCGTTCAAGGCTCCGACGAGTCGCGCGTTCGTTTTAAGGTCGAGGCCATCGCCCTCGATGATAAGGACGTTGCCGCTCTTGCCACCTCGATGCAGCAGCGCATCGAGAAGGCCTGCGACACCATGCTCGGCACGCCGGGCACGACCGCGCGCGTCCGTTTTTTGCCGTCCAAGACTACCGTCCAGACCGTGGAGGTTTCCGGTGAGTGATACCAACCAAGACAAGACCGCCCGCACGCCGCGCCTGACGATCGACCAGAACGCTACGCCAGCAGGCGAGTCCGCCGACACCAAGCCCGAGGCCGGCGAGCAGCACGACAACGCCGTCAACGACTTTGACGAGGCCATGGGTCTCATCAAAGGTACGGGCGCTGCTATCTGGAGCTACGCCGTGCGCCACCCCAACACTACGCTCGGCGCCGTGGCAGGCTTTATCCTCGCCGTGCTGGTACTTACGTTGGGCCTGTGGGACACGCTCGTCATCGCTTTCTTTGTACTGATCGGTGCCGTGATTGGCCAGATTCGCGACGGCGAGAACGGTATCGTCAACTTCTTCGGCCGCCTGTTTAGCGGCCGCTAATATGTATTCGACTGTCGCATCCGTGGCAGACATAAGGAGGAACCATGGCTTTTAACACGAAGGTCGATGTGGCCGATACCGAGCTCGAGGCAGACGAGACCGTCGCCGCCGATGCGGAGGATGTAACGCTCGAGGACGAGACGCTCGTCGAGGCCGAGTCCGAAGACGAGGCGGACGAGGACGACGAGGAGGCGGACGAGTCCGAGGACTCGCTGACCTATTCCAACGGCGTGATCGAGAAGATCGTCGCCATGGCCACCCGCGAGGTGCCGCACGTTCTGGGCATGAAGGGTAACCTTATGCACTTTGTGCAGGAGCAGTTTGGTGCCGAGAATCTGACCAAGGGCGTGACGGTCGAGGTCACCGACGACAACCGCGTGGTCGTCAACATCTCGGTCATCATCGAGTATGGCGCCTATGCGCCTGCGATCTTTGACGACGTTAAGGCGCGCGTCACCGAGCGTCTGGCCGCGATGACCGGCCTTGAGGTGGCAGGCGTCAATCTGCGCATCGAGGATGTCATCACCCCCGAGGAGTACGAGCACCGCACCAGCCAGCACGAGTAACCTACCAATAAGGGATAGGTTTATTTTGGCAGGTTTTACCTGCGAAAACGCCAAACGGTCGACAGCGCAAGCAAAAGCGCAGTCGACCGTTTTCTATATAGCCTCGATCTAGTCATACCGCTCGTCTAACTAAGGGTTGCAATCTTCGCGTTCCGCGTTACCCTAATGGGCGCATTGTTTCCAAATTGTTAACGAGGGGTTGCCGTAATGGCCGACGAACACGAGACCGAAAGCAAGGCATGGGCGATTGAGGCCGCTGCGGCAGAGGCGGCGTCGCGTGCCGCCGAGGAGGTGCATCGTCCTCCGGTGGTGCCGATGGAGCGCGTTGTCGGTCGCGAGGATATCGAACGTGGCGAGCGCGCCGGCCGCAAGCGCAGCCAGGAGCCAGGCTTTCCGCGCTTTTTTGCCGAGCTCAATTTGGGGCTGATCCTCACGGCCTTTGCCATCGTGGCTTTCAAAACACCCAATCACTTTGCCTTCGGCGGCACCTCGGGTGTGTCGGTCATTCTTTCCACGCTGTTCCCGACTCTGCCCGTCGGCGTCTTTATGTGGATTATCAACGCGGTCCTGGTCATCCTGGGCTTTATCTTTTTGGAGCGCAAGGCAATCCTTTGGAGCGTCTTTGCCTCGTTTGCGCTTTCGGCCTACGTCTCGCTGTTTGAGCTCTTCATTCCGACGGATGTTTCGATGACGGGCGATATGTGGCTCGACCTGTGTTTTGCCGTCATCTTGCCGGCACTGGGCAGTGCCATTGTCTTTGACATTGGCGCCTCGACGGGCGGCACCGACATCCTTGCCATGATCCTCAAGCGTCGTACGACGCTCGAGATCGGACGCGCCTTGCTGCTGGTCGATATCGGCATCGTGACCGTCGCGGCTTTCCTGTATGGCCCGCGCGTCGGCCTGTACTGCGTACTTGGCCTGTTTGCCAAGACGCTCGTGGTCGATAAGGCCATCGAGAGCATTCACCTTCGTAAGGTCTGTACGATTATTTGCGCCGAACCGCGCAAAGTCGAGGAGTTTATCGTCAAGCATCTCAACCGCACAGCAACAATCAGCCGTGGTTACGGCGCCTTCTCGGGCAGGTGCGTCACGGTGATTATGAGCGTGCTGAGCCGTCGCGAGGCAGTACAACTGCGCCGCTATACCCGCGATATCGATCCGAATGCGTTTATCACGATCGTTGACAGCTCCGAGATTGTGGGCAAGGGCTTCCGCGGCACGAACTAGCGCGGATATACCCTTCGAATCATTGAATAAAGCCGCCTACGTTGCAAATCGGTCATCTTGGGGTATTTGTCCCCACATTGGGCGATAATGTTGCCAAAGACATCGTTCGCGATCCAGGTGATTCGCTCTAGATACGAAGGGATGATTTCGATGTTCTGTTCGCAGTGTGGCGCCCCCATGGGCGATAACGACAAGTTCTGCGGCGTGTGCGGTGCCCCTAATACCGAGGTCAAGGCCGCCGGCCCCGCTCCGCAAGCTCAACCTCAGCCGCAGGGTCAGCCGTTTGCCCAACCGCAGCCGCAGCCGTTCGTTGCGCCCCAGCCGGCTATGAACGTGCCCAAGGGCTGCATGGCGCAGGCCTTCAACGACATGATTAAGGTTCCCGGCGCCCTGGTTCGCGTATGCCAGATTGCCTTTTTGCCGGCGCTGATCTGCGTCGTGTCGGTGCTGGTGCTGTTTATCCCCGTTATCGGTGGCATCGCGGCGGCCATTGGCTTTTTGCTCGCGTACGTGGCAAGCGTGTGCGGCGCTGGCTTTGCTATCGAGTGGGGTCGCGACCTGTCGCTCAAGGACGATAACGGCATGGAGCGTCCGCTGCTGCGCTCGACCTCCTTTGGACTGGGCATCTTCTCGTCTGTCATTACGAACGTGCTCGGGTTCGTGGCCATTATTCCAGTGATTGGCGTGGTGTTCTCGGTGCTTGAGAGCGCTGTGATCGGTGCCGTTGGTTCGTACTATTACTTCGGTTCGAGCGGCCTCGAGGGCGCACTCATCGGGTCGATGGGTCTGCTTGTCTTTGCCATGATCGTATCGGCGGTGTTGGGCATTTTCTTTAAGATGTTTGGTGATGCCGCTGTGATGCACTTTGCAGTCGCCGGCCGCGTGGAAAGCGCGTTTTCGCTCGAGAAGGTCTGGAAGTCTTATAAGGCCAACCTGGGCAAGCTGTTCTGTGCCTCGATTCTTCCCGAGTTCTTGACGGGCATTGTTTCCAATATCATCACCTGGATTTTCACCGCCATCTTTGGTTTTGTTGCCGCGCTGGGCATCAGCAGCTATGGCTACTACGGCTACTATTCTCGTCCTTCGGGTCTTGAGGCAATCATTGAGGGTGGCGGCATTACGCTCATCCTGTTCCTGATGATCATCGCCTTTGTCACCGTGTTCCTGAATGTGTTTGGCACGATGCTCAAATATCGTGCCGTTGGCTACTGGGCCGCGCGCCATGCCAGCGGGTGGGCCGATGAGGATGCCGATGATGTCCTGACGTTTGTGCTCCCGGGTGAGAAGAAGCCTGCTCCTGCGGGGTTCAATCCCACGGCCGCCACTGGAGCTGCACCTGCCCCGGCACCCGCACCTGCACCCGCGCCTGCCCCGGCACCCGCGCCTGCACCTGCTCCGGCGCCTGCCCCTGAACCCGCACCGGCGCCCGAGGCGACGCCTGCAGAACCCGATTGGAATGCCGTTGCCACGCCGGCGGATGAGCCGGGCGATAATCCTGCTGCCGAAAACAATCAAACCGAATAGTCGGTCGAGGCGCCCTGGGCAACTGAGCCCGGGGTGCCTTTTTCTACCGCGAAAGCAAGAAAATGCCTGGGAAAACGGTTGCAGCAAAATTTCTCGGAAATTGGTCAATGTTGCGCAACAACGTCGCGGCTATTGTTGAGAACATAGTCGTGTAAGGTTTGAAGGCGTGCAACGCCTTAGGAAAAGGAGAAGCTTATGTTCTGTCCCACTTGTGGTTCTCCCATTTCGGATGATGCCAAATTCTGCCCCGTCTGCGGTTCTGCCGTCGGTGCCGCTCCCGCTGCTTCTGCTCCGCAGCCCGCGCCGCAGCCTGTACCTCAGCCCCAGCCTGCTCCGCAGCCCACGCAGATTCAGCCCACTCCGGTTCAGGCAGTTCAGCCTCAGCCTCAGCAGCAGTACGCCGGGCAGCAGCAGTACGCCGGGCAGCAGCAGTACACCGGTCAGCAGCAGTATGCTCAGCAGCCTGCACCTGCCCCGATGGGCTATACTCCGATTAAAACCGACCGTGGCGTGATCGGCTGGCTCCTGCTTTCCATCGTGACCTGCGGCATCTATTCATATTACTTCCTCTATTGCCTCGCCCGCGACATCAATGTCATGTGCCAGGACGACGGCGATTCCACGCCGGGTCTGGCAGCATTTATCCTGCTGTCGTTCGTGACCTGCGGCTTCTACGCACTCTACTGGTACTACAAGATCGGTAACCGCCTGCAGGCTAATGCTCCTCGCTATGGCCTGATGTTCCAGGAGAACGGTACCACCGTTCTTATGTGGCAGATCGTCGGCGCGCTGCTGTGCGGCCTTGGCCTCATCTTTGCCATGAACATCATCATCAAGAATACCAATGCCATGGCAACGGCTTACAACGTCCGTCTTGGCGCTCGTGCCTAACGATAAGAGCGGCGTGAACAGCTCCCAGGGACATAAGGGCGCGGCGGAACTCATTCGCCGCGCCCTTTCTTGCATCGGTGTGCTCTTTGTCGCCTGGTTCGCACTCTACCTGCTCGATATTGGCTGCGTGTTTCGCCTGATGACGGGCATTCCCTGTCCGGGATGTGGCATGACGAGGGCCTGGCTGGCAGCACTGCGCCTCGATTTTGCGGCGGCCTTTGCCTACCATCCGCTGTTTTGGGTGGTGCCGATTGCGTTTGTGCTCGCGTTCGTGCGCGAGGAGGTGACGTCGAGCAAGCTAAAGCGCGGCATCGACATTGCGGTTGTTGTTCTGTGCGTGCTGGTCGTTGCCGTATGGATCGTGCGCCTTATCAACCCGGCAGACGCGGGCCTGCTCTTTGGCGGCCATGCGCCCGCCGGAGTCCCCACCGATATCATTCACCTCGAAACCCCACGCTGGCTCGCCATCCTTCGCTCTTACTTGTCGTGACGGAGGACGCGCTAGAAAAGCGGTCGACACATAAGCGGGGGCGAACGTTGAGATAACGTTCGCCCCCGCTTTGCTCTAGCCAGGTTGTTACGGGTGGGTGTGACGGCTACTCGCCATGCTTCTCCTCGTGGCGAGCGGCGGCACGGGCATCGTGAATGCCCTTGATTGCGGCATGGCGGGCGGTGCGGGCGTCGTGCATGGCGTCGCGGGCCTCGGCGGCCGTTGCCTTGGCAGAGCGCAGCTTGGCTGCCAGGTCGGGATTGGTCTCGGCAACCGCGGCGATCGTGGGGCCGTCGAGCTCTTCTTGCGTGGGCTCGGCCAAAAAGTCGATGGCATACTGAGCGGCTACCATGGAACCCTTGGCGAGCACGCTCTCGTCGATCTTATAGAAGCAGGAGTGCTGGGCATAGGTGGCGCCGATCTGGGGATTGCGCGCGCCGATAAAGGCGAGCACACCTGGCACGCGACGCAGGTACTCCGAGAAGTCCTCGCCCGAAAGCGTGCCGCGGTAATGGCCCTCGCCCGCGGGACCCAGGCACTTGAGCACAGCTTGGCGGCAGCGCTCGCTCGAGGCGGCATCGTTTTCGACCTTGTAGTTGGCGATGGTGTAGTCGGTGAGTTCGGCCTCGGCGCCCAGAGCAGCCGCGGTGTGCTCCACGATGCGGCGCATAAGCTCGGGCATCTCCTCATGCGTCTTGTCGCCATAGGTGCGTACCGTGCCGGCGAGGTACGCCGTGCCGGCGATAACGTTGCGCGCGGTGCCGCCATGCAGCTCGCCGACGGTGATGACGGTGGGTTCGTAGGGGCTAATCTCGCGCGAGACGATGGTCTGCAGTGCGTTGACGATTTCGGCGGCAACCATAACGGCGTCGTGGCCGCGCTGGGGCATGGCGCCATGGCACGAGGTGCCGCGGACGTCGATGCGGAACCAGTCGGTGTTTGCCATGCGCGGACCGGGCTCGCAGCTCACGGTGCCGGCATCGACCTCGCTCCAGATGTGCGCGGCATAGGCGCCGTCGACGCCATCGAGCACACCCGTGCCGATCATGAGCTTGGCGCCCTGGCCGTTTTCCTCGCTGGGCTGGAATACGATGCGAATCTCGCCGTGGATGTCATCGGTCATGTGGCGCAGAATCTGCAGCGTGCCGAGCATCATGGCGATATGGCAGTCGTGACCGCAGGCGTGCATGCAGCCCTCGTTGACGCTGGCGAACTCCTCGCCGGTCTGCTCGGTGACAGGCAGGGCGTCGATGTCGGCGCGCAGCAGGATGCGGCGGCGCGGCGTGCCGTCCTCGCGGTAGGCATCGGGCGCGGTACCGCGAAGCGTCGCCACCAGGCCCGTCTGGAGCGGGCGCTCGTAGGGGATATTCATGGCGTCGAGCTGGTTAGCGATGTCGGAAGTCGTGCGCTCCTCGGCAAGGCTCAGCTCCGGGTGCTTATGGAAGTGCCGGCGCTGCTTGATGATGTAGGGTTCAAACTCGGCGGCGATATCCTGGATGGCCGCGGTGACGTCGTCTGCCGCGCGAACCTCGGTTGCGGCCATAATCTGCTGTGCCTTGGTCTTCGTCATGGTCGATTTGCTCCTTGCTGGCTCGATCGCAAAATCGTACAGGCTCTCTTCAGTATGCCACCTGCCGCTAGGGCTGGTAAAGTTGCCGTTTGCCGCTTGGGGTTTTGTTACAAGGGCGGGGGAGTACACTCGGAGGTGTTGAATTTCCCGCCAGAGATGGGGATGCCCATGCAACATATCGATCGGATTATCCGCTCCAAGAACGTCTTTACCGCCCAAGACGGCATCGATACCGCCCGCGAGCTGGCGATCGCCATCGCGGGTGATCGTATCGTTGCAGTCGGCACGCCCGATGACGTGATCGCCGCCGCACCTGCCGCCACGCCGGTTATCGACTACGGCGAGCAGTTTGTCTGCCCCGGTTTCCATGACGCGCACCTGCACTTCTTCCATACCTCGGTTGGTTCCTCGCCGTACATGCTCATGGATATGGGCACGTCCGAGGCGGCATTGGTGCAGCATGCACTCGAGTTTTCCCAGGGCTTGCCCGATGACGCCTGGGTCGTGACCCAGGGCTGGCGCGATTACCGCTGGGATCCGCCCGAGCACCCTACTAAGGCCTCCCTCGACGCTGCCTTCCCAGATCGTCCCTGCGTTATGTATTCGGGTGACGGACACACACTGTGGCTCAACAGCCGCGCGCTCGAGGCGCTTGGCGTCACGCGCGACAGCGAGCCACCGGCGGGTGGCAGCTACGATAAGGACGCAAATGGCGAGCTCACGGGCATCGCTCACGAGGCGGCTGCCATGCAGCTACTGCCCCGTTGCCTTGAGTGGCTGGGCGAGGACCGCATCGCGAGTGCTTACGCCGACCAGATGAGGCGCATGGCCGAGCAGGGCATCACCTCGATCTGCGACATGTCGCTTATGCCCATGCCGGGCTGCGACTTTATTCGCGACGATGTCTACGACAAGCTACAGGCCACCGGAAAGCTGGGCATCCGCGCGCATCTGTTCCCCACGCTGCTGGACGACCAGTCACGGCTGGAAGAGCTACAGGCACGCTATGCCAACAACGCGCTGCTCTCGGCGCCCGGTTTTAAGCAGTTCTTCGATGGTGTATCGAGCGAGCATACGGCATACCTCACTGAGCCCTATACCAACCCGCGCTTCCCGGGCGACCAGGGCCGCCTGACGGTTCCTGCCGAGCGCATGCGCAAGTTGGTCCTTGCGGCGGCGGAGCGCGGCCATACCGTGCGCATCCACGTCATCGGCGACGGCGCAATTCATGCCGCGCTCGATATCTTTGAGGAGGCAGCAGAGCTCTACGGCCTGCCCAAGCACGGCCACAACACCCTTGAGCATCTGGAGAACCTCCTGCCCGAGGATATCGATCGCCTGCGCAAGCTCAATGTGATCGCTTCGAGCCAGCCCTGCCACATCACGCTCGATCCGGGCGGTCCCGAGCGCGACTTGGGTCTGGAGCGCAGCCGCATTATGTGGCCGTTTGCGACTTATAAGCAGCGCGGCATCCGCCAAGCCTTCGGTACCGACAGCCCTATTACGGCTGTTACCAGCATGAATGTGCTCTACACGGCCATCACGCGTCAAGACCCCCGCAGCCACTGGCCCGAGGGCGGCTGGCTCCCCAGCGAGCGCATCGACGCGGCTACAGCTCTGCGCAACTACACCCTGGGCAGCGCCTACGCCGCAGGCGACGAGCGAAACCTCGGCAGCCTGGAGCCCGGCAAATACGCCGACCTGGTAGTCCTGGACCAAAACCCGCTCACCATCGACCCCCAAGAGCTCCAGGCCACAAAAGTTCAGGCCACCTACCTGGCAGGCAACTTGATTTACGAGCGCTAATATTCATGTCGTACCGTTAAACGCGGCTCGCGCAGCCTATTTTGGGATGGCGCTCGAGCCGCGTTTGCGTTTTGGTGGGGATCCGCCATGAGCGTCCCTGCTCTGTTGGATTTGGGTGCGGGGCGGAGGTGCTGCTGCCCCGCGCTCAATTTGGACACCAGCAATGCTATCTCTTGGTGTTTTGCATACTTCCCATTACAGATTGAATAAAAAGGCTGGGATGTCCTTCCTGATCCTGATGTACCCCCGCCCGTGCCGTGCAAAAAACGGAGTATTCAGCACCGCGAGCTCTGCCGGTGCCGCTGCGGCTGAGTAACGTTGCGGAGATTGACGTCATTTTGGGCTCCGGTACGGCGCGAAGTACGCCCATTTGTCCCAACGGGGTCTGCCCACCGACCAAAACCGCCCGCTGAAGGCGTCCTTGGGACCAATAAGGTATGTCCGGCGCGTATGCAGCCGTCCTGGCTTGCTGAATACTCCCAAAAATGCACGGTGCTTCCCAGGGGACCCGTGCGCGCAGCGAAACCCATACCCACGTTCCTATCCGCATCGCCATTTTGCTGCACTGACTTTTCTGAATGTCGGGCCCGAATTAGTTAGCCTGCCTCCCGTGTGGCTCCGGAGGGGCGGGGCATAAGGTTTATCGCGAGTTCCGCACGAGCCGAAGGCCACTTAATGTGGCCTTCGTGCGAGCAGGACTGCCCGAGCAGGAAACCTTACGCCCCGCCCCTCCGGAGCCACACGGGAGGCATCGCTAAGTTATCCCCCGGCATTCAGAAAATCTAAGTGCCAAAAAATAAGATTTTTTGACTCCGTGTTGTATAACCCGCCATTCGTGGGTACCATTCAACGCGTACGCAAACAAAAAGGGTTAACCCGCGCGGCATGACCGCGCGGCCCACAAAGGAGGAAACAAGCATGTCGTCTTTGAAGCCGCTTGCAGATCGCGTCCTGGTCAAGCCCGACGAGGCCGAGCAGAAGACCGCTTCTGGTCTGTACATCGCCAGCAACGCTCAGGAGAAGCCGCAGCGCGGCACCATCGTTGCCGTTGGCGCCGGTAAGGTCAACGACAAGGGCGAGCGCATCCCCATGGACGTTCAGGTCGGCGACGTTGTCATCTACGGTAAGTTCGGTGGCAACGAGGTCAAGGTCGACGGCGAGAAGTATCTGCTGATGCGCGCCGACGACATCTACGCCGTCGTCGAGGCCTAGTCTCGTCGGAATCTCTGATTCGTCTTTGAACGCGTCCGCCGTATAAGACTCGGAAACGGCGACGCGAGTCACATTTCTTTTGGAGGATTACCTACCATGGCAAAGAACATTACGTTCAACACCGATGCCCGCGCTAAGCTCGCCAAGGGCGTCAACACTCTGGCCGATGCCGTTACCGTCACCATGGGCCCCAAGGGCCGTTACGTCGCTCTGCAGCGCACGTTCGGTGCCCCGACCATCACCAACGACGGCGTTTCCGTCGCTAAGGAGATCGAGCTCGAGGACAACATCGAGAACATGGGCGCTCAGCTGGTGAAGGAGGTCGCCACCAAGACCAACGACACCGTGGGTGACGGCACCACCACCGCAACCCTGCTCGCTCAGGCTATCGTCAACGACGGTCTGCGCAACGTTGCTGCTGGCGCTAACCCGCTGGCCATCCGTCGCGGTATCGACAAGGCTGTAAACGCCGCCGTTGCCGAGATGAAGAAGCAGGCCAAGCCGGTCGAGACCAAGGAGCAGATCGCTTCCGTCGGCACCATCTCCGCTGGTGACCCCGAGGTTGGCGAGAAGATCGCCGAGGCCATGGAGGTCGTGGGCAAGGACGGCGTCATCACCGTCGAGGATTCCCAGACGTTCGACATCACCATCGACACCGTCGAGGGCATGCAGTTCGACAAGGGCTATGTCTCCGCTTACTTCGTCACGGATAACGACCGCATGGAGGCCGTGATGAAGGATCCGTACATCCTCATTACCGACCAGAAGATCTCCAGCGTCCAGGACATCATGCCTGTTCTCGAGGCTGTCCAGCGCGCCGGCCGTGGCCTGCTCATCATCGCTGAGGACATCGACGGCGAGGCTCTGCCGACCCTGGTCCTCAACAAGATCCGTGGCGCTCTCAACGTCTGCGCCGTCAAGGCCCCGGGCTACGGCGATCGCCGCAAGCGCATCCTCGAGGACATCGCCGTCCTCACCGGTGGCCAGGCCGCTCTGGACGAGCTGGGCGTGAAGGTCGCTGACATCACCGCCGATATGCTCGGTACTGCTAAGTCCGTCACCATCTCCAAGGACAACACCGTCGTCGTCGGCGGCGCTGGCTCCAAGGAGGCCATCGACGCCCGCATCGCTCAGATCAAGGGCGAGATGGAGAACACCACCTCTGACTTCGACCGCGAGAAGCTCCAGGAGCGCCTGGCCAAGCTCTCCGGTGGCGTTGCCGTCATCAAGGTCGGCGCTGCTACCGAGTCCGAGCTCAAGGAGATCAAGCACCGCGTCGAGGATGCCCTGCAGGCTACCCGCGCTGCTGTCGAGGAGGGCATCGTCGCCGGCGGCGGCGTCGCCTTCATGGACGCCGCTCCTGCGCTCGACGCTGTCGAGATCGACGACCCCGAGGAGAAGATCGGCGTCGATATCGTCAAGAAGGCTCTGACCGCTCCGGTCGCTACCATCGCCAAGAACGCTGGCTTTGAGGGCGCCGTCGTGGTCGACAAGGTTGCCGAGCTGCCCGCCGGCCAGGGTCTCAACTCTGCCAACGGCGAGTGGGGCGACATGATCGAGATGGGCGTCCTCGACCCCGTCAAGGTCAGCCGCGTCACCCTTCAGAACGCTGCTTCTGTCGCCAGCCTGATCCTCATCACCGAGGCTACCGTCTCCGATGTGCCCAAGAATACTCAGCTTGAGGACGCTATCGCTGCTGCTACCGCTGGTCAGCAGGGCGGCGGTATGTACTAAGGCCGACAAGGTCTAGAACTCCCACCGGGAATCCGGGGGCGTGACGGGGGTTTCTCTCCGGAACGTCCTCGGACATGCAAAGAGGCTCCGCATCGCGCTTCGCGCTGCGGAGCCTCTTTGCGTCCTGCGGAATGTTCCGGAGAGAAACCCCCGTCACGCCCCCGGATTCCCTGCGTTTACGGCCTTGAGGTCGGCGTGTGCGGAGGTCGTGGCTGATAGGGGTACGTGTCCCCTTCGCTGTTTCGCGCTTTGCGCGAAAGGCGCGTTACTTTGGGATGGGTGGGGAACGTGGTTGTTGCGGCAACTGATCCCCGCCACAAATTACCCTTGGCATACTTGCGCGAACGATTGCTCGTGCTACACTTGCAATTGCTGTTTCAGGGCGGGGTGAAATTCCCCACTGGCGGTAAATCGGGCGGTGTCAAAGGGGTGCCGTGGCGCAGGCGAGGCGTCTGCGACCGAGCCGATGAGTCCGCGACCCGGGTGTGCGTTGGTTCGCATGCCGGCTGAACTGGTGAGATCCCAGTACCAACGGTTAGAGTCCGGATGAAAGAGGCAGGTGATCTTATGTCTGAACAGTCGCAGCATATCCATTTTGAGAACACGAATAGGTGGAGCACCAAACAGCTCGTTACCATGGCGCTGATGTGCGCCTTGGGTGCCCTGTTTATGTATGTGCAGCTGCCCATTCTTCCCTCGGCGCCGTTTTTGACGTATGACCCGTCGCTGGTGCCGGCGATGGTGTGCGGTTTTGCGTATGGCCCTGGCGCCGGCACTGCTGTTGCCGCCATGGCGATCGTTATCCATGCGCTCACCACGGGTGACTGGGTCGGCGCGCTTATGAACTTGGTTGCCACGCTGGGCTACATTCTGCCCGCGGCTATCGTCTACCAGAAGATGCACACCTATAAGGGTGCCGTGATTGGCCTGGTGTTCGGCGTCATTGCCGCTACGGCGCTGTCCATGGTCGCGAACCTGACCATCGGCGTTTGGTTCTGGTATGGCTCGGCCGATGTGATTCTGCCGCTCATGCTTCCCGCCGTTTTGCCGTTTAACCTCATCAAGACCGTGCTCAACTCGGTGTTGACGCTGGCGGTGTATAAGGCAGTCTCCAACCTCATCACGCCTAAAAAGGACCAGGTCAAAGGCCGCGCATGATTGAGTGTCGGGGCGTTTCCTTTAGCTATGACGGTGCTGCACTGGCGCTCGATGGCATCGATCTGAACATCGAGGATGGCGAGTTTTTCTGCATCCTCGGCGGAAACGGGTCGGGCAAGTCGACGTTTGCCAAGCATTTGAACGCGCTGCTGCAGCCCGATACGGGAACGGTGTGCGTCAACGGCATGGACGCGTCCGATCCCGAGCTGGTTTACGATATCCGCTCGACTGCGGGCATGGTGTTCCAGAATCCCGACGACCAGCTTGTGGCGACGCTTGTCGAGGACGATGTCGCGTTTGGTCCCGAGAACTTAGGGGTCGAATCGGCCCAGATCGCGCAGCGCGTGCGCGAGGCGCTGAAGGCCGTGGGTCTGGTGGGCTTTGAGCGCCACGAGACCCACGCTCTCTCGGGCGGACAAAAGCAGCGCGTGGCGCTTGCCGGCGTGCTCGCCATGGAGCCGCGCGTGCTCATTTTGGACGAGGCGTCCTCGATGCTCGATCCGCGCGGGCGCAAGGGCCTTATGAAGGCCTGTCACGCGCTGCACGAACGCGGCATGACCATCGTGATGATTACGCACTTTATGGAAGAGGCCGCCGAGGCCGATCGAGTCGCGGTGTTTCGGGCGGGGCGCGTTGCCATGTTGGGCACGCCCGAGGAAATCTTGACGCGGGCGGATGAGCTTGCGCAGCTCAACCTGGATATGCCGGCGTCGTGTCGTCTGGGCAGGTCGCTTCGTGCGAAGGGCGTGCCCGTTTGCGCGCAGGTGCGCGAGGCGGGTATGGTTGCCGCGGTTGCGCAGGCCTATACCGAGCGAAGTGAGGCGGGTACCGCGGGGCAGCCTTCCGTATCCCAGTTGGAAATCGCTGACGGCACTGTTCCGGCAGACAACAAGGACAACGCATCAGAGCCCGTCATCGAGCTATCCCATGTTTCGTACAGCTATTCGCTCAGTCCGCGCGAGCGCCGTCGCTGGCATAAGCGCTCGGCCGCTGCGGGCAAATCAACCAAGCAGGCTCTCTGGGGAAATGACCCTAGTAGTCCGTGGGCACTGCGCGACGTGTCTTTGACGGTACGTCGCGGCGAGTTCCTGGGGCTAGCAGGCCATACCGGCTCGGGTAAATCAACGCTGGTTCAGCATCTCAACGGGTTGATTCGTCCGCAGGAGGGAAGCGTTTGCGCGCTGGGGCTCGACCTGTCAAACAAGAAAGACGCCGCCGCGGTTAAGGCCAAGGTCGGCGTGGTGTTTCAGTATCCCGAGCGCCAGTTATTTGCCGAGACCGTGGCGCAGGACGTGGCGTTTGGCCCGCGCAACCTTGGTCTGCCGCAAGACGAGGTTGCGCGCCGTGTCGCATCATCGCTTACGCGCGTGGGCCTCGACCTTGTCGCGATAGGCGATAAGAGCCCCTTTGAGCTTTCGGGCGGCCAGCAGCGCCGCGTGGCGTTTGCCGGCGTGCTTGCTATGGAGCCCGAGGTCCTAGTACTCGATGAGCCCATGGCAGGGCTCGATCCGGCTGCGCGCAGGGATTTCCTAGGGCTCATCGGTCGACTCCATCGCGAGGGCCTGACCGTTGTCATGGTTTCGCACAGCATGGATGATCTGGCAAATTGTTGTGACCGTATCGTTGTGATGAACGAGGGCGCCGTGTTTGCCGAGGGAACGCCCACGCAGGTTTTTGCGCGCGCGGATGAGCTCAAGTCGATCGGCCTGGGCGTTCCTGCCGCCCAGCGTATGGCGCTGGCGCTCGCGCAGGCCGGTGTGCCGCTCCGCTGCGACAAGCTTTATACGGTTGAGGCGCTGGCCGACGAGCTGGCCGGCTTGCTGCTGGGCTGTGCGGACGGGCCTTTGGGGGCTCCGCGTCAGGCCGGTTCCAAGGCGCCCACGCGAGAGGAGGGCTGCTGATGGAGGCGTTCTCATTTGGCAGCTACTATCCCGGGGATAGCGCGCTGCATCGCCTGGATCCGCGCACTAAGTTGTTCCTAGGTTTCGCATTTCTGATCACCGTGCTCACCGTTGGCGGCTTCGGCGGGCTGGTGCCGGTCGCAATGTTTGTCGTGCTGGTCTATGTCATGGCCTGGGTGCCGTTGCGTCGGGTCCTATCGTCGATGGCGCCATTGCTGGCGATTGTCGTGGTGGTCGCGGTGCTTAACCTGTTTTCCGACCAGAGTGGCCGCATCCTGTGGCAGCTTGGCTTTTTGCAGGTGAGCGAGGGCTCGCTGCGTTCTGCGGCGTTTACGGCGTGCCGCCTGACCCTGATGATGGCCGGCATGAGCGCCATTACACTCACCACGCCGACGCTCGATCTCACCGCAGGTTTTGAGCGTTTGCTCGCACCATTTGCGCGCGTGGGGCTTCCGGCGCACGAGCTCGGCATGATTATGGGTATCGCGCTGCGGTTTATACCGCAATTTGCCACCGAGATGAAACAGACGGCCGATGCGCAGGCAAGCCGCGGCGCGCGCGTGACGGGCGGTCCGCTCGGCGGTGTGCGCATGCTCGGCAGCGTGGCGATTCCGCTGTTCACCGGCGTGTTCCGTCATGCCGAGACGCTTTCGGCCGCCATGGATGCGCGTTGTTATCACGGCGAGCAGGGGCGCACGCGTCTGCATGCGCTTACGTTTGGCCGCGGGGATGCACTGGCCGCGGTGGCGATGGCGCTGCTGGTGACATGCGTTGTCGTTATCAATCTTCAACTCTTCTAAGCTCGATTCGAGCGCAAGAAAGGGGTCTCTATGACCGACATCGATCGCACGGCTCAGCTCGAGCGCGTCTGCTCGTATCTCAGGCGTATTCCGGCGTGGTATCTTGCCACGACCGATGCGAGCGACGGGCATCAGCCCCGCGTGAGGCCGTTTTCGTTTGCCATGGTCGATGACGGCAAGCTGTGGTTTTGCACGTCGCGCGACAAGGACGTGTGGGCGGAGTTGAGCGCGAATCCCAAGTTTGAGGTATCGGGCTGGAAGCCGGGGGAGTGCTGGATCGTGTTAACCGGTGAGGCCGCGCTCGAGGACGATGCAGTCGTGAGCGACAAGGTGCGTCAGGCGGGCTTTAGGCACATGGTGGGCATTGGCGAGCAACACGATAGCGCCAACGACGGCCGCCTTGCATTCTTCTCGGTCCGCAACATCGCCGCGCGATTCTGCGATATCGACGGCAGCGAAGAGCGCCTCGAGCTCTAATTTCCCAAATTGACTACCCATTGCAAAAAGACTGGTCAGGCGACAGGAGGAAACGTGGACGGATTGAATACGGTGCTGGAGTATCTGACGTCGGTGCCTGCGTGGTATCTGGCGACGAGCGTGGACGGGCAGCCGCATGTGCGTCCGTTCTCGTTTGCGCAGATTCAGGACGGCAAGCTGTGGTTTGTGACAGCGCGCACCAAAGATGTGTGGCAGGAGCTTCTGCAAAACCAGCGCTTTGAGGCCACGAGTTGGTGGCCGGGCCATGGTTGGTTGATTCTGCGTGGGCGTGCGGGGCTGGAAGACCGGGCTTCGAGCGAAATGCGCGAGGCCGGATGGAAACATCTTGAGCGCTTGAGCGAGCACTATGAGGGGCCTAACGACCCCACGCTTGTTTTCTTTAGCGTCGAGGATCCCGAGGCTTTTATCTGCAATCACGACGAATGGGTGCCGGTCGAGCTCTAACCAGCTGGCTCATCCCAACAACTTGGTTTTTCGCATGGGCGGGCCCCGTATTGCCTGACGCCGTTAGGAGCGCCGGGCAATACGGGGCCCGCTCTATTTGTCAATTCCTTCAAGCGAATGTGTCGGGAATGTTTCAATGCATGAATATGCAAGCTATTTACGTATTCATGCATCTTTTGGTGCTAAAGTTTCAACCCACTTCATAACGACCGCTGCGAAATGCGCATCGGTGCATAAATCGCAGGCAAGGAGTCTGATATGTCTTTGAAGGTTGGAATCGTCGGCGCGGCTGGATATGCCGGCGCCGAACTCATTCGCCTCGTGCTCGGTCATC
Organism: uncultured Collinsella sp.; assembly: GCA_959026725.1. GTDB lineage: Bacteria > Actinomycetota > Coriobacteriia > Coriobacteriales > Coriobacteriaceae > Collinsella. The sequence goes on from CAUFMG010000002.1 coordinate 62,366, forward strand.
CCGAGTTTGAACTTGCTGCCATTACGTCCAACGCCGATGCCGGCCAGCCGTTGTCTGCGGTGTATCCGAGTTTCGCCGGCGTAAGCGATCTTGTCTTCACGACGCATGACGCCCCCGAGCTCAAGAACTGCGATGCGGTCTTTTTGGCCGTGCCGCACACGGCTGCCATGGCACAGGTGCCCGCCCTGCTTGCCGCGGGAGTCTCCTGCATTGACCTCTCGGCCGACTATCGTCTGAGCGATCCGGCCACTTTTGAGGCCTGGTATGCCGCCGAGCACACGAGCCCCGAGCTACTCAAGAGCCGCGCCTTTGGTCTGCCCGAGCTGTTCTGCCAGGATTTGGAGGCCGCTGCATCCGACCACGCCGACGGCAAGCCCGTGCTGGTCGCCTGCGCCGGTTGCTATCCCACCGCGACGAGCCTTGCCGCCGCGCCTGCCGTGCGCGCCGGCTGGGTTGCCCAGAGCGGCCCCGTGATCGTTGACGCTATCAGCGGTGTAACGGGTGCCGGTAAGTCCTGCAACGCCCGTACGCATTTTTGCAGTGCGGACGAGAACCTGGAGGCCTATGGCGTGGGCAAGCATCGTCACACGCCCGAAATCGAGCAGATCTTGGGCCTAACCGATCGCGTCGTCTTTACCCCGCACCTGGCACCGCTCAAGCGCGGTTTGCTCTCTACGGTGACGATGCCGCTTACGCCGCAGGCTCTCGACACGCTGACCCTTGAGGACGTTGTCGACCATTACAAGCAGTTCTACGCCGGTCGCACCTTTGTGCGCGTACTCGATGCCGGCCAGCAGCCCAAGACGGCTTCGGTCGTCGGCACCAACGCCGCCCAGATCGGCCTCGCGCTCAACAAGCGCGCGGGCGTCCTGGTGGCTACGGGCGCCATCGACAATCTGTGCAAGGGTGCAGCAGGCCAGGCGGTCCAGTGCGCCAACATCGTCTTTGGTTTTGACGAGCGACGAGGCTTGCCCACAGTGGCGTGCCCGGTGTAGCACATTCGATTGTTAGCGATTTGGTAGTCGGGCATCGAGTGGGGCGCCACTCTTAAGCTGGCCTCATGATTGTGGCTGGCATGGCGCACCAACCGATGCCCCTTTTTTGTTTGACATAAGGAGTCATAAAGACGATGAATACAGAGCAGTTCGATATCAAGATTCGTGCCGTAGAGGGCGGCGTAACGGCGGCAGCCGGCTTTAAGGCGGCGGGCATCCATGCCGGATTCCGCAAGAATCCCGAGCGCCTGGATTACGCGCTCGTCGTGCCCGATAAACCCTGTCCCGGGGCCGGCGTGTTTACGACTAACCGCTTTTGTGCGGCGCCCGTGCAGGTGAGCCGTGCCAACCTGGGCGGCGCCGACAAGGGCTACGGCGTCATTGCCGGCGTTTCGGTCAACTCTGGCAATGCCAACGCCGCCACGGGTGAGACCGGTCTTGCCTGCGCGCGCGAGACCTGCAACATCGCCTCGCAGGTCATCGGCTGCGAGCCCCAGCAGATTCTGGTCGCCTCCACGGGCGTAATTGGTCAGATTCTGCCGATTGACACGTTTGAGACCGCCGTTCCTGCCGCCTACGAGGCACTCTCCGCCCATGGTGGCGCTGATGCCGCCCGCGCTATCATGACGACCGACACGCACTCCAAGGAGTATGCCGTGTATTACCGCAGCGAGGCCGCGGGGCACGCAGGCAATGCCTATACGGTGGGCGGTATGTGCAAGGGCTCGGGCATGATCATGCCCAACATGGCAACCATGATCGCGGTCATCACTACCGATGCCCCCGTCGAGCCGGAGGCGCTCCATGCCCTGTTGCTCTCCACCGTCAAACAGACCTTCAACAAGGTAACGGTCGATTCCGACACCTCGACTAACGACACCTGCATCATGCTTGCCTCCGGCGCTGCCGCAAATGCCGAGTCTATTGTCGAGGGCTCCGATGCCTTCGACGAGCTGGCCTTTGCCGTGCATGAGGTGTGTGAGAGCCTGGCGCGCAATATCGCCGCAGATGGCGAGGGCGCATCCAAGCTCGTGACGGTTAATGTCACCGGCGCCGCGAACGACGAGGAGGCTGATATCGCTGCCCGTGCTGTTGCCAACTCGCCGCTCGTCAAGACCTGCATCGCCGGCCACGACTGCAACTGGGGCCGCGTTGCCATGGCGCTCGGCAAGTGCGGCGTGCAGTTTAACCAAGAAGATGTGTCCATCGACATGATGGGTTTGCCCGTCTGTCGCGATGGCCTGACGGTCCCCTTCGATGAGGACGAAGCCCTGCGACGTTTTGAGGCGCCCGAGATTGTGATCTCGGCAGACCTGGGCGCAGGGGACGCGGCGACCACCGTGTGGACTTGCGACCTCACGCACGAGTACATCTCCATTAACGGTGACTACCGTTCCTAGACTCCCGATGTGCCGTGCGTCCCGCTGCAATCGCGGGCAACGAAGTACGGCGCGATAGCTACACGAAAGACGAGGCAGACTATGAAGTTCGCACGCGATTGTCGCTCGAGCGAATCCAACGAAGTTACCGCGCAGCTGCTGTTCGAGGCGCTGCCGTGGATTAAGAACCTGACCGGTAAGACGGTCGTTATCAAGTACGGCGGTGCCGCCATGGTCGACGAGCAGCTGCGTCGTGACGTGATGAGCGACATCGTCCTGCTCAAGATTATCGGCATGCGCCCTGTTATCGTGCACGGTGGCGGCAAGGCCATCAACGAGGCTCTCAGCCACTACGACATCCCCGTCGAGTTTAAGAACGGCCAGCGCGTGACTACGCCTGCCACCATGGATATCGTGCGCGAGGTGCTGGGCGGCAAGGTCAATCAGGAGCTGGTCGCGGCGCTCAACCACCACGGCAACCTGGCCGTGGGCGTGTCCGGCAGCGACGCCGGTACCCTTATCGCCGAGCCACTCGACCCAGAGCTCGGCCGCGTAGGCAAGGTTACGCACGTCAACACCGACTATATCGAGCGCCTGCTCGACAGCGAGTACATTCCCGTTATCGCCACGGTCGCAGCGGGGGAGGACGGTGGCTTCTTCAACATCAACGCCGATACCGCCGCCGGCGCCGTTGCGGCGGCGCTTCATGCGCACAAGGCGATTTTTTTGACCGATGTCGACGGTCTGTACAAGGACTTTAGCGACAAGGATTCGCTTATCTCCAACCTGACGCTCGATGAGGTCAATGAGATGCTCTACGGCGGCGAAGTCGACAAGGGCATGATTCCCAAGCTACGCGCCGCTGTCGATGCGCTTGCCGCCGGTGTGTTCCGCGCGCACATCATCAACGGCACCACGCCGCATTCGCTGCTCCTGGAGCTGCTGACCGATGCCGGCGTCGGCACCGTGATCCACTCCACCGAGACGGCTTACGAGTTCGATACGCATCCGCACCCGCTTTCGACGTTTGCGGCGCGCCTGACCGAGAACCTCGACGAGGTCGAGAAGCTCCAGACGGTCTAGCCGACCCGCGGTCGTCGCGTCCCTGCACCCATAGCCCTGCGCCGTACGGCGCCCAACGAAAGGCATCCCATGTCACTTGCAACTCAACAATCGCTCGAATCCCATTACGTTATGCATACCTTTGGTCGCTCTCCGGTCGAGTTTGTCGAAGGCCGCGGCATGAAGCTTACCGGCGACGATGGTCGTGAGTATCTTGACTTTCTTGCTGGTATCGGCGTGTGCAGCCTTGGCCACGGCAACGCTGCAGTGCTCTCGGCGCTCGAGGCGCAGACCAAAAAGCTTCTGCACGTGTCTAACTACTTCTACATCGAGCAGCGTGGCCAGGTCGCGGCGCTGCTGTCCAAGCTTGCCAACGACGACGTAGATGGTGCGTGCGTTCTGGCCGATGCCATTGCCGCCGGTGATGAGACCACGGCCGCTGCGCTCGGTGCTCCGGCTGCGGACGAGCAGGTGTGGGAGACGTTCTTTGCCAATTCTGGTGCCGAAGCCAACGAGGGCTCGATGAAGCTCGCGCGTCTGTACGCCAAGCGTGCTGGTAACGGCGGCAACACCATCGTATGCATGCGCGGCGGTTTCCACGGCCGTACGCTCGAGACCATTGCGGCCACCATGCAGGATTGGCTACAGGATAGCTTCCGTCCGCTGCCGGGTGGCTTTGTGGCCTGCGCGCCCAACGATGTCGACGAACTGCGTTCGATCTTTAAGCAGCTGGGAAGCGAGGTCTGCGCCGTGATGCTCGAGCCGATTCAGGGCGAGAGCGGTGTGCACCCCATGACCGAGGAGTTTATGACGGCAGCGCGCGACTTGGCGCACGAGGTGGGCGCCGTTCTTATCGCCGACGAGGTCCAGTGTGGCATCTTCCGCTCCGGCAAGCCGTTTGCATTCCAGACCTATGGCGTGGAGCCCGACATCATGAGTCTTGCCAAGGGCATCGCCGACGGCGTCCCCATGGGCGCCGTGGTGGCAAAGAAGGAGATCGCCGACGTGTTTAAGCCGGGCGACCACGGCTCGACCTTTGGCGGTAGCTGCTTGGCTGTCGCGGCGTGCGCCGCGGCGCTCTCCGCGCTCGTGCGCGGCGATTATGCCGAGCATGCTGCCAAGGTAGGTGCCTATATGGAGGCAGAGCTCGCCAAGCTGCCGCACGTTACCGAGGTGCGTGGACGTGGCCTGATGCTCGGCTGCGATCTGGATGACGCTGCGGGCGATGCGCATGACATTGTTGCCCGGGCGCTGGAGGCCGGTGCCGTGATTAACGCTACTGGTGCCCACACGCTGCGTTTCCTGCCGCCGCTTGTCTGCGAAGAAGCCGACGTGGACAGCCTGATCGAGATTTTGTCGGACGTTTTGGCCTAACACAGCGCGCTTCGCTCCTCGCGTGCTGCGCTGGAAAACGCTTACGCGTTTCCTCAGCTCCGCACCCTTGCGGGTTCGAATCCCTCTGCACGGGGCCCAAAAAGGAAAGGCCCCCATCGCTGGGAGCCTTTTCAATCAAGTGGTGGGCGATGAGGGATTCGAACCCCCAGCCTTGTGCGTGTAAAGCACCTGCGCTAACCGTTGCGCCAATCGCCCGCAGGGATTGAGTATAGCGGAAACCCCGTGCTGTTCACCGCTAATTCATAACGAAACTTACGCGGCGACTTCGGCGCCCTTGTCCTCGTCGATAAAGAAGCGCTTGTACCAGATGAGGAACGTCAACGTGGTATAGATCTTGCGCTGGTTGAGCGCGCGACCCTCAAAGTGATCGTCAAGCAGTTTCATGAGCGCATCGGTGTCAAAGAAATCGGCAGCCCACGGTGCGGTGAAGTATTCCTTTACGTAGTCGTAGTACTTTTGCTCGCGCAGCCAGAACTTGACCGGTACGGGGAAGCCCACCTTCTTGCGCGTTGCCCACTCGTCGGGCAGCGTGCGGTTGGCAGCGTGACGCAGAACGAGCTTGCAGCCTTCTTCGTTAACACGGTAGTTGGCGGGAATGTGCTCGGCAAACTCCATGACCTTCTTGTCCAGGAACGGGACGCGAAGCTCCAGAGAATGCGCCATGCACATCTTGTCGGCCTTGAGCAGAATGTCGCCCGGCAGCCACATGTTCATATCCAAATACTGTTTCTTGGAAAGCTCGCAGCAATCGGGAACCTGCTTGTAGTACTCGACGCACATCTCGGCGGCGTTCTTGCCGGTGTCATAAGCGGGCTTGAGCACCTCGTCGACCTCGGAGGGGTCGAACACCTTTGCCTGACCCACATACCAGCGCTCGGGAACCTCGGCGCATTTCGTCAGGAAGTTGTGGCCCTTAAAGTAGGGGAGATGCTGAACGAGCGAGCCCAGGGCGCGACGTACGCCGAGCGGCACGCGCTTCTTAAAGGAGCGCATCTCGGGGGTGTCCTCGTACCACTCGTAGCCGGCAAACAGCTCGTCGGCACCCTCGCCCGAAAGGACGACGGTAACTTCCTCAGCGGCCATCTGTGCCAGATAGTACAGCGGCACGCTGGACAGGTTTGATTGCGGCTCGTCCATGTGATACTGGATATCGGGCAGTGCATCGAAGAACTCGTCGGCGGTAATCATCTTGCGCACGTTCTTGATGCCCAGCTTGTCGGAAAGCTCGGCAGCGTAGTTGGTCTCGTTGAAGTTCTTGTAATCGAAGCCGACAGAATACGTGGTGTCGGGCATGAGACAGGCGGCAATGTAGCTGGAGTCCACGCCGCCAGAAAGGAACGAGCCCACCTTAACATCGGCGATTCGGTGTGCAGCGACGCTTTCGTGCACGACCTTGTCGCACTCGTCCACGTACTCCTCGAAGGTCTTGGAGTTGTCGTCGGTGAAGTCACAGCTCCAGTAACGCTTGATGTCCATGGTGTTGGTCGTCAGGTCATACGTAAAGCAATGCGCCGGGGCAAGCTTGAACACGCCCTTAAAGAAGGTCTCCTCCGTGGCGGGGAATTGCAGCGTCAGGTAGGGGCGCAGCGCGTCGTGGTTGACAGCCTTCTCAAACTTGGGATGGTCCAGGAAGCTCTTGATCTCGGAGCCAAACAGCAGCGAGCCATCGGATGCCTGGTAGTAATAGAACGGCTTGATACCAAAGATGTCGCGAGCGCCAAAGAGTTTGTTCTTGTTCTGGTCGTGAATCACGAACGCGTACATGCCGCGCAGGCGGTTGACCAGGTCCTCGCCCCACTCCTCGTAACCGTGTACCAGGACCTCGGTATCAGCGTTGCAGTGGAAGGCGTAGCCGGCTGCCTCCAGCTCGGCGCGAAGCTCCTGGAAGTTGTAGATCTCTCCGTTGAAGACAATCGTGACCTTGCCGTCGTCGCTCGACATGGGCTGAGCTCCAGCTTCGGAAAGATCAAGAATCGAAAGACGACGGAAGCCAAGGGCAACGTTGTCGACGATATGCTGGCCGCCCATATCTGGACCACGGTGGATGATGCGATTCATCATGGCCGTGAGAACCAGCTCACTCTGTTCATCTGTACCGGTAAAACCGACAAAACCGCACATGCAAGATCCTTTCTGCTGACGGCTCAGGTGTACTGCCGCAAGGATTGTGGCAGCTGATGTCAAATAATCTTTACTATCATGCCAATCTTTTGTTTCGTGATAGGGCATAAGCGCCGAGCGAACCGAAAAAACCACGCCCGATCTTCAGACGAAGCGTCGGGCCGTGGTTGCGAATGCTATGTACGAGCGGTTAGCGCTTGCTGCGCTTGGCGAGACGGTGCTCCACCTTGGTGACGATGTGGATGAGCGGAATCGTCACGACCAGATAGTAAAGTGCGGCGCAAATGTAGGGCGTAATGTTGCCCGTGGTGGCCGTGAGGTTTTTGGAGAACAGCATGAGCTCCATGACGCCAACGCTCGAAAGCAGTGACGTGTCCTTGTACAGCATAACGAACTCGCTGGTCATAGTTGGTATAGCGCAACGTACGGCTTGCGGAATCACGATGCGCGACATAACTTGGGACCAAGTCATGCCAAGCGAGTAGGCAGCTTCTGATTGACCAGGCGGTACGCTCTCGATGCCGGCACGGAAAATCTCGGCAAGATAGGCCGAGCAGTTGATGGCGAGCACGCCAACGCCGAGCGGCAGATTGGGCACGTTGAGACCGATCATGGGGAACCCAAAGAACGCAATGTAGATCTGCAGGAAGAGCGGGGTTCCACGCAGGACGTTGATGTATGTTACGGCGATGCCGCGCAGCATACGACTATGACTGATTTTCATAAAGGCAAACAGCAAGCCGATGGGGATGGCGAGCGGAAAACCGATGGCGGTCACGGCAAGTGCTATGCCCCAGCCCTTAAAGAGCGAGGCGATTGAGGTGACGATAATCTGCGGCTTGAAGAACATGCCCAAAAACGGGTTGGAGTTCCATGCGGCAACCCAAGGCTGGGCATCGAGCCAGGCGACGATTTCTTGCACCATGGTGCTCTCCGAGACGCTGATGGTGGGGCTCTCGGGAAGATCTCGCTTGTCGCCGTCGGCGACATAGCTGCCGGTGACGGCATAGGCACCCGCGTTGCTCGGGAATACAACGTCGGGGACGACAACGCGAATCTGCGAGCCGGCAGCGACGGGATCGGCGAACTTGATGACGAGCTTTGAACCGTCCAGCGAGCACGATGCCTTGACACCCGTCTGGTTCAGTCCGTCGAGCAGCGTGACCTTAACATCGGTGCTCTCAAACGATCCGCCCTCGGGCAGCTCAAACTCAATTTGCGAAACGTCGCCCTCGTCGCTACCCGTTGTCGCTTCCCAGGTCAGGCGGGTTGCGATGCCGCCGAGCACGCCGTTGCCGCTGTCTTCGTTTGACTTGGCGGTCGCCGAGGTGACGGCAAGTGAAGCGCCCGTCGCGTCGTCTGAGCTCGAGACATCCTTGTTATCGGCCCCGCTCGTGGGTGCCATGCCAAACCACTTCTCGTACAGTTTGTCATAGGCGCCGGAGCTCTTGATCTTGGTGAGGGCATCGTTGATGGCCTGTGTCAGCCCGGGGTTGTCTTTAGAGACGGCAATGCCAAACTGCTCTCCCGTCGGAACCTCTTTGATGATCTCCATACCGGTAAAGGAGTTCGAAACCATCCACTGCTCAACGGGCAGGTCGCATACGACCGCCTGGCACTGACCACTCATGACGGCGGTGAAGGCTGCCGTCCAGTCGTCAAAGTTGACGGTGGTTGCCTGCGGCAGGTTTTCGATTGCCCACTCCTCGGACGTGGTACCCGACTGCACGGCAATTTTGACGCCCGGTGCGTTGAGGCTATCGACCGTGTCGTATCCAGTGTTCTTTGCAACTGCGACGCCCTGGTTGGAGTCGATATAGGGATCGGTGAAGTCGACCTCTTCCTTGCGCTCGTCGGTAATCGTGATGTTACATGCGCCGACATCGGTCTTTACACCCTGCTTGACCATGGGGATAATGCCGTCGAACTTTTGCGCCGGCAAGTAGTTGAGCTCCAGACCGAGTTCGTCTGCGATCATGCCCATGAGTTCATAGGTAAAGCCCTGGTCTTCGCCGGAATCGTTGACGTATTCAAACGGGGGCGTGGCCAAGTCACTTGCGACGGTGAGCTTGCCATTCTCGACGAGTGTGTAGGTGCTCGAGGCGTTCTGGGAGGACGAACAGCCGCTCGCGCCGATGATGGTGGCAAGGGCCACAATGACCGTCGCGAAGGCGCAGACGATGTGCCGGGTCAACTGGACACGTGTCGAGTGGTGGCGACGTTCGAAGTGTCGTTTCATCTGGAATCCTTTGCTTGGGCATGATGGGTCGGCATTGCGGGTCAATGAGGCACATCAAGACATTTGGATAAAGAATAGCACCCAGATTTCCTTGTTTTTACGCGGGGCGAACACTGTTGTCATTTATTAATCCACGGCACAGTCCATGCAATTTTTTAGAAGGCTGCAGTGCGCGCAAGGTCAGGTGGCATATTAGGATGGTTGATAATACAGAATGATTCATCGTTTCTGCCGCGGGACGTCTTTTGCCCTTTAAGGCTGAATTTAGCGAGAGAGGTCTTTGTATGTCGAGTCCGACACAGGAGAAGCTAACTCTGATGCGCTATATAGAGTTGCTCGAGGAAGATGACCTTGTTGTCTCCAAACCGAGCGCTTCGTGCGACCAGCGCATTGAGTTTGCGACTGACGACTCGCGCCGGGTGCGTCCGGGCACGTTGTTTGTCTGCAAGGGCCGCGCGTTTAAGCGTGAGTACCTGCTTTCGGCAATCTCCGATGGCGCCGTGGCCTACGTTTCCGAGGTCGATTACGATGTTGATCTTCCCGCGGTGATTGTGAGCGATATTCGTCGCACGCTCGCCGTGGTGGCAGATGCCTATTATGGGCATCCGTCGGGTAAGGTGAAGGTCTGCGCTTTTACGGGCACCAAGGGCAAGTCGACCTGCAGCTTTTATCTGCGTGGCATTCTTGCCAACGAGGCCAAGCTTACGGGCTGTCATCGACCCGCTCTTAATACGGGCATTGAGTTCGACGACGGCATCGAGGCGGGCTCTTCCAAGCTGACGACCCCCGAATCCTTCCTGCTGCAGTCTCGCATCGCACATGCTGCGGAGGCGGGTGCCCCGTGGCTGGTTATGGAGGCATCGAGCCAGGGCCTCAAATACGAGCGCACGGGCAAGATTGCCTTTGAAGTCGGCGCCTTTACCAATATCGGCGAGGATCACATTTCGCCGATTGAGCATCCGACACTCGAGGATTACTTTGCCAGCAAGCTCAAAATTTTCTCGCAGAGCCGTTTTGCCGTGGTCAATCTCGATATGGATAAGGTCGATCGTGTGCTCGAGGCGGCATCTCGTTGCGAACGTACGGTGACGTTCTCCCTGACCGACGAGCGTGCCGACGTGCTTGCGCTGGCGATTCGCAATGGTGACTGCGGCGTGGTGGCAACGGTGCGCACGCCCCGCTTTACGCGCGACATTGTGATTCCCACGCCGGTTAAGTTCAATGTGTCCAACGCGCTTGCCGCTATTGCCTGCGCCGAGGCCCTGGGCATTTCCGAAGAGGGTATCGTCCACGGCTTTGAGGGCGTCTTCGTTCCCGGCCGTATGGAGCTCTATCCGTCCGTATCGGGCAAAATCTTGGGTATCGTCGATTTTGCACATAACGGCATGAGCCTCGAGACACTCCTGCGCGACTTGCGCGAGAACTATCCCGAGCGCGAGCTGGCGGTTGTATTTGGCGCTACGGGTGGTAAGGGTGTCGATCGACGCACCACGATGGGCATCGCCGCTGGCAAGTATGCCGACCGAATCGTGATTACCGAGGATGACCCCGGCCCCGAGGATGTCGAGGATATTTGCGCCGAGATCGCGCGCAACGTTCAGGCGCAGGGAAATGATAACTGGCAAATCGTGACTGATCGCGTTGCCGCTATCGAGACTGCCGTGCGCGAAACCGTCCGTCCTGCCGTGGTCATCGTGACCGGTAAGGGCGAGGAAGAGCGTATGCTGCGCAAGAACGGACCCGAGCCTTGCGAGCGCGACGGTTCGATTCTCAAGCGCACCCTTGCGGCGTACGACGCCTAAGACCAGAAGCCCCTTCTACGTAAATGGAGTGACCATGTCCCACAATACCCTGCCGACCGTCGCTGAGCTTTCGGGCGAGATGCGCGAGCGTCTTGCCAAGGTTAAGTACGTCTTTACCGACCTGGACGCCACCATGCTCGCGCCCGGCTCGTGCGTGCTGCGCGACAACGACGGCAACCCTTCGACCAAGCTCGTCGAGGCCGTCGTGGCACTTGCCCGCGCCGGCATCCAGGTGGTCCCCACCTCGGGCCGCAACCGCACCATGATCCACGAGGATGCGCGCGTGCTTGGCCTCAACTCCTACATCGGCGAGATGGGTGGCCTGGTCATGTACGATCTCAAGGCCAACGACTGGGAGTATCTGACCGGCGATATGCCCTACGACCCCGCCTGCGGCCTCACGCCGCATCAGGTGATCGAGCAGACCGGCGTGTGCGAGAAGATTCTCGCCCGCTGGCCGCATAAGATCGAGTACCACAACGACATGTCGACTGGCTACAAGTACCGCGAGGTCACCGTCGGCATGCGCGGCGATGTGCCCGACGACGAGGTCCAGGCCATTCTTGACGAGGCCGGCTGCGGCCTGGTCTGGGCCTGCAACGGCCATCTGACCCATCTGTCCAAACCGACGACGCTCGAGCTCGAACGCGTCGAGGATGGCCGCGCCTTTAACATCAATCCCGCCGGTCTCAACAAGGGCGTTGCCATCGCACGTTTCTGCGAGCACCTTGGTATCGAGCGCGAGGAGACGCTGGCGCTCGGCGATTCCGAGTCCGACTTCTACATGGCTGACCACGTGGGCACGTTCTGCCTGGTCGAGAACGGTTTGACCAGTGCCGGCGCGCCCGAGTTCCTGGATACCTGCGATGACGCCTACGTCACGCGCGGCAAGATTGTCGATGGCTGGGCGGCAACGGCAGAGTTGCTCGTCGCGGCCCGTTCGTAGCGCGCCCCTATCGTTCTGAGCCATATCTTTCCGAGAGAGAATCTGGTGAGGTAATGTCCGATATCGAGAATCCGGCAGGCGACACGCGCCCGATTGGCGTGTTCGATTCTGGTCTGGGCGGTCTGACGGTTGCACGCGCCATCGCAACGGCGTTGCCGCACGAGTCCGTCTACTACTTTGGCGACACCAAGCGCTGCCCCTACGGCACCCGCACCGAGGACGAGGTGCGCTCGTTTGCACTGCAGGCGGGCCGTTGGCTGTCGAAGCACGACGTCAAGATCATGGTCATCGCCTGCAATACGGCGACCGCTGCGGCCTTGCGTTTGGCCCAGCAGGTGCTCGACGTCCCCGTCATCGGTGTGATCGCACCGGGCGCACGCGCGGCAATCAACAGCACCCGCACGCGCCGGGTGGGCGTGCTCGCCACCAACCTCACCATTCGCTCAGGCGCTTACACGCGTGCCATCCAGGACCTGGATGCCGGCGTCGACGTATACGGCTGCCCTGCCTCGAGCTTTGTCGAGGTCGTTGAGCACGAGCTCGCCTCGGGCGCGCATCTGCAAGAGCAGTGGCTCGAGAACGAGGACATCTTTGATACGCCTGCCGTACGCGCGCTGGTCGGTGCCACGGTTGAACCGCTGCGCGACCATGGCATCGATACCGTGGTGCTCGGCTGCACGCATTTTCCGCTGCTCGTGGGGCCTATTCGCCATGCGCTGGGTCCCGGAGTGCGCGTGGTGAGCTCTGCCGAGGAGACCACGCGCGAGCTGACCGATATTCTCACGCGCCGCGAGCAGCTGGCAGGCGACGCAGCCGAGCCGCAGCATCGTTTTGCAACGACGTCCGATAACATTGCCGAGTTTGCGGTGGCGGGCAGCTTTATCTTTGGCCAGCCGCTCAAGAGCATTGAGCATATCGATATCGACGAACTGAAATAGATAAAAGGTCACCGACCAAAAGCTCACGTTCACCTTTTGCCGAAAGGATTTTTCCATGGAGTATATGCAGGTCAATCGCGCCAACGGCCGCGCCGCCGATGAGCTGCGCCCCGTCAAGCTTACCCGCGGCGTCATGAAGCATGCCCACGGCTCGTGCCTGGCTGAGTTCGGTGACACGCGCGTGCTGTGTGCCGCCACAATTGAGGAGGGCGTGCCGGGCTGGCGCAAGGGCGCCAAGGCCGGTTGGGTAACGGCGGAGTACGCCATGCTGCCAGCATCGACCGGCAAGCGCTGCAAGCGCGAGCATGCCAACCGCAAGGGCCGCTCCATGGAGATCGAACGCCTCATCGGTCGCAGCCTGCGTACCATCGTCAATATGAAGGCACTTGGCGAGTACACCGTTACCGTCGACTGCGATGTGATCCAGGCCGATGGCGGCACACGCACGGCGAGCATTACCGGCGCCTGGGTGGCGCTGCACGACGCCCTTGCCATGTGGGTCGAGGCGGGTAAGCTCGAGCGCATCCCGCTCACGGGCCAGGTCGCCGCGATTTCCATGGGTGTTGTCGACGGCAACACCCTGCTCGACCTGGATTATTCCGAGGACAGTCACGCCGAGGTCGACATGAACCTTGTCGCCACCGATACCGGTGAGATGATCGAGCTCCAGGGCACTGGCGAGCAGGCGCCCTTCGACCGCAAGCGCCTCAATTCCCTGCTCGATTTGGGCGACAAGGGCATTGCCGAGCTCATCGAGCTCCAGCGCCAAGCCCTCGCCTAACCTGCCAAAAAGGGACAGGTTTATTTTGGCAGGTTTTATCTGCGGAAACGCCGATAGATAAGGTTGATGCCACATGAAAGGGGAGACGCCGAAGGGCCAGTCCCTTTTACGTGACTTTGCTATACGGACAAGGAGACCACTCATGGCACTTGAGAAGATCGACATCGACACCCTCGACCCGGCGGCGACCATCGTCGTGGCAACGGGCAATGCCCATAAGCTCACCGAGATCGAGGCCATTTTGGGCAAGGTTATGCCCGAGGTTCGCTTTGTGGCGCTCGGCCAGCTGGGCGATTTTGAGGACCCCGAGGAAAACGGCACGACGTTTTTGGAGAACGCCATCATCAAGGCGCAGGCTGCCGTCGAAGAGACGGGGCTCATGGCCATTGCCGACGATTCGGGCCTGGTCGTCGACGCGCTGGACGGTGAGCCCGGTGTATATAGCGCGCGCTACGCGGGCGTTCACGGCGACGATGCCGCCAACAATGCCAAGCTCCTCGTTAACCTGGAAGGCGTGGCCGACGAGGACCGCACTGCGCGCTTTATGAGCGTCGTCGCGCTCATCGACACGGACGGTTTGGTCACCTATGGTGAGGGTGCCTGCGAGGGCGTTATCGCACACGAGGGCCGCGGCGATCACGGCTTTGGCTACGACCCGCTGTTCCTGCCGGTCGACACGCCGGGCAAGACCATGGCCGAGCTGACGGCGGACGAGAAGAACGCCATCAGCCATCGTTTCCACGCGCTCGAGCACCTATCCGCCAAACTGACGGGCGAGGAGTAGGCCGTGCGTGCGGTGGTGCAGCGCGTGCTCAACGCCGGCGTGACGGTCGACGGCGAGTGCGTGGGCAAAATTGGGCGCGGCTATCTGGTGCTACTGGGCGTTGGCCACGACGACACGTGCGCCGAGGCCGATAAGCTGTGGGGCAAGCTCCGGGGCTTGCGCATTAACGAGGACGAGAACGGCAAGACCAACCTGGCACTTGCCGATGTCGACGGCGAGGTTCTCGTGGTGTCGCAGTTCACGCTGTTCGCCGATTGCCGTCACGGCCGCCGCCCATCGTTTACGGATGCCGGCGCCCCCGATGTCGCCAACGAGCTCTACGAGTACTTCCTGACGCTTGTGCGCGAGGACGTCGAGTACGTAGCGCATGGCATCTTCGGCGCCGACATGAAGGTCGATCTCGTCAACGATGGCCCATTCACCATCGTCTTGGACACTGATAGTCTGTAAGTAGTCAATTTGGGACCGGGCTTTTTTAGCTACTTGCGTATGGCCACAACAGGGTGCTATAGTATTAGAGTTTTGTCTATCTTAGGGGTATTATCCCCTTTTTGAATTGCACCTTCTGGAGGCCCTGTTCATGGAAGAGATGGAAGTCAATCACGTCGACGACATCCACGAGAAGCTGACCGATATGGTGGGCGATCGCGTTAAGGTGAAGGCCAACATGGGCCGCACCCGCGTCGTCGAGCGCATGGGCACCATCAAGAGCGTCCATCCGGCAGTCTTTATCGTCGAGGTCGACGAGCGCCGTGGCCGCAAGTCGCGTCAGTCCTACCAGTATATTGATGTTCTCACCGGCCAGGTCGAGCTGTTCGACCCCGAGAGCGGCGAGCACATTTTTACCCCGCTCGGCAATCAGCTCGAGGAGCACTAGCGGTGACCGATTGGTCCCTGATCCTTTCCGCGCCGGCAAAGATCAACCTCTATCTGGGGGTTCATACCGAGCGTGACGACCGCGGCTACCATAAGGTCGATTCCCTGATGGCAGCCGTCGGTCTTGTCGATACCGTGACGGTTACGCCGGCACAGGCGCTGACCGTCCAGACGATTCCGGCATCCGACTTTCCCATGCAAAAGAATACGGCGTATCGTGCGGCCGCTGCTATGGCCGAGCATTACGGTCGCGAAGCCAATGTCTGCATCACGATTAAGAAGCGCATCCCGCTGTGTGCCGGCCTGGGCGGTCCTTCGACGGATGCCGCGGCGGTCATTGTCGCCTTGGCAGAGAGTTGGGGTATCGACCGTGCCGATCCCGCGCTGGACAACATCGCGCGCGGCATTGGCGCCGACGTTCCCTTCTTTTTGCATGCCAGCCCTGCATTTTACGTGGGTGGGGGAGACGTGCTGGCAACCGAGTACCCCGCACTACCCGCGACACCCGTCGTGCTGGTCAAGCCGCGCGAGGCAAGCGTTTCAACAATTGAAGCCTATCGACGTTTTGACGAGACCCCAGCGCCTGCGGACAAGCCCGGAGCGATCGCATCTGCCCTTCGCTCGGGAGACGCAGAGGCGGCCTACGCGCTCGTCCACAACAACCTGGGTGTCATTTCCGCGCAGATGGAGCCGCGGATTCAAACGGTGCTCGACTGGCTTCGTTCACAGGACGGTACCATTACCGCAAACGTGTGCGGTTCGGGTGCCTGCTCGTTTGCTCTCTGCGATACTGCCGCCACGGCAGTCAATCTTGCGGCAGCCGCTCAACAAAACGGCTGGTGGGCTTATGCAACGGAGCTCGTTTCCGACACGGTTCGCATTGAAGCGCCAAAGAAGTAAAAATTTCTCTGGCACACGACGGAAATCTTTGTTACTATAGTCGAGCTAACGGGTTGTGGCTCAGTTTGGTAGAGCACTGCGTTCGGGACGCAGGGGTCGCTGGTTCAAATCCAGTCAACCCGACCAGAGCATGAGAAGGGACCGCTTCTTGCGGTCCCTTTTTTTAGCTATTGTTGTGATACCGCGGCACCCGCGGTATACTCATTCGAGCTTGTCTCGCTGTATTGTGGAGGTCTACATGTTTGGACTGAGGGCTCCTGAGCTCATCATTATTCTCGTCGTTGTCTTGATCATCTTCGGGCCTAAGAACCTGCCGAAGCTCGGCAAGTCTCTCGGCTCTACCGTCAAGAATATCCGCGAGGGTATGGAGGGCGACGATAAGGGCGAAACCAAGCAGGCCGAGGACGTTGTGGTCGAGGAGTCCAAGGAGGACAAGGAGATCGCAGAGCTCGAGGCCAAGCTCGCTGCTGCCAAGAAAAAGCAGGCAGAGGACAGCGACGCGGACGCAGAGTAGTCCCATCCCTTTGGGGTGAGCACCTGACCGGCTTGCCCGCAGGCTAGCCGGTCTTTTTCGTTTTGTTGACAGTTGATCGTTACATCATAGTTGGGGAGATATCCGTATGGACGCAAGCCAGATCGTACTGACCGCTGAGGGCCGCCAGAAGCTCGTCGAGGAGCTTGCTTGGCGTGAGGGCGATTACGCCAAGGAGATCGTCGAGGACATCAAGGAAGCCCGCGCGTTCGGCGACCTTTCGGAGAACTCCGAGTACGATGCCGCCAAGGACAAGCAGGCCCAGAATGCTGCTCGCATTGCCGAGATTCAGGCCATCCTCGCCAACGCTCAGGTTGCTGCCACCACGGGCGATCTGACCGTCTCCATCGGTTCCACCGTTTCTCTGATCGATCCCAACGGTGAGGTCATGGAAGTCACGCTCGTCGGTACCACCGAGACCAACTCGCTCGAGCACAAGATCTCCAACGAGTCTCCGGTCGGCCACGCCATTATCGGTCACGGCGAGGGCGACTCCGTCGAGGTCGTTACGCCTTCGGGCAAGACCCGCGTCTACACCATCGCAAAGATCGCACGCTAGACCACGGTCCCGCGTAAAGGCATGTTTTCGCTCCCTGGGACCGAATCCTGGGGAGCGTTTTAGTTTGAGGAGCTAACTTATGGCAGAGAACCAGAACGTCGCCGATCAGGCCTCGACGCTCAACGACGAGCGCGCCACGCGTCTGGCAAAGCGCGCCGCCCTGTTCGAGGCGGGCCAGAACCCCTATCCCGAGCACTCCGAGATCGAGGACTATGTCGTCGACATTGAGGCCAAATATGCCGATCTTGCCGATGGCGAGGATACTGAGGACGTCGTGAAGATCGGCGGCCGCGTGGTCGCCAAGCGCGGTCAGGGCAAGATCATGTTTATCGTCGTGCGCGACGCTACCGCCGAGATTCAGCTGTTCTGCCGCATCAACGACATGGACGAGGCAGCTTGGAATACGCTCAAGGCTCTCGACCTTGGCGATATCCTGGGCGTGACCGGCGTGGTTGTTCGCACCAAGCGCGGCCAGCTCTCCGTTGCCCCCAAGAGCGCGACGCTGCTCTCCAAGGCCGTTCGCCCGCTGCCCGAGAAGTTCCACGGCCTCTCCGACAAGGAGACCCGCTATCGTCAGCGCTATGTCGACCTGATTGCCAACGACGATGTTCGCGAGACCTTCCGCAAGCGCTCGCAGATTCTCTCCACCTTCCGCCGCTTCATGGAATCTGACGGCTACATGGAGGTCGAGACCCCCATCCTGCAGACCATTCAGGGCGGCGCTACGGCCAAGCCGTTCATCACGCACTTCAACGCGCTCGATCAGGAGTGCTACCTGCGCATTGCTACCGAGCTGCACCTCAAGCGCTGCATCGTCGGTGGCTTTGAGCGCGTCTTCGAGATCGGCCGCATCTTCCGCAACGAGGGTATGGACCTCACCCACAACCCCGAGTTCACCACGATGGAGGCCTACCGTGCCTTCTCCGACCTCGAGGGCATGAAGGCGCTCGCCCAGGGTGTCATCAAGGCTGCCAACAAGGCCATCGGCAACCCCGAGGTCATTGAGTACCAGGGTCAGACCATCGATCTTTCCGGTGAGTGGGCAAGCCGTCCCATGACCGACATCGTCTCGAACGTGCTCGGCAAGCAGGTCACCATCGACACGCCGGTCGAGGAGCTTGCCGCCGCCGCACGCGAGAAGGGTCTGGAGATTAAGCCCGAGTGGACTGCTGGCAAGATCATCGCCGAGATTTACGATGAGCTGGGCGAGGACACCATCGTCAACCCGACCTTCGTATGCGATTACCCCATCGAGGTCAGCCCGCTTGCCAAGCGTTTTGAGGACGATCCGCGCCTGACGCACCGCTTTGAGCTGGTCATCGCCGGCCACGAGTACGCCAACGCATTCTCCGAGCTCAACGACCCGGTCGACCAGGCCGAGCGCTTTGCCGCCCAGATGGCCGAGAAGGCCGGCGGCGACGACGAGGCTATGGAGTACGACGAGGACTACGTACGCGCCCTCGAGTACGGTATGCCTCCCGCGGGCGGCATCGGCATCGGTATCGATCGCGTGGTCATGCTGCTCACCAACCAGGCTTCCATTCGCGACGTCCTGCTGTTCCCGCACATGAAGCCCGAGAAGGGTTTCCAGTCCGGTGCCGCCGCTGCCAAGGCTGCCGAGGCCGGCAACGCCGCAAGCCCGTTCGTTAAGTCGCTTAAGCCCACGCTCGATTACTCCAAGATCGCCGTTGAGCCGCTGTTCGAGGAGTTCGTCGACTTCGATACCTTCTCCAAGAGCGATTTCCGCGCTGTGAAGGTCAAGGCATGCGAGGCCGTCAAGAAGTCCAAGAAGCTGCTGAACTTTACGCTCGACGACGGTACCGGTACCGACCGCACCATCCTCTCCGGTATTCACGCTTATTACGAGCCCGAGGACCTGGTCGGCAAGACCTTGCTCGCCATCACCAACCTGCCTCCGCGCAAGATGATGGGTATTCCCAGCTGCGGTATGCTGATCAGCGCCATCCACGAGGAGGAGGGCGAGGAGCGCCTCAACCTGATCCAGCTCGACGCTTCCATCCCCGCCGGCGCAAAGATGTACTAGGGGGTTACGCGGGTTTACCAACCCGCGTAACCAGTTGACGCTGCAAGCCCGCCAGAGCGGCAATCTGCCTTTCAACTTCGGCGGCATGATCAAAAGATCAATGCCGCCTTGTTTCAAGGCACCTTGCTCGCTCTGGCGGGTTTTCGCTGTCGGTGCCATAGCATCGGCGTTGCCTTGGCCGTCAATAGTCATTGGGGGCGTTCTCAAACGACTACCCAACGGCTATTGCACACATGGCTCGCATGACAGCCGTCTCTTTTATGTTTCCTTTAGCCGTCGCTGTCTAGGATGGGGGTTAGTCGATAGGAAGGGAGCACCGGGATGGACGATGCGAGCGAGCGTGCTATCGAAGAGGACATGCTCGATCAGTTCAATTACTTTGATGATGAGGACGAGGAGCTGATCGACCGTCGCGAGCCAGCGCCGCTTGATTCCTTTGATCTGATCGATGAAGAGCCCGACGAGGACGAGGGCGAATCGGCGGAGCCCCCACAGTCTTCGCGCCTTGACTCGCTGCTTTCGAGAGCCCCCATGCACCACGGTGTCCGTGCCGGCGCGCTCCATATGAAAACTGACTGGCACCAGATCGTGACGGCAGGCGATGAACTTGCCGTCGATGCGCCGCTCACCGATAAATCATCCATCATCTGCCGCACCGGTATGCTTATGCTCGCGAGCGGAACGGGTGCCTGGCGCGTGCGCGATACCATGAATCGTGTTGCTGACGTGCTCGGCGTCACGATTCACGTCGACCTGAGTCTCCTGTCGTTTGAGTGCACCTGCATCGAAGATGGCCACTGCTTTAACGAGGTTGTCAGCCTGCCCACAACGGGAGTCAATACCCATCGCATCTGGATGATGGAGAGCTTCTTAAAGGAAATCGAGATTTACGGGCGCCGGTTTACCGTGCACGAATACCACGAGATGCTCAAGACCGTTGAGAGCTCAAAGCCCGATTACGCTCCCTGGCAACAGGGCCTTGCGGCGGCCTGTGCTTGTGGCGCCTTCGTCTTTTTGCTCGGCGGCGGCCCTATCGAGATGGCCTGCGCGTTCGTAGGCGCTGGTGTCGGCAATTTTGCTCGCTCCCATATTCTCAAGCAGGGCCTTGGTCAGTTCAGCGCGCTGACGACCGGCGTTGCGCTCGCTTGCGTTTCGTATCTGCTGGCATTGCTCGGCCTTGGCCAGGTCATACCGGGGGCAATGTCGCACCAAGAAGGCTATATCGGCGCCATGCTCTTTGTGATTCCCGGCTTTCCGCTCATTACGGCAGGCCTCGACATCGCTAAGCTCGACATGCGAAGCGGTATCGAGCGCCTTTCATATGCCGTATCGATTATTGTGATGGCGACCCTCGTAGGTTGGATGGTTGCCGAGTGTGTTGGCCTAGCGCCGGACGACTTTGCCCCACTGGGCCTTTCGCCGCTTGCCCTTACGCTCCTGCGCGTGGTGATGAGCTTCGTTGGCGTATTCGGCTTCTCGGTGATGTTCAACAGCCCGGTAAAGATGGCCGCGGCAGCTGGGTTGATCGGTGCCGTGTCCAATACCCTGCGTCTGACCCTTGTCGATGCGCCGACGATGATTCCCTTCCTGGGCCTCAGCACGGGAATGCCTCCCGAGGCAGCAGCGTTTATCGGCGCGCTGGTATCGGGGCTGCTCGCAAGCTTGGCTGAAGTCAAGCTCACCTACCCGCGCATCGCCCTCACGGTGCCTTCGATTGTCATTATGGTGCCCGGTCTGTATCTCTATCGCTCTATGTATTACATGTGCACCTTCGACACAGTCAATATGCTCGGCTGGTTTGTGCGCGCAGTGCTCATCGTAGCGTTTCTGCCCGTTGGGCTGGGTGTGGCGAGAACTCTCACCGACCCTCGCTGGCGCCACACCAGCTAATTGGTACAAGGGGGACAGGTTACTTTGCACCAAAAGAGTTGCGGTGAAATAGGGACTGAATTGCTGCTTAAAGGGTCAAAACAGTCCGTATTCCACCGCAACTTATGGGGTCGGGGGATTATCGGTGCCCTGCATCTTCATAAACTCAACGCTTACGAAGCGCATGCGTTTCGTGCTAGGCTGGTTCCACCACATAAGTAGTCGCAGACGCACGTACCACGGGCGGGCGAGATGAAGTCCCAACAGCTCCATCTTGCCCGCCCGTTTTTGTTGCGTGGTGCCGCGGCACAACACAGAGAGGAATCTGCCCTTCATGCCTATCAACAAACGAGAGAGCCTGCTGTTCACCTTTATCATGTGCTTTTGCATGGTGCTCTGGATGAGCATCTACAACGTTGCCCTGCAGCATGGGGCCATCAACGGCGAGGTCGTTGCCGCTGCGTGGCTCGGCTTCCCCGTTGCCTACATTTTTGCCATGTGCTGCGACTGGTTCGTCGCCAGCCCGCTCGCCAAGGGTTTCGCCTTTAAGTACTTGGTCACTCCGGGCAAGAGCTCGCCGCTCGCCATGACGCTCGCCGTCAGCTCCTGCATGGTCGTTCCCATGGTCATCATCATGTCGCTGTACGGTGCCTGCGAGGGTCTGACGCACATGCCCGGTGGCATCCTTGCGAACCTGTATTCCGTGCCCGCGATCTGGATGATCAACATCCCGCATAATTTTGTGATGGCGCTGCCGTGGAACCTTTTGGTAGCCGGTCCGATTTCCCACTTCGTCTTCCGTCGCGCCTTCCCTGTGGGGACGGTTTTCGAGGAGGAGCATGCCGAGCTCTTGGAGCAGGCTATGGCTCCTGAGTGCGAGTAGCTCGCTTAGGGATCTGCTGAGCGCGGGCGACTTGCTTGGTTGGAGCCCTAAGCGTGGATAGCTCTCTCGGCGGCATCGCGGGCGTGAGCGGTGCGCATGACCGGAGGGCCCGTGCTGCTCCGTTGCCCGACGTGCTAGCGCGCAGAACAATCTGTTGGTGCATTCGGCGGCTGCTGAAGCGTTTCGGCAGCCGCATTTTATACGGAGTTTAAATACAACAGTCTGTTGTATTACGTAGAGTGGTATATCTCTAGCAGGAAAAATGCGAGAGACGGAGCATTATGGCGTTGCTAGTAGGACTGGACGTAGGGTCGACGACGACCAAAGTTTACGCGATGCACGAGGATATGACCGAGGCGTGGTGGGGATATCGCCGCCACGGGGCGTGTCAGACAGCGAGCGTGCGCGCCATGCTCGGCGAGCTCGCCGAGCGCTTTCCCCATGAGTCGCTGCGCGTTGCGGTGACCGGCTCGGGTGCGCGCGATATCGCGACCGCGCTGGGCGCCTCGTACGTTCAGGAGGTGGTCGCCAACGCGCTCGCGATCAGCAGGTTCTATCCGCAGACGCGCTGCGCCATCGAGCTGGGCGGCCAAGACGCCAAGATGATCTTCTTCCGCACCAACGATAAGGGAGACATCGAGGTTGCCGACATGCGCATGAACGGCTCGTGCGCAGGCGGTACCGGTGCATTTATCGACGAGATGGCAAAGCTCATGGGGGTCGGCACCGAATCGGGCGAGTTCGAGCAGCTCGCAAGCCGGGGAACGACCGTCCACGAGGTTTCGGGCCGCTGCGGCGTGTACGCAAAGACCGATATCCAGCCGCTGCTCAACGAGGGCATTCCTACCACCGACCTGGCGCTTTCGGCGCTTCACGCGGTCGCCCGCCAAACGATCGGCGGTCTGGCCCAGGGTATCGACATCGAGCCGCCGGTAATCTTCGAGGGCGGTACGCTCGCTTACAACCCCACGCTGGTCCGCGTGTTCCGGGAGCAACTGAATCTATCGGACGATCAGGTTATCGTCCCGCGCGATCCGCAGATCATGGTCGCGCGCGGTGCCGCCCTGTCGCTGACCGACATGTTCGCATCGTCCCAACCGATCGACCTTCCCGACGCTTTTGTCCGGCTGGATAAGCTCGAGACGGTCGCGCCCGCAAGCGGGGAGGGACGTCTTGCCCAGCCCTTTTTTGCCACACCTGCCGAGCAGGCGGATTTTATGGCACGCCATGGCAAAGAGACGCCGGCAAAGGGTCCGGATGCGTATGCGCCCGGAGAGACGGTGCGTGTGGCGCTCGGTATCGATTCGGGGAGCACGACGACCAAGTTCGCCCTGGTCGATGAGGCGGGTGAGCTTGTCGATTCGTTCTACGCGTCTAATAACGGCAGACCGCTCGACGTCGCCCAACAGGGTCTTGTCAGCTTGAAGAACCGCTGGGAGACAGCGGGAGTCACGCTTGCGATCGATGCCGTGGGCACCACGGGATACGGCGAGGAGCTTTTCGCGCGCGCGTTCCACGCCGACTACCATACGGTCGAGACGGTCGCGCACGCCCGCGCCGCGTGCGCATGCGTTCCCGATGCGACCTTCGCGCTCGACATCGGCGGACAGGATATGAAGGCCATCTGGCTCAACCACGGCGTGCTGACCGATATCGTCGTCAACGAGGCGTGCTCTGCGGGCTGCGGCTCGTTCCTCGAGGGTTTTGCCAAAAACCTCGGAATAGCCGTTGAGGATATCGCGACCGAGGCATTTTCGTCCAAAGCCCCCGCCGTTCTCGGCAGCCGCTGCACGGTGTTCATGAACAGCAGCGTCGTTTCCGAGCAGCGGCGCGGTAAGGGTCCGGGCGACATCATGGCCGGTCTCTGCCGTTCGATTATCGAGAACGTGTTCACCAAGGTCATTCGCGTTTCAAATCTCAACCGTCTGGGCGACAAAGTCGTCGTCCAGGGCGGCACGTTCCGAAACGACGCGGTGCTGCGCGCATTCGAGCAGTATCTGGGCAAACCCGTCACGCGTGCGCCCCACCCGGGGCTGATGGGCGCTATCGGTATCGCCCTGCTCGCGCGCGAGAAATGCCGCAAGGGCGACGCCGGCACGTCGTTTATCGGGCTCGATGCCGTGGAGCGCTTCGAGCATCGCGAGTTCGGCGGCGTTACCTGCCGTCGGTGCAACAACCGCTGCCAGCGCGCGGTCGTGGCATTTGACGACGGCTCGCTTTACGTCACGGGCAATCGCTGCCCGCGCGGCGGCGCCATCTCATGGGATGAGCTCGTGCGCGAGGTTCCCGCGGCGGAGGAGCTGCGTCCGCAGGGTGCTTGCGAGGCACATGCACCCGGCACGGGGCGCGACCGGACCGCGGCTGCCCCCAATCTCTTTGTCGACCGCGAGAAGCTGCTGTTCGAGTCGTGCCCCACGGTTCCCGTCTGCGGGGGGCGCGATGTCACGATCGGCATTCCCCGTGTGCTCGAGTTCTGGGACACCATGCCGTTCTGGTCGACGTTCTTCAGCACGCTCGGCTTTAAGGTGCGCGTCTCGGGACGCAGCACCAAGGCGATGTACGAGCGCGGTCTGGCGCACGTCACATCCGACACCGTGTGCTTCCCGGCCAAGCTCGTCCACGGGCACATCCGCAATCTCGTCGACGCCGGCGTCGACCGCATCTTCATGCCCATCATCACGACGGTGCCCACCGAAAACACCGCCTCTACCAGCGAGTGGATGTGCGCCGTCGTAAAGGGATACCCCTACGTGATGCGCAATTCCGATAACCCGGAGGAGCGTTTCGGCGCTCCGTTCGATACGCCGCTGTTCCACTGGTACGACGAGGGCGACCGAAACCGCCAGCTCAAGGCGTGGTGCAAGGAGACCTTCGATATCGATGCCGACCTGGTTGCCAAGGCGACCGAGCAGGCGGACCGCGCGCAGCAGACGTTTGAGAACCAGCTGCAGCTGCGCGGCAGGCAGGTGCTCGAGAACGTGCGCGAGGACGGCGGCTACGCGGTGGTGATCGCTTCGCGCCCGTACCACAACGACCCGCTGGTCAACCACGGGCTGCCCAAGCTCTTCTCTGAGCGCGGCATCCCCGTGCTGACGCCCGATGCGGTGCCGGGGGTCTGCAACGTCGATCTTTCCAACAGCCGCATCGACATCGTGAACAACTACCATGCGCGCATGCTGTCGTGCGCGGTCATCGTCGCATCGACGCCCGAGCTCGAGCTCGTGCAGATGGGCAGCTTCGGCTGCGGCCACGATGCGTATCTCACCGACGAGATCGCGCGCATGATGGGCGAGATGGGCTCCAAGGTTCCGATGATGATCAAGCTCGATGAGAGCGACGTCGCCGGTCCCATGGGCATTCGCGTGCGTTCGTTTATCGAGTCGGTCAACCGTCGTCGCGCGGAGGAGCGTGCCGAGGGCGCCCGGGTGCACGCGGTCCATCCGCTCGACGACCCGTATAAGGTCAAGTACACCAAGCGCGACCGGCACGACAAGATCGCGCTGGTCCCCAACACCTCCCATGCGTTCTGCAGGCTCATGACCGCGGCGATGCGCAATCAGGGCGTGCGCGCCGAGGCCCTTGACATCGGGCGCGAGGATGCCATCCGCCTGGGCAAACGCTATGTGCACAACGACATCTGCTTCCCCGCGCAAATCGTGATCGGCGAGGCGCTCGCGGCACTCGAGAGCGGTAAGTACGACCCGCACGACGTCGCCGTGGTGACTGGCAAGTATATCGGCGACTGCCGCCTGACGCACTACATGCCCCTGCTGCGCCGCGCGCTCGACGACGCGGGATACGACTATGTCCCGGTGCTCACCAACGATGACGTCGATGCCCACAATGCGCATCCGGGCTTCAAGCTCGGCCTTGGCCCGAGCATCCAGATCGCCTACGGTCTTCCCATGATCGATGCCCTCGAGGCCATGCTTAGGCGCATCCGTCCCTACGAGCTCGAGAAGGGCGCGGCGGACGCTGCGTTCGACCGCGCGCTCGATGAGGTTATCGAGGGCATGGAGCGCTCCGGGCTGAGAGGCCAGGCGACGGGCTTCAAACGCGCGCTTGCGATCATGGACGCCGTTCCGTACGACCGCTCGAACCCGCATCCGACCGTTCTCATCGTGGGCGAGTACCTGCTCAATTTCCATCTCGGCGCCAACCACGAGATCGAGCGCTACCTCGAGGACAACGGGCTCGAGGTCATCGAGGCGCGCATGACCGACGTGATCCGCAAGACCTATTTCTACAAGCATGCGCAGTCGCGCGAGTTCCACGTCGACCTGTCGCTGCCCGAAAAGGCCTGGTACGCCACGGCGGACAACCTGTTCGAGCTCGCGCACGACCGTTGCGACCGCCTGGGCGCGGCGAGCCCGCTCTACGAGCCGCCGACGCGCATGCCCGAGCTCGTGCGCGCGAGCGATAAGATCCTGCACCATACGTTCGATGCGGGCGAGGGCGTGCTGATTCCGGCGGAGATCCTCGAGCACGCCAAGCGCGGCTGCCGCAACTTCGTGATCCTGCAGCCGTTCGGGTGTCTGCCCAACCATGTCGTGGGGCGCGGGCTCATCCATGCGCTCAAGGAGCAGTATCCCACGGCGCAGTTCCTGCCGCTCGACTACGATCCCGACGTGAGCTTCGCCAACGTGGAGAACCGTCTTCAGATGCTCATCATGAACGCCAAGGCGCAGGGGTGCGGTGAGGCGCATGGCGAGACCGCGTAAGGACGCCGATGCGCCCGATGCACGCACCCGTATCATCGAGGCGTTTTGGGAGCTCATCGAGAACAACAGCATCTTCGAGCTGTCGGTTGGCGAGGTGACCCGCGCCGCCCAGTGCAATCGCGGAACGTTTTACTACTATTTTCACGATTTCGATGAACTCGTCGCCATCGCCATAGCCCAGCTGCTGCAGGATAACGAGCTCATCACCGATGCCCTCTGGCATTTTTCGAGCGAGGGCGACCTTTCGGCGTTCGACCGGCGCGACGTCCGCTGCCTGCTGCGGCGCATCGTCATCACCATGAGGGCGGGTGCCGCCGAGCAGGTCGTGCAGGGCATCCATACGATCATCATCGACCGCGTGAGAGAGATCGTCCACCCCGACGGAGAAGAGCTCAAGGCAGATTCGAGCTTTGCGGTGGGCTTTCTGGTCTCGGGCATCATGGGCTTTGTGATGGCGGTCGGCTTTGTCCGGGAGGGCGGCGAGGAGATAGACCTCGAGCAGCTGGGGGACAGCGCGTGCGCGTACCTGAGGGCGGTCGCCATGCAGACGGTGGAAACGGTCGCGCAAGTCGAGGGCGTCGATACATCCGAGCTGCTCGGACGCGTCTCCAAGGAGGCCGATGCCTATCGCGCATCGCGTGCGACGAGTCCCGACGTGGTGAAAGACGCCTAGGGTTTCTCTTGCGGGGCGCCTGTCGCGCATCGCGCGGTGAGTCCCGCGATGCGGTCATAACCTGCATTCATGTGAGCCGGGTTTATAGATATTCCTCCAGCTGTTAACATAGACAACCTGTGGGTAAAGAGACAAAAGCGCCGCCGACGGGCGGGCGTTTTGATTTCGATGAACTCATGTAAGGAAACGAGCATGTTAGATAGATTTACCGATCGCGCGCGTAAGGTCATGTCCATGGCCAAGCAAGAGGCGCTTGATCTTCATTCAAATAAGGTGGGCACCGAGCACCTGCTGCTCGCGCTTGCCAAGGAGGACGAGGGCATTGCCGCCGAGGCACTGCGTTCGCTCGACATCTCCTACGATGACATCATGGATACTCTCAAAGAGGTCCAGACCACGGTTCCCGAGCCCAGCGAGGAGACCGAGGCGGCCAAGCTCGCCTTTACGCCGCTCGTCATTAGCGTTATGGAGCGTTCATTCCGCGTGGCGCGTGAGAATAACCAGACCTACGTGTCGACCGAGCACTTGCTGATCGGCATCGTCGAAGAGGGCAACGGCATGGCCATGGACATCCTCATGCGCCTGGGTGTGTCGTCCGCCTCTATCAAAAAGGCTATCGAGAAACTCACCGCCAAGGACCAGGACAAGAAGCGTCCGCTCGCCGGCGCCGGTGCTGGTCGTCCCGGTGCGGGCCTGCCGTTCTTTAGCGGCTCGGATGCCTCTCAGCAAAAGGGGAGTGGCACCGATACGCTTAAGCAGTTCGCGACTAACCTCACGCAGAAGGCGCGCGACGGCGAGCTCGACCCTGTAATTGGTCGCGAAAAGGAAGTCCAGCGTATGATGGAAATTCTTTCGCGCCGCACCAAGAACAACCCGCTCATTCTGGGCGACCCCGGCGTGGGCAAGACGGCCATCGTCGAGGGCCTGGCTCAGCAGATTGCAGCCGGCAACGTGCCCGAGAACCTCATGAACCAGAATATCTGGACGCTCGACCTGCCGGGCCTCGTGGCGGGCGCCAAGTATCGCGGCGAGTTTGAGGAGCGCCTCAAGAACGTGATCCAAGAGGCCACCGAAGCCGACGACGTCATCCTGTTTATCGACGAGATGCACACCATCATCGGTGCCGGTTCTGCCGAGGGCTCCATCGACGCGAGCTCCATGCTCAAGCCCGTGCTCGTGCGCGGCGCCTTCCAGATTATCGGCGCCACCACGGCCGAGGAATTCCGCAAGTACCTCACCAAGGACCCGGCTTTCGAGCGTCGCTTCCAGACCATCGATGTCGAGGAGCCGAGCGTCGAGGACACGGTCAAGATCCTGACCGCGCTCAAGCCGCGCTACGAGGAGCATCACCATGTGCGCTATACGCAGGGTGCTATCGAGGCTGCCGCGAACCTTTCCAACCGCTACATCCAGGATCGCTTCCTGCCCGATAAGGCCATCGACCTCATTGACGAGGCCGGTGCCCGCGCTCGCATCGCCGCGAATCGCGCGCCCGAGCCGGTGCGTGAGGCCGAGCATCGCGTGGAGGAGCTTAAGGCCGCCGCGCAGGAGGCCACCGAGAGCGACGACATGAACAAGGCCGCCGAGATCACCGAGCAACAGAAGGCCGCCGAGATTGAGCTCGCCGAGGCCAAGGCCGCCTGGACCGCCGAGCTCGACGCCAGCCCGCTCACCATCGATGTGAGTCAGATCGCCGATATCGTGTCCGTGACTTCGGGCGTGCCGGTGTCCTCGCTTACCGAGAGCGAGAGCCGTCGCCTGCTGCAGGCCGAAAGCGTGCTCAAGACGCGCATCATCGGTCAGGATGAGGCTGTCGAGGCAGTTGCCAAAGCCGTGCGCCGCAGCCGCTCGCCGCTCAAGGACCCGCGTCGCCCCGGCGGCAGCTTTATCTTCCTGGGTCCCACCGGCACGGGCAAGACCGAGCTCGCCAAGACGCTCGCCGAGTACCTCTTTGGCAGCAAGGATGCGCTCATCAGCTTCGACATGTCCGAGTTCGGTAGCGAGTTCGAGGTCTCCAAGCTCATCGGTAGCCCTCCGGGTTACGTCGGTCACGACGAGGGCGGCCAGCTCACCAAGGCCGTTCGTCGTCACCCGTACTCGGTCGTGCTGTTCGACGAGATCGAGAAGGCGCACCCCGATATCTTCAACATCTTGCTGCAGGTGCTGGAGGAGGGCCGCCTGACCGATAGCCAGGGCAAGACGGTAGACTTCCGCAACACCGTGATCATCATGACGTCCAACGTGGGCGCCCGCGAGATTGCGCAGGATGCGAGCGTTGGCTTTGGCACCACCGGCGAGCAGGGTCTCACGTCGAGTGAGATCCGTGGTCGCGCGATGGGCGAGCTCAAGCGTCTGTTCCGCCCCGAGCTGCTCAACCGTATCGATGACATTGTGGTGTTCCAGAAGCTCTCGGGCGAGAATCTCACCAAGATCGCGCACCTGCTGGTGGACGACCTGCGTCAGCGTTTGATTGCCAACGGCATGAACATCAAGCTCACCGATGCGGCCTATGACAAGATCGTGGCCGAGGGCACCGACCTCACCAACGGTGCGCGTCCGCTGCGCCGTGCCATCCAAAAGCTCATCGAGGACCCGCTGTCCGAGGAGCTTCTGGCCGGCGAGTGGGGCGAGGGCGATACCGTCCTGTGCGACGTGGCCGATGGCAAGTTTGTCTTTAGCCACGGCACGGGCGAGATCCCGGCACCGCGTCCGGCGGGCATGCTCGGTGGCGATACCGCCCCGGCGGCACCGCACACCGGCAACGCCGCGCCCGTGAGCGGCGGCGTGACCTCGGGCCCCGGCGGCATGATGCAAGCCGGTTCCGGCGCGCTGTAGGGCGTAACATAGCTTTGCGAAGGGGCACTCCTGTCGGGGCGCCCCTTTTTTATGAGTAAATGGTGCTATACTCGAAATATAAATATGTATAGCAGAAGGAGCTAGCATGCCAATATCGGTACTCGACTCACGGCCGGTCCAGATGAATGTACGCATGGATCGCCAACTCAAAGAGGCTGGGGACGCCGTGCTGGCGCATATCGGCATGACGCCGTCACAAGCTGTGAGGGAGCTGTGGCAGTACTTGACCGAGAACGGTCATATGCCCGTCGCAAAAAAGAATGATGACGAAGTCCTGCCTGACGACATACGATCGAAGGTGAGTTCGTCCCGCGTCTCGGAAGGGGCTGCGTTAATTTCGAATTTTTATGAGCGGTTCTCGATTCAGAGGCCGAGCCCCGATGAAGCCTTTGATTACGACGAGTTATACGATCAAATGATGAGCGAGAGATTCAGTGATTGGATCGAATTATGAGCGGCGTCGGAACGAAACGTGTGCTCAAGCTGCTGATCGACACGAACGTCTGGCTAGATTACTTTCTCGCTCGCACGAATGCGACCAGGCCGATAGTCGAGCTCCTTTCTCGCGCGGCGGAAGCGGAGGATATCGTCCTCTTCTCGTCCTCCCTGTCTGTCAAAGACGTCTATTACATTCTGGGAAGGACGATGAAGGCCGACGCCCGCCGTGAGGGGGCTCTCACTCCCGAAGCCATCGCCGGTGCCGACGAGACAGCGTGGGCGTGCGTTCGCCTGATTCGGCAAAAGTCGATTATTGCCTCGGTCGGTGCAGACGAGGTCTTCGACTCCTTTGTGTTCAAGTATCATCACAACGACTTTGAGGACGACCTGATGCTGGGCGTCGCCAATCGCATTGATGCCGATTACGTCGTGACCGAGGACAAGAATCTTATTAAGCATACCAATGGTGTATGCATTAACGTTCAACAGGCGTTGAAGTTGGTTGAAGGATCCAACGTCCCTTCGGCGCGGCCCGTCTAACCTGCTTTATCTTGATAAAGTGGCGTTTCCTCGCCGTTAGCCGATGATGCGAGAGCGCTCGGCGTTTTCGACTGGTTTATGCAAACGAAGTCTGGGAATATACAAGGCGCATGTCTTATTGTCTAACCAGTTGCGCCAAGGAGGCACCATGGACTACAAGATTACTGGCTACGAGCCCGCCCAGCTGTTCCATTTCTTTGAGGAGATCAGCGCGATCCCCCGTGGGTCTGGCAACGAGAAGGGCATCAGCGATTTCTTGGTTGCGTTTGCCAAGGAGCGCGGCCTCGACGTGTATCAGGACGAGGTCTACAACGTCATCATTCGTAAGCCCGCATCTGCCGGCGCCGAGAATGCCCCGACCGTGATGCTGCAGGGCCACATCGACATGGTGTGCGACAAGCTTGGCTCCGTTGAGCACGACTTTACGACCGATGGTATCGACCTGGTCGTCAAGGACGGCGTCCTCACCGCTAACGGCACCACCCTGGGCGCCGACAACGGCATTGCTGTCGCTCTGATGCTCACCGTGCTCAACGACGATTCGATTGCTCATCCGGCCCTCGAGTGCGTGTTCACCACCGACGAGGAGACTGGCCTGGTTGGCGCCGAGACGCTCGACAAGTCCCAGATTAGCGCCCGCACCATGATCAACCTCGATTCCGAGGAGGAGGGCGTGGCCACCGTCAGCTGCGCCGGCGGCGTCGTCGTTACCTACACCTGCCCGATCGTGCGCGAGCACAAGACCGGCAGCGCCCTTACGCTCGACATCTCCGGCCTGCTGGGTGGTCACTCCGGCTCCGACATCAACCTGGAGCGCGGCAACGGCAACCTCATCATGGCCCGCATCATCGACCGCCTGATGGTCGCCGGCGAGCCCGCCATCGTCAGCTTTAACGGCGGCACTAAGGACAACGCCATCAACCGTGAGTGCAAGGCCGAGCTGGTTTACGCCGACCACACTGCCGCCGAGGCAGCGGCCGAGATCGCAAAGGGCATCATCGCCGACGTCACTGCCGAGCTCGAGGTCTTCGACCCCGGCTTTACCTGCACCGTCGAGATTGCCGACGACGCCGAGGTCGAGGCCATGGACCAGAAGTCCGCGCTTGCCCTCATCCGCGCCCTGCGTCTTGCCCCTAACGGCGTGATTCGCCGCAACGTCGCCACCGACGGCTCCGTCGAGGTTTCCTCCAACATCGGTGTGGTTGCCACCTCTGACGACCAGGTCAAGATTATGCTGTCCCCGCGCTCCTCGATCACTTCGCTGCAGAACGAGTTCAAGGACCGCCTGCAGACGCTGGCCGATGTCTTGGGCTTCGACGCCAAGTTTGAGTTCGAGTATCCCGGCTGGAGCTATGCCGAGCATTCGCCGGTCCGCGACATCTTTGTCGAGAGCTATCGCGAGCTCTTTGGCTCCGAGCTGCGCATCGAGTCCATTCACGCCGGCCTTGAGTGCGGCCTGTTTGCCGAGGCCCTGCACGGCCTGGACGCCATCGCCGTGGGCCCGACGCTCTCCGATGTCCACACCCCGGATGAGAGCATGGAGCTCGCTTCTGCCGAGCGCTTCTATGAGCTGCTCATCGACGTTCTCAAGCGCCTCGCTGCGTAAAGATTGCGCTAGCAGCAGTCCGAGTCACGTGCTAGCGGATTGCAAATGACATTACGAGAGGGGACACCCGGTCTTTTGCGACAGGTGCCCCCTCTCTTCTTTTGGGAAATGGCAAATTACGGACACCTAGCCTATATCCGCCTTGATGAGGTCGAGGGTGCGCTGGCAGTTTTCGCGGACGGGGCCGAGCATATGCTCGCGCAGGTCCGCCATGCCGGGCAGGCCGGCGTATTCGTCCATGACCTCTTCCATGCAAACGGGTACCTCGTAGGCGAGGTCCATCATGGCCGCAAAGCAAAACTTCTCGGATAGCCCGGCATCGGTGAGCGCCGCCTCCAGCGCGGGGTCGCCCATACCGTGGTATCGGCGGATAGCGCCTGGACCGATGCGCCCCACGCGATTTTCGCCGCCAACGCTCATGGCAAGGCGCGCCCGGCGGCGCATACGCTCATACGCCAAACCCGACGCGACATCGTACATTCGAGCCATCATGGCTGCGCCGTCGTTTCCAAGGAGCAGGGAATAGTTTTTCGCATGCGCATCCGGTGCGCCGATAATGGCGTTGAAGAACAGTATCTGCGTAAACAGATACAGGTTAAGTTGATGGTGGCTCGTATTTACGAGGAGCTCTTGAATGTCGCGGGTGGTCGGGCCGCCGTCTGCCGTGTACTTTTGGGCGGGCATCACCCCAAGTGCCTGACAGAGGTCTTCTTGATGTAGGCGCCTGATCGTTCCGTCTTCGACTTTCACGCGGTCATAGCGCTCAACAATGAGGGCAGGTTCGTCCTCAAACATTCGATATTCGACGTTTGCCGTTGCGATACCGGCGCGCTGGGCGCTTTTCATGCAGACAAACTCATTGAGAGCCTCGAGTTTAAATCCGATAACGCCATTTTTTAAAATATGCGTCGTGGGCGAGGAGCCCATGCATTCGCACCAGCGGCCGTTTATGAACGCGAGCGCGAACTTGCCCTGGTTGCCTCCGAGTGACCAACTTTCATCTAGACCCATCCACGATGCATCGCGGTCATCTCTGATCGACTTGAGACGGAGAGCAATTTCGTGGTCGTCTATAGGGCGGTATTCGCCAGCGCGATGCAGGACGGCATCGGCATCTTCTTCGGCACAAAACTGCACTCCGCCCGGACAGTCGAGTCCGATATGGCTGAGCAACGCAACGGGATTGTTGGGCCTAACGTCGAATTCGGCGGCAATCGCTTTTCGCTGGTCCTCGCTGTCGGGTAGAAGGCCAAACAGGTACGGATTCATGACCTGTTGTCCGTATGTGCGATTCGATACGGGTATGTTGGTCGATAGGGCTGGCCCGTCATAGTCATGATCGTAGGTAAAGCTGATAAGACCGTTCTCATCTTGCGTGAGCGTTCCCGCAGGTACGCCGCAAATAATGGTCCGAAGTGATGTTCTGGCCATTGGCTATTTCCCTTCGGGCTTGGTTTGGTTAGATACGTTTGCGGCAATCGAGACTCCGAGATTGGACATGGCGAAATCGGCGAAGACCTCGTCGTAGAGTGCGGATGTAAAGGGGGCATCTGCAAGAGCCGGAATGGGGGTACTACGACGGTTGCGATGATGAGGACGTTGAGTGTGATGGCGCCTGGGGATGCTGCGAGGCAGCGGATTGGCATGCGGGGCGTCGACTGGTCGCTCGTTTTTCGCTTCGCCGATATCCCCTTGAGCGGCGAGTGCCAGTCCAAGAGCATTGAAAATCGTCAGCAACTTGTCGAGTCGAATGCCGGTGGCGTCTCCTAGCTCGAGCGATGCGAGCAAGCGCTCCGAAACACCGGCTTTTTTAGCGAGGGTTGCACGGGTGAGACCCTGAGCCTCGCGTGCCTGGCGCACGTAGATGCCAGCTTGGCGCGGTGTGGTGATGGGAAGGGTGTCCACGGCGATCTCCTAATGTGCAGACTTTTGCATATTAGTATGACATGCAAAAGTCTGCACGAAAAGGCCTCATGCAAAACTCTGCATAAGGCCTTGTGCTGGCGTTGAGTTTTGAGCGATTGTGCTTGGCGTTACAGCGCCAAAATCCCCAGATGCTCAAGCAGGATCTTAAGCCCGATGAGGATGAGCACGACGCCGCCCACGATGGTGGCAGGCTTTTCGTAGCGCCCGCCAAAGGTATGGCCGATCGCCACGCCGGCGATGGAGAAGATAAACGTCGTGATGCCGATAAGCGATACAGCGGGAACGATGTCAACCGAGAGCGCCGCAAACGAGATACCTACGGCTAGGGCGTCAATCGAGGTGGCAATGGCAAGAATCAGATATTCTGCCAGGTCAATTTTTTCGGCATCCTTGCCGTCGCCCTCGCCCTCGTCCTCGGTAAAGGCTTCCCGCAGCATTTTGCCGCCGATAAAGGCCAGAAGGATAAAGGCGATCCAATGGTCGATCGGTCCGATGATGCCCATGAATTGACTGCCGAGCGCCCATCCGATTACGGGCATGCCGGCCTGGAAGCCGCCAAAGAACAGGCCGAGCACCACGGCGACTTTAAGGTTGATCTTTTTCATGCCGAGACCCTTGCAGATGGAAACGGCAAAAGCGTCCATCGAAAGGCCAACGGCGAGCAGCACGAGCTCTGCGAGTCCCATAGTCTGGCTCCCTCTCTGCGGGCGAGCCCGATTACGCGACTACTCCCTCATTAATATGAGACCCGATGCTACCACATGAGCAGTCAAGAGAGCCTCGTCCCAAATGAGCTACCTAAGCTGTGTTCGCTCATTCTGTAAGCATCGGATTTCGCAAGCGCCGCAGGGACAAACCGTGAGAAACTATTTAGCGTTTATGGAGCGTATACGATGGGAGCGATGCCTTGGATAAGAACGAGCTGCAAAAGCGTATGGAACAGGCCATCCGCCTGACTGCCCCCGGTCAGCCGATCCGCACCGCCCTCGACATGATCATTGCCGGTCACCTGGGCGCCCTTATCTGCGTCGGCGACACCGAAAACGTGCTCGCTGCCGGTAACGACGGCTTCCCGCTCAACATTTCGTTTACCTCAAACCGCCTGTTCGAGCTTTCCAAGATGGACGGCGCCATCGTCATCGACGGCGACCTCACCCAGATCCTGCGCGCCAACTTCCACCTCAATCCCGATCCCTCGCTTGCCACGAGCGAGACGGGCATGCGTCACCGCACCGCCGCTCGCATGTCGGTGCTCACCGATGCCATCGTGATCTCGGTCTCGGCCCGTCGTGCCGTCGTCAATGTGTACGTCCACGGCAAGAGCTACGAGATCCAGCCCGTCACCACCATCATGAGCTCGGTCAACCAGCTCGTAGCCACGCTCCAGACCACCCGTCAGTCGCTCGATCGCTCCTTGCTGCGCCTGACGGCCCTCGAGCTCGACGACTACGTCACGCTCGCCGACATTACCGGTATTTTCTCGAGCTTCGAGATCATGCAGCAGGCAAAGACCGAGCTTAAGGATTGCATCGTCAAGCTGGGCAACCAGGGCAAGCTCGTGCAGATGCAGCTCGAGCAGCTCGCCGGCTCCAGCATGGATACCGAGTATGACCTGATGATTCGCGACTACGCGAGTGATTCCTCCGAGGCAAACGCCGAGAAGATCCGCGCAGAGCTTGCCCGTATGACGCCCAAGGACCTGTCCGACCCACAGCATGTGGCGGCGGTTCTGGGTTACGACGACCTGGACGAGGACTCCGTCATGACGCCGCTGGGCCTGCGCACGCTTTCGCGTGTGTCCGTCGTGCGCGACGGCGTGGCCGAGAAGATCGTTGACGAGTACGGCTCGCTGCAGGAGCTCATGGACGACATTAGCGAGGATCCGGAGCGCCTGGGCGACTTTGGCGTCAACAACCCTGCCATTCTTGCGGACTCGCTGTACCGCATGAAGGGCACCAAACAGGGGAACGCATAATGGCGCCCGTATGCGCCGTGGTCGTTGCCGGTGGCAGCGGCCAGCGCTTTGGAAACCCCGGCGGCAAGCAGCTCGTTAACGTGGCGGGTCGTCCGCTCATGAGCTGGTCCATCCGCGCGTTTGATCGGAGCGACAAGGTCGGCCACATCGTCGTGGTTTGCCCTGCCGAGCGTCGTGCCGAGATGCGCCGCCTGGCCATCGACCCGTTTGACTATGACACGCCCATCAGTTTTGCCGATGCTGGCGATACCCGCCAGGATTCCACCCGTGCCGGCGTGCATGCGGTTCCAGCGGGTTTCGAATATGTTGCCATTCACGACGGCGCTCGTCCGCTCATTACTACCGAGGCCATCGATCACGCTATCGACGTGCTCGTGAGCGACCGCGCCCTCGACGGTGTCGTGTGCGGTCAGCCCGCGATCGACACGCTCAAGATCGTCGATGGCGATAATATCGTCGAGACGCCGCCGCGCGAGCTCTATTGGGCCGCACAGACGCCGCAGATCTTTAGCGTCGACGCCATGAAGCGCGCCCACACCGCAGCTATCGCCGAGGGCTTTATCGGGACCGACGATTCTTCGCTGGTCGAGCGCATGGGTGGGCGCGTCCTCTGCGTTCAGAGCCCGCGCGATAACCTTAAGGTGACGGTGCCCGAGGACCTGCGTCCCGTAACCGCGATTCTGCTCGGCCGTATGGCCGAGGGAGAGGACCTTCCCCATGTTCAGTAACCTGCGCATTGGACACGGCTACGACGTTCACCGTCTGGTGGAGGGGCGTCGATGTATCATCGGCGGTGTCGACATTCCCTACGAGCGCGGTCTGCTGGGCCACTCGGATGCCGACGTGCTCGCGCACGCCTTGGCCGACGCCATTTTGGGCGCCTGCCGCGGGGGAGACATCGGCAAGCTATTCCCCGACACCGATCCCGCCTACGAGGGTGCCGATTCGATGGTGCTGCTCGCTCGCGTGATGGACTATGCGCGCGAGCTGGGCTTTGAGTTTGTCGATGCCGATTGCACCATTGCCTGTCAGCAACCCAAGATCACCCCGCACCGCGATGCCATGCGCGCCAACCTTGCCCACGCCCTGGGCGTTGACGTCGAAAACGTGGGCGTCGCCGCCACCACGACCGAAAAGCTCGGTTGGGAAGGCCAGGGCGAGGGAATTGGCGCCTGGGCCGTCTGCCTGCTACAGAAAACCGTTAAGGAGTAACGAATGCGTATCTACAACAGCGCTACCCATAAAAAGGAAGAGTTCCAGCCCATCGAGTCCGGTAAGGTCCGCATGTACGTGTGCGGCCCCACGGTCTATGACAACATCCACATCGGCAATGCCCGCACGTTCATCAGCTTTGACGTGATTCGTCGCTGGCTCATCGCGAGCGGCTACGAGGTTACGTTCGCCCAGAACCTCACCGATGTCGATGACAAGATCATCAAGCGCGCCAACGAGCAGGGCAGAACGGCTGCCGAGGTCGCGACGGAGTTCTCCGATAAGTTCATCGGCGTCATGCGCGCCGCCAACGTGCTCGATCCCGATGTGCGCCCCCGCGCCACCAAGGAGATCGGCCCCATGATCGCCATGATCAAGACGCTTATCGAGCAGGGCCACGCTTACGCCGCCGATAACGGCGACGTGTATTTTGCCGTGCGCAGCGATCCCAACTATGGTCAGGTCTCGGGCCGCAACATCGACGACCTTATGGTTGGCGCGCGCATCGAGGAGAACGAGGACAAGAACGACCCACTCGACTTTGCCCTGTGGAAGGCCGCTAAGCCCGGCGAGCCCAGCTGGCCGAGCCCCTGGGGCGAGGGCCGCCCCGGTTGGCACACCGAGTGCGCCGCCATGGTGCACCGCTACCTGGGCACTCCGATCGACATCCACGGCGGCGGCTCCGACCTTGCCTTCCCGCATCACGAGAACGAGTGCGCCCAGGCCACCTGCGCCTGGCACCAGGGCTTCTCCAACACTTGGATGCACACGGGCATGCTGCTGGTAGACGGCGAGAAGATGTCCAAGTCGCTCGGCAACTTCTTTACGCTGGCCGAGGTGCTCGAGCAGCACTCCGCTGCCGCCCTGCGCCTGCTGATGCTGCAGACGAGCTATCGTTCGCCGCTCGACTTTTCTTGGGAGCGCCTGGAGGGTGCCGAGAACTCGCTCACGCGTATCGCCGGTACGGTCGAGAACCTGCGCTGGGCCGCAAACCATGCGACGGCCGATGCCGATGAGGCTGCCGCCGAGACGTTTGCCGCCAAGGCCGCCGAGACCCGTGCCACCTTTAAGGAGTGCATGGACGACGACTTTAACACCGCTGGTGCCATGGGTGCCGTCTTTGGCTTTGTGACCGAGTGCAACCAGTACCTGGAGCAGGCGGGCGACGCTGCCGACAAGGCCGCCGCGCTTGCCGCCGCCGACACGCTGGCCGAGCTGCTCGATACGTTTGGCGTTGAGCTTCCCGAGCCCAAAGTCGAGCTGCCGCTGGGTCTGCTGGGCGTTGCCGCCGGTTTGGTCGCCTATACGGGTGACGACGTGGACGAGGCCGCTGCCAAGATTCTCGAGGCCCGCGCCGAGGCCCGCGCCGCCAAGAACTGGGATCTGGCCGACGCCATCCGCGACCAGCTCAAGGACCTGGGCCTCACCATTGAGGATACCGCCGCCGGCACCCGTATCAAATCTCTCTAATCCCCGCGGGTTTCCCAAGCACCCGACCTTGCCGTTCAAACCGTCGCTCGCGTACTCAAGTACGCGTCGCTCCTCTTTCACGGCAATCTCGGGCACTTGGAAAACCCGTACCGACCGCTTGAGCTATTCGTCTTAAGCGGTCGCTTCTTTTGTCCTGTTTGAAAAGTATTTAAAGGAGGCCGCTTTATGGCCGACAATCGCAAGCGTGCACCTCGTGGCGGCAAGCAGGCCGCTTCTGGCTCGCGTCCGATTCGCCGCAACGACCGCGCTGCCGCTCCCAAGGGCCAGCGCGAGCGCTCCCAAGCCCAGGCTGCGCGTCCGCAGCGAGATCGCAACCGTGACAACGTTCAGGTCTCCAAGGGCGAGTTTATCGAAGGTCGCCGTGCTGCCGCCGAGGCGCTGCGTACCGGCTTTCCCGTCAAGTGCGCGCTCATCGCTGAGGGCGGGGAGCGCGATGCCGCCTTGTTGCGCCTGGTCGACGACCTCAATGCCGCGGGTGTCCGCATTAAGTATGTGCCGCGCGCGCAGCTCGACGCGCTGTCGAGCCATGGCGCTCACCAGGGCATTGCGCTCGAGGTTGGTAACTTCCCCTATGCCGATGTCGCCGATATTCTCGACCGCGCAGGCGAGGGCCCGGCACTTGTCGTGGTGCTCGACCATGTGACCGACGA
The DNA here is from genome assembly GCA_959026725.1 of uncultured Collinsella sp. Taxonomy (GTDB): domain Bacteria; phylum Actinomycetota; class Coriobacteriia; order Coriobacteriales; family Coriobacteriaceae; genus Collinsella. Next base: position 102,559 of record CAUFMG010000002.1, read on the forward strand.
TGGCAACTTTGGTGCGATCGTGCGCTCCGCCGAGGTCGTGGGCGCGGCGGGCGTCATCATTGCCAACAAGCGCGCCGCCGGTGTGACCGTCGGCAGCTACAAGACTTCTGCCGGCGCCGTCATGCACCTGCCCATCGCGCAGGTGCCCAATATCGCCCGTGCGCTCGATGACCTCAAGGCCGCCGGCTTTTGGGTGGGTGGCGCTTCCGAGCACGCCGAGGGCAGTTGCTGGGATGCTCCCTTCGAGGGCCGCGTGGCGCTCGTCATGGGTTCCGAGGGCGATGGCATCTCGCGTCTGGTGCTCGAGAAATGCGACTTTTTGACCAAGCTTCCCCAGCGCGGCATGACCGAGAGTCTCAACGTTGCCCAGGCGACCACGGCGCTGTGCTTTGAGTGGCTGCGCCGCAATGCCGGTGAGCTCATGGGGGAGGAGTAGCGCATGTCCAAGAAGAACCGCGCCAAGTCCAAGGCCAAGCGCTTTGGCGAGGGCTCGGCCAAGCCGATTGTTTCGGCCGCGACCTATGGCGTGGGCGGCAATGCGTTTGCGCAGGCCATCGCCGATCCGGTCTCGACGGTGCACTCCAATAAGCCCGAGCTGTTGGTGGTCGACGGTTACAACGTGATCCATTGCACGCCGCGCTACGAAAAGCTCGTGTACGACCATTCCGACGATCCGTATTCCAGCGACGTTCACGATATGGCGCGCACCGCGCTCATCAACGACGTGGCGGCGTTTGCCCAGGGCCGCTACGAGGCTGTGATTGTGTTTGACGGCGCGGGCAATATCTCCAGCGAGCGCCCCAACCTGCCGGCCCGCGGCGTGCGCATTGAGTTTTCGCCGACGGGTGTTTCGGCCGATACCGTGGTGCAGAAGCTCTGCATCGAGGCGCGCGAGGAAGGCCGCGCGTGCTCCGTGGTATCGAGCGACGGCACGATCCAGGCCGTCGTCATGGGCAAGGGCGTCACGCGCATCTCGAGCCGCATGCTGGTGGACGAGATCAAACAGATCGACAACGACGTTCACGAGGCCGAGGAAGCCCCGCAGATCAAGATGACCCTGGGCAGTCGCCTAAGTCCCGATGCACTGGCCAAGCTCAAGGCCCTGCGCGGGAGGTAGGGGATTGTCCATAGAGACCCGTTTCCCAATTGGCCAGCCCGTTGATTTGTAATCAATGGGCTGCGGGCTTACCGTCGCCAAAACGAATAGTTTTTGGTTCTGGCGAACAGATAAAACTATTCGTTCTGACGAAGGGTTTTGAGATGTGGTCGGTCAAAGGGTCTGTTGCGCCTCGTCCGCAATTCCTTTATTCTTAACTGGCTTCGCGTGAAAGCGCCAAGTGTGCCAGTGTGGCGCAACGGTAGCGCAACTGATTTGTAATCAGTGGGTTGCAGGTTCGATTCCTGTCACTGGCTCCATGAGAGTTTCGGGCTCTGTTCCTTATGGGACAGGGCCCGTTTCTTTTTAGGTGGTGTGCCATTGGGTCAGCGCCCATTCCGTTTTCGGTTTGTCTCAATCTGTAACACGAAGAGGCTGAAAACCCTCCTTATAGTTACAGATTGAGACAATGCCAAGGGATGGCCGATAACATCTCAATCTGTAACACGAAGAGGCCGAAAACCGTTCTAGCTGTTACAGAATGAGACGTAAGCTGGGGTCTCTGCGAAACATCTCGATCTGTAACAGATAGGGGAGAAAATGTTCTCTAAATGTTACAGATTGAGACAAAGGCCGGACCGGTCCCAGTCATCCTGGTCGAGCGAGGATTTCCGGACATACGAGCGTGGAAAATCTCCTGCTAAGTGAATGAGCGTGGATAATCTCCCACTTTGGGCTCGAAGCCACGCAAAAAGCGGGAGATTATCCACGCTCGATTCTGTCTGGGAAGCCCGATATCGACCTATATATAGGTGCAAATGAGTCGATATCAAAGTTCGATCCTGATGGTGTACTCCACTACGCAAAAGTGTTCCCTCGGGAAATGTTACCGCTATATGCAAATTCACCGTCCTCCATATCCAAACTCAGCAAAACCGCAGGTCAAAGGTATGTAGATACGCCCGGCACCGTGTATCTAGAGGTTTTCGTTGACAGCCCCCAAGGTTGCATCGTATTATCTTTTTCGTTCGCGGGGGCGGCGGTCCAAAAGACCAAAGGACCTGCGGATACTTGAACGATTGGGAGTTTGCCCGAGTGGTTAATGGGGACGGGCTGTAAACCCGTTGGCTCTGCCTACATAGGTTCGAATCCTATAGCTCCCACCCGTCAAGTGCCTGTATAGCTCAGTCGGTAGAGCACTTCGTTGGTAACGAAGAGGTCACCAGTTCAAGTCTGGTTGCAGGCTCCATCCGGCGGTGTAGCTCAGTTGGTTAGAGCACACGGTTCATACCCGTGGCGTCACTGGTTCGAATCCAGTCACCGCTACCATAGGTAACACGGTGGCTTCTCAATAGTATGTTGAGAGGCCACTATGGTATAAAGGCAAAGTCCCGTCCGGGGACGACCTGTTAAGAGGAGGGCTTTATGGCCAAAGAGAAGTTTGAGCGCACTAAGCCGCATGTTAACATCGGCACCATTGGTCACGTCGACCACGGCAAGACCACGCTGACCGCTGCCATCACCAAGGTTCTCTCCGAGACCGAGGGCTGCAAGGCTGACTTCACTGCGTTCGAGAACATCGACAAGGCTCCCGAGGAGCGCGAGCGCGGCATTACGATTTCCGTCTCCCACGTTGAGTACGAGACCGCTGCCCGTCACTACGCTCACGTTGACTGCCCGGGCCACGCTGACTACGTCAAGAACATGATCTCCGGCGCTGCTCAGATGGACGGCGCTATCCTGGTCATCGCTGCTACCGACGGCCCCATGGCTCAGACCCGCGAGCACATCCTGCTCGCCCGTCAGGTCGGCGTTCCCTACATCGTCGTCTTCCTGAACAAGTGCGACATGGTCGACGATGACGAGCTCATCGACCTCGTCGAGATGGAGACCCGTGAGCTCCTCTCCGAGTACGATTTCCCCGGCGACGACATCCCCGTCATCCGTGGCTCCGCTCTGGGCGCTCTCGAGGGCGACGCTAAGTGGATGGACGCCATTCGCGAGCTCATGAAGGCCGTCGACGAGTACATCCCGACGCCTGCTCGTAACAACGACCTCCCGTTCCTGATGGCCGTTGAGGACGTTATGACCATCTCCGGCCGTGGTACCGTTGCTACTGGCCGTGTCGAGCGCGGTGAGCTCAAGCTCAACGAGCCCGTCGAGATCGTCGGCATCAAGGATACCCAGAACACCGTCGTTACCGGTATCGAGATGTTCCGTAAGTCCATGGACTTCTGCGAGGCTGGCGACAACGTCGGTCTGCTGCTCCGCGGCATCAAGCGTGAGGACATCGAGCGCGGCCAGGTTCTCTGCAAGCCCGGTTCGGTTACCCCGCACACCAAGTTCACCGGCGAGATCTACGTTCTGACCAAGGAGGAGGGCGGCCGTCACACCCCGTTCTTCGATGGTTATCGTCCTCAGTTCTACTTCCGTACCACCGACGTTACCGGTACGGTCAAGCTCCCCGAGGGCACCGAGATGGCTATGCCTGGTGACCACATCACCATCGAGGGCGACCTCATCCACCCGATCGCCATGGAGGAGGGCCTGCGCTTCGCTATCCGCGAGGGTGGCCACACCGTCGGTTCGGGCATCGTCTCCACGATCATTGAGTAAATTAGCTCTTTGATATAGCTGACTTAGAGAACCCGGCACTTATATGGGTGCCGGGTTCTTTTCTGCAATGGATATTGAGCCGTTGCTGGTGTCGAGAGGATCGATAATGGTCCTGGATGCACTGTCGATTAGCTCTCGATGGCTTCATTGATGTGTTCCAAATATGAATGGATCCACCGAGAACCAATTGACTCGAGGTTTTCATTGACAGCACTTATGTGGAGCTGATAAAGTAACAACTCGTGCCCGTACGGGGCGGAAATGAAAGGTTCAGGATACATGCGTACTCTAGTTACTCTTGCGTGCACTGAGTGCAAGCGCCGCAACTATACGACCACCAAGAACAAGTCGACCATGCCTGATCGTATGGAGATCAAGAAGTATTGCCCCTGGTGCCGTCACCACACGCTGCACAAAGAGACTCGCTAGTCTCTAGTCACATACGCCAGTAGTTCAATTGGTAGAGCATCGGTCTCCAAAACCGAGTGTTGAGGGTTCGAGTCCTTCCTGGCGTGCCAGTCATTATTCCGTAAGCTCCCACTTGGGGGCTTACGGTTTACTCATGTATAAGCGCATTGCGCGGAGGTAACCCAAATGGCCAACAAGAAGAACAAGAAGAAGGCTCAGCAGCCGGCACCTGCCAACAAAGCTGCCGCCAACTCCAAGGTTGAGGCCAAGAAGGCCGTTGCCAAGAAGAACGAGAAGGCTGCGAAGTCCAAGAAGAACGAGAAGCCTGGTTTCTTCGCCCGCACCAAGAAGTATTTCGCTTCGGTCAAGTCCGAGATGAAGCGTGTCACGTGGCCCGATAAGAAGGAGCTCGTGAACTACTCGGTTGTTGTTTGCGCTTCTCTGATCGTCGTCGGCGTCGTCATCGCTCTGCTCGATGCTGGCTTTGGCGAGGCTCTTGCTCTGTTCTCTGGATTGAGGGGCTAAACCATGTCTAAGCGTTGGTACGTCGTTCACACTTACTCTGGATACGAGAACCGCGTTAAGTCCGATCTCGAGCATCGCATCGAGACTATGGGCATGCAGGACCGTATCTTTGATATCGAGATTCCTATGGAGCGCGTCACCGAGATTAAAGAGGGTGGCAAGCGTGAAACCAAGGATTCCAAGATCTTCCCGGGTTATGTCCTGGTCCGCATGGAGATGGATGACGATGCTTGGACGTGTGTTCGTAACACGCCTGGCGTCACCGGTTTCCTAGGCGGCAACGGCAAGCCCGCTCCGCTTTCCCGCGACGAGTACAACAAGATGACTCGTCGTCCCGGTAAGGGCGATTCGCCCAAGCGCACCTCGGTTGATATTGAGGTCGGTACGTCCGTCCGCGTCACCGATGGCCCGCTTACCGACTTTGATGGCAAGGTCTCCGAGGTTAACACCGAGGCTGGCAAGCTCAAGGTCACGCTGATGATCTTTGGCCGCGAGACGCCGGTCGAGCTCGACTTTAACCAGGTCGCTGTCATCGCTTAAGTTTTCGTCCGTTCGCGCGAGCGTGCTTCTTCTGTGACTGCTCATCTCAGGAGTGCTTCTAACACGTGCGTGCTTACGATATAGCAAGTACTTCACACTCGTGATTCGAAAGGAATGACCATGGCTGAGAAGAAGGTTGCCAACGTCATTAAGCTCCAGATTCCTGCTGGTGCAGCAAACCCCGCTCCTCCCGTCGGCCCCGCCCTGGGCGCTGCTGGCGTGAACATCATGCAGTTCTGCCAGGCCTTTAACGCCGAGACGCAGGACAAGAAGGGCGACATCATCCCCGTTGAGATCTCTGTCTACGAGGATAAGTCCTTCTCCTTCATCACCAAGACCCCGCCGGCGGCTCACCTCATCAAGAAGGAGCTGAACCTCAAGTCTGGTTCCGCTAAGCCCCAGGCCGACAAGGTTGGTCAGCTCTCCCAGGAGCAGCTCACCAAGATCGCCGAGATCAAGATGCCGGACCTCAATGCCAACGACATTGACGCCGCCAAGAAGATCATCGCCGGTACCGCCCGTTCCATGGGCGTCACCATCGCTGAGTAGCGATTTCTTATGGTAACGACGGGTGCTCCGACCGGGGCGCCCGTTAAATGTGTGCAATAGGGCACACGATACGATGTGGGAGGGCTCACGCCCGTTTAACCACAGGAGGTAATGCACATGGCTAAGCATGGTAAGAGCTATAACGCCGCTGCCGAGAAGATCGACCGCGCCACGCTCTACACCCCCCTTCAGGCTGCCAAGCTCATCAAGGAGCTCGACACCGCCAAGTTCGACGAGACCGTCGAGGCCCACTTCCGTCTGGGCATCGATACTCGTAAGGCTGACCAGAACATCCGTGGTTCCATCTCCCTGCCCCACGGCACCGGCAAGACCGTTCGTGTTGCCGTCTTCGCCGAGGGCGAGAAGGCCCGCGAGGCTGAGGCTGCCGGCGCCGACATCATCGGTTCCGACGAGCTCGTCGCCCAGATTCAGAAGGGCGAGATCAACTTCGACGCCGCTATCGCTACGCCGAACATGATGGCCAAGGTTGGCCGCATCGGTAAGATCCTTGGTCCCCGTGGCCTCATGCCGAACCCCAAGCTCGGCACTGTGACCATGGACGTCGCCAAGATGGTCTCCGAGCTCAAGGCTGGCCGCGTTGAGTACCGCGCCGACCGCTACGGCATCTGCCACGTGCCCCTGGGCAAGAAGTCCTTCTCTGAGCAGCAGCTCGTCGAGAACTACGCTGCCCTGTACACCGAGATCCTGCGCGTCAAGCCCTCTTCTGCTAAGGGCAAGTACGTCAAGTCCATCTCCGTGTCTTCCACCATGGGCCCTGGCGTCAAGGTCGATCCCGCTGTCCAGCGTGACTTCCTAGCTGAGTAACTGCTAGTTACTGCCTGAGCAAAGCAAGCATTGCTAAAGAAACCCGGTTTTGCCCTGCGCAGGACCGGGTTTCTTGCTATCGCGTGCCAAAACCACCTCAAAGGGGACAGCGTCCCCTTTGAGGTGGTTACCAGGGTGTTCTGGCGGTAGAGGACTCAATGGCCTCGTGGCGCTTGAGCTCGCGGCGCATGGTTTGCGAGTTGAGCCAGGCTGCCTGCCAGCCACGGATGGGGTAGTGCGTCTGGTCGAGCTCAAACTGCGTATAGCCGCAGGCGTTGATGATCGTCGTTCCACACACATGCTGACGCTCGCGCTGAAAATCACAACCGTAGCTTTGGTGCACATGCCCGTGCACCATGTAGTCGGGATTCCAGGATTCGAGTGCTGTGTTAAAGCACTCGAATCCTCGATGCGGCAGATCGTCCAGATCACCCATACCGGCGGCGGGTGCATGGGTAAGCAGAATGTCGCACCCGCCGACCATCCTAACCTTACGCGACAGCTTACGCATGCGCTTGGACATCTCGCGTTCGGTGTACATGTTGGCGCCGTCGCGATAACGCATGGACCCGCCAAGGCCCGCAATGCGAATCCCTCGGTACGTGTACACGCTGTCCTCTACGCAGATACATCCACCCGGTGCATGACGTGCGTAGCGGTCATCGTGATTGCCGCGCACGTAGATGAGCGGTTTGTTGATGACCGTAACCAAAAACTCAAGATAGTCCGGGTCCAGATCGCCGGCGGACAAAATCAGGTCGACTCCCTCAAAGCGTTCCTTGCGAAAGCACTCCCAAAGGCATCGTTCTTCGGTATCGGCTATGGCAAGGATTTTCATAGGGCAGGGACTTTCGGCTCATCGTCGAGCTGCGGAATGGTGCCTACCACGTTATCCGCCAGCCAATTCATCTCGACAATCTGCGTGCTCGGCAGCGGAGGGAAGCCTTCGATCTGTACCACGCCGTTCTGACTGTGGAGCTCGCCGCCAAAGGGGTTGATGGATCCCTCGACAATGCCGTTGCGGAGCAACTGCACGAGTTTGCGCGTCTGGTAGGGTAGGCCCGGAGCGTAACGGATGTCGATAACGCCGGAGCTCATGCCGTACCAGTAGTTGACGGCGCGCACTTGGTTGTCATCGCTGGTCTCGTCCCACGTGCCGTGCAGAAGGCTGCGAACGATGAGCTCGTAGTAACGGCCCCAGTTCCATACCGGCATGGCGATGCCGGAAACCTTGCCATCGACCAGGCGGTGGAGTCCGTAGGCCGTAGGGTCTTCGAGCGACTTTGACATGTCAGCGCCGGTCATGACGCTCACGCCTTCGCGGCACATGGCCTCGGCAAGACCGCCGGCGGGCACATCGCCCCAGGTGAGGATAATTTGCGCGCGGGGGTCGAGCAGCGAGGCGCCGATGGCAAAGGCATTGATCTCGCTGAGCGCGCCGGATGCGAAGACCGACGCGTGGTAGCCGATGCGATGGTTGTCCGCCATGCTGGCGGCAAGGGCGCCCAGGAGGAACTTGGCCTCGTACATCTTGCCAAAGTACGAACGGACGCTTTGGTGGGGAAGGCCGATAGAGCAGTTAAGGAACCGAACCTGGGGATACTCAACGGCAGCTCTGAGTGTGTATTCCATCAGGCGGTGCGAGGTCGAGAAGATGACGTTTGCTCCATGTTTGACAGCCGTTTCCACGGCGGCGTAGAACACATCCGGATCGTGACAGTCCTCGAACGCCTCGGTGCGCACGATACCGCCAAAGTGCTCATCGAGATACTGACGCCCTTGGTCGTGCAGGCTGTCCCAGCTCGACGTCGCACAGGGGAACTCATGGATAAAGGCGATGCGCAGGGGGTTGGACGTCGAGTAGACGGTCTTGCCCATAAAGAAGTTGAGCACGCCAGAGGTGGACTTGGCGGGCGTCTCCTCCTCGTCGACGCTCGGTGCTTCGACAAGATCGACCTTGTCCTCGTCATTTTTGCCGGCAATGACCAGCTCGCGCCAGATCTTGCACAGGCGGTTTACGACGATATCCGTCGGCGTATCCAGCAGGCGGTCCTGGTTGTACACATTGAGGTAGACGAGCATGGCGTCGGCAGGCGTAATGTCCAGGTGGTCGCCGCCTGCGCGAAGGTAGGCGCGCTTAAAGAGCAGGAAGGTGTGGCGTAGGTAGTCGACCTTTTTCTGCGGCCATTTTTCGATAAGGTTCTGACCGAGCATCTTCGCGAGCGTTTCGTAGCTTCCCTCACGCGAGAACTCGATCTCGTATAGGGGGCAGACGCGCCAAAACGCGCAGAACTCGCCGTACACGCGGCTTTCGACGGAATCCCATGTGCCGGGGTAGAGACGGGTGACCTTGGCCGAAACCGTCGGGGCGTCTAGGAATTTGAGGACACTGACGCGTTTGTTGCCTTCTTGGACATAGAACCGATGCATGAACTCGGTGACGATGACGGGGTCGCGATAGCCCTCGGTCACCTGGATGTCGTAGAGGTTGGACCACTTGCGGGCGAACTCGGTGCTAAACGGAAGCAGGGGCATAAAGTTACACGAAAAGGCGGACTGACGGCCCTTGGTGACCGTGCCGACGACCATTTCGAGCGGAATATCCCGCAGGCCGACATTCTCTCGCTGACCTAAGGGGAGCTGAGCAACCAAGCTATCGAGGTCCGTAAGGTATGGATGCTCGCTTTGGCTAATGGCGCGTCGACGTCCTTGCTCGCCGCGCTTGCGTGCTTGACGATAGGCCTCTTCCATAATGTTGCTCCCTTAGTCGTTTAAACAACTATATGAACCATGGTACCACGAATGAAAACCACTACAAAGATGCCTGACCCCTTTGCGGTGGTTTAGGCGATGATGGGGGCGATGGCGCGGATGCAGGCGTCGGCAGCGGTGAAAGTGGTGCTGTCGTCGCTGACGATAAAGATGATCTTTCCTTTGATGCCAAAGTCGCCGATTTCGCTAAAGAGCACGTAGGGCTCTTTGTCAAAGCCCGAGATGGGCGAGACGGCCGTTTTGGTTGCGCTCGTGAGCTCGTCTGCCAGCGCGTCAAGGGAAGCCCACTTAGACGTGTCCTTTACGGCAACGGGCACGGCCACGCGTCCAAAGGGCATCAAATGCACGAGCGTGTTCTTGGAGATGTTGGAGTTGGGCACAATGATGGTCTGTCCACAGGCATCCTCAATCGTTGTATGGCGCCAAGTGATGTCTTGGACCACGCCCGACACACCGCCGACCTCGATATTGTCGCCGGGCTTGATGATGCCCATAAAGGTCACTTGCATGCCGCCGATAAGGTTAGAGAGCGTGTCCTGGAAACCCAGGGAGATGGCGATGCCGCCGACGCCAAGAGCTGCGACGAGGGCGTTTGCATTAATGCCAAAACAGTTGTCGAGGATAAAGCTGCCGCCGATCATCCAGATGACGGCGCGCGCGATGTTGATGAAGATACTCGATGCCGGTAGCGGGTTATCGTCTCGGTTAAGCAGATGGTTCAGGGTCTTGGATACGACCTTGGCGGCGACGGCGGTGCCTATCGCCAAGATGACGGCCCAGATGATGTTGTGGACCCACCGTTGCTCAAAGAAATGAAGAATCGGCTCAAACAATTCCATGTAGGGAAAACCTCCTAATGATCGTCCAACCATGATACCCACCAAGAAGCCCGTCCGATCACATCGGACGGGCTTCTGTGCTCGATATAAGGTTTACGCGGCGGGGCTGCAAGGCCCGGCGGTGTAGCTTAGCGTCGACGCTTCCAGATAATGCCGAGGATGATGACGATGATGCCGCCGATAAGGCACGCGCCAACTACTGCCAGCGTGTGGTCTCCCGTTGCGGCGAGCTTACCGGTCGTCTTCTTGGTGATGACCTTCGTGGTCATCGTGTCCGTCTTAGGCGAGGGCTTAGGCGTCGGGGCCGGTGTGGGCGTGGGGTCCACGGCAGCGGAGCCAAAGCTGATGGTGCCGGCGAGCCCGGCCATCTTGCTCTCCCAGCCGTTCTGCCCGATCAGCGCCCTCAGCGCCGCCTCGCACGTGCCCCACTCGGTGTACTTGGTGGCGTGTGCAAAGGTGGGAAAGTCGGTCGTGTTGGTGATGATGTAGTTGTTGGTGGCGACGGTATAGGTCTTGGCGGGGTCGAGCGTGCTGCCGTCTTTGGTGAGTGTGGCACTCACAATGCGCTTGCCCTCGGGCTGTGTCCAATCAATCGTCACGTTGATGCCGCCAAAGGAGAGAACGCTGCCAGAGTCATCGCGCCACTTGTACTTGTCTTGCGCCTCCTGCTCGGTGTGACCGGCCGCCACATAAGCCTGCTGAAGCTCGTAGCTGTCGTTGCACTCGTCGCTGATCTGCAGTGAGTGCTCGAGCGCTGTCAGGAAGTCCGCGCCGGTCATGGTCCAGGTCTCCACGGTGTTGCCGTAGGGCGAGATAGCGATGACGTTGCCGGCAGTCACATCGCCCGCAGCGATGCCGCCGCGGATGCCACCCGCGTTCTCGATGGCAAGGTCTGCGCCCGTCAGGGCAAGATAGGAGCCGCAAATCACGTGGCCGATGGTCTGGGCCTTGGTGGTATCGCCCTCCTTGCTGGGGCGGAAATCGGTGGTGCGCACCATTTCCCAACCATGCGTGCCTGCGGCGTCCTCGCCGTAGAAATAGTTGGTGGTGGATGTGCCGAGCACCTTGTTCGATTCGTTTTCAAAGTCCTCGTCGAGCGGCTTGATCTTGTTGCGGACGGCTTCAAGGCGGCTTTGGTAGTCGTCGGGGTCTGCCAAAAGGTCGTTGACGTTCTTGGCGGTGTAGAGCTTCTCGTCGCTACCGTCTGCAGGGACCGTGACCGTGTCATCGTCGGTCGTCTCGGTGTCATTCGTGTTGTACTTGTACGGAATGGAAAGCAGCCCCACCTCGGCAAAGGCGCTGCCTGCCTCGACAACGTGGATCGTCTTGCCGTCGGCTCCCGTCACCTTCTCGTTAAGGTTGATGTGCTCGTGGCCTGCGATAAGGGCATCGACGCCACGGAGTCGCGTGGCAAAGGTCTTGGCGTCGAGCGTGTGCGCGATACACACAACAACATCGCAGCCCTCCTTGCGCAGCTGCTCTGCCTCGGTATTGATGGCGTTCGCGGCACTCGAGAAGCTGGTGCCCGCGACCAGGTCCGCGCGCAGCGAGGAACCTAGCGACTCATCCATGGCACCCACGACGCCGACCTTGATTTTGTAGTCGAATGTGGAGTGATCCTCGGTATCCTCCCAGGTGCGATCGAGCGTCTTCGTGATGCTCGAGCTCCATACGCCGCTCGTGGACTTCGCGTTCGCGCAGAGCATGGCGAAGGGCGTGCCGGTGGTGCTGTAGCCGGTCATGGTGCGGAGTTTGTCTGCGCCGTAGCTCCAGTCGTGGTTGCCCGGCGTGGTCGCGTCGTAGCCGTCTACATAGAAGGTGTCCATGAGCTCGGCGATGCTCTTGCCCTCGCTCATGGTGGCGAAGGACTGCCCGTGGAAGGTGTCGCCCGCATCGAGCAAAAGATCGGGGGCGCTGTTTTGGGCGCTATAGAGAACCGCCAGCCCATCAAAGCCCACAGTGCCGGTGCCCTTGCTTGCGTTGTAGCTGTACTTGTAGCTGCCGTGGATGTCGTTGGTGTGCATGACGGCCACGGAGCCGTCAATGGCGGCGGGCAGGTTCCCCGCGAAAGCGAGGCTTGGGATGCCTGCGAGCGCGCCGGCAAACAACGCGGCGGCTAACGCAAGGCGGGGGAGTCTTTTCATGGCAGTTTCCTTAGTCCTTAGCCAGAATGTCTGGTTGAATATCGGATTATCGACATAATATGCGAAAACCGCCGCAAGGGCGCCTGTCCCTTAGCGGCGGTTTTGACGTTTGCGCAGATAAAACCTGCCAAAATAAACCTGTCCCTTTTTGGCAGGTTTTAGCTCAGCAGCATGCGGTCGTTGGCGAGCTCGCCGCCCGAGACCTCCTCGAACTTCTGCAGCAGGTCGGCTACGGTGAGCGACTTCTTCTCATCGCCCGCCACGTCGTAGATCACGTGGCCTTCGTGCATCATGATCAGACGGTTGCCCAGACGGATAGCGTCGTTCATGTTATGCGTGACCATGAGCGTGGTGAGGTGGTTCTCGTCGACGATCTCCTCGGTCAGATTGAGCACCTTAGAGGCCGTCTTGGGGTCGAGGGCCGCGGTGTGCTCGTCGAGCAGCAGCAGGCGTGGCTTGGTGAGCGTGGCCATGAGCAGGGTGAGTGCCTGGCGCTGGCCGCCCGAGAGCAGGCCGACCTTGGCGTTGAGACGCGTGTCCAGACCAAGGTCCAGGCGCTTGAGCAGCTCAACGTACTCATCTTTCTCGGCCTTGGTGACGCCCCACGAAAGGCCGCGACGCTGGCCGCGACGCTTGGCGAGGGCCAGGTTCTCGGCGATTTGCATGTCGGCAGCGGTACCGCGCATGGGGTCCTGAAACACGCGGCCCAGGTACTTGGCGCGCTGCGACTCGCTCAGGCGCGAGATGTCGGTGCCGTCGAGCTCAATAACGCCCGAACCGAGCGGGTACACGCCGGCGATCATGTTGAGCAGCGTGGACTTGCCGGCGCCATTGCCGCCGATCACGGTTACAAAGTCGCCGTCATTCAGGGTGAGGTCGACGCCGGTGAGCGCGCGCTTCTCGGTGACGGTGCCCTTGTTAAAGGTCTTCTTGACGTGCGAGAGCTTAAGCATCTGCCTCATCCCCCTTCGTGTAGGAGCTGCGGAGCTTATAGCGCTCCCAAACCACGGGCACGCACAGGGCCACGGCGACGATCACAGCGGAGAGCAACTTCATGTCGTTGGCGTCCATGCCCAACTGCAGCACGATGGCGCGGATAAGGAAGTACACCACGGAGCCAAAGACGGCGGAGGCAAGACGGACGCTAAACTGCGTGAGGCCGCCGGGCAGCAGACGGCCGAGCACCTCACCGATAACAATGGCGGCAAGACCGATAACGATGGCACCGGTGCCCATACCAATGTCGGCATACTTCTGGCTCTGGCAGATGAGCGCGCCCGAAAGGCCGATGAGGGCGTTGGAGAGCACGAGGGCGATCATCTTGGTGGAGTTGGTGTTGACGCCCAGAGCGCGGATCATGTACTCGTTGTTGCCGGTGGCGCGCAGCGCCGAGCCGATCTCGGTGCCAAAGAACCAATACAGGATGGCAACGATAGCCACGGCGAGCAGGATGCCCAAGATGATGGCAACGGTGGACTGCGGCAGACCCGTCATGTTGCTGACGGCCGAGAACACGGTGCCCTTGGCAAGAATGGGCGTATTGGACTTGCCCATGATGCGCAGGTTGATGGACCACAGGCTGATCTGGGTGAGGATTCCGGCGAGGATCGCGGGAATCTCGAAGACGGTGGTCAAAATGCCCGTGACGGCGCCCGCGATGGCGCCGGCGCACATGCCGGCCAGCACGGCGAGCAGCGGGTCGACGTTGTTATTGACGATGAGCACAGCGCAGACGCAGCCGCCGAGGGCAAAGCTGCCGTCGCAGGTCATATCGGGAATGTCGAGCAGGCGGAACGTGATAAACACGCCAAGCACCATAATGCCCCAGAGGACGCCCTGCGAAACGGCGCCCTGCAATGCAATGAGCATGCTTCATACCTCCTAGGATAGGGTGGACACGTGATTCACCATAATAGCGGTAACAATGCATAGAAGAGCTGCGGACAGACGTTTTGTTTTACCTGAAACAAGCAGGGCGGACGCCGGTCTACAGCGCCCGCCCCTGTGGCTCAGATATTGAATAGCGCGGCTAAAGCGCGAGCACGGGCTCTAGACGCATGCCGCGTATGGCATTACGCGTCCAGAGCGGAAAGGTCGATGCCCAGGGCCTCGGCCATCTCGTCATTCTTGACGACGACCAGGTCCTTGCTCGAGAGGTGCTTGATTGGCATGTCTTCGGGCTTGGCCTCGCCCTTCAGGATCTTAACGGCCATCTCGCCCGCGGCGTAGCCCAGGTCCTCATAGTTGATGGAGAGGGTGAACAGACCGCCGGCCTTGCACATGCCCTCCTCGCCGGTAACGAAGGGGAGCTTGTTCTCCTTGCAGATCTGACCGACCTGCGAGGCACCCGCGGCGATGGTGTTGTCGGTGGGGGAGTAGAGCGCGTCGACCTTGCCCACGGCAGACTCGACGACGGACTGAATCTCGTTGGAGCTCGAGACGGTGAAGTCAGTGTACTGGAGGCCAAGCTTGTCGAGTTCCTTCTTGGCGGCCTTGATTTGGACGTCGGAGTTGGACTCGGCGGTGCAGTAGAGCAGGCCGACCTTCTTTACGTCGGGCAGGACCTTCTGCATCATCTCGAGTTGCTCGGCGACCGGGGTAAGGTCGGAGGCGCCGGTGACGTTGGTGCCGGGCTTGTCGTTGTCCTGGACCAGGCCGGAGGCGGCGTAGTCGGTGATGGCGCAGCCCACGATGGGGATATCCGCCGTGGCACCGGCAGCAGCCTGTGCGGCGGGCGTGGCGATGGCGTAGATCAGGTCGACGCCATCGCCCACGAACTTGTCGGCGATGGACTTACACGTGGACTGGTCGTTCTGGGCGTTCTTCTGGTCGATCTTGACCTTAAGGCCGCTTTTCTTGATGGCCTTGACAAAGCCGTCGTTGGCGGCATCGAGTGCGGAGTGCTCGGTGAGCTGCAGAACGCCGATGGTGTAGTCGGAACCGGCGGCAGCAGAGCCGGAACCAGAGTTGCCGCCGCATCCGGCGAGCGGGGCGAGCGCGAGCAGGCCGGCGGAAACCAGAAGGCTCCTGCGGCTGATGGTGATGTCCTTCATATCATTACCCCCAGTATAAAAATGGCTGGAAACACTGCACTGGGACAAAGTGCAAGTGGAACTATAGTAGCGCTGATGTCCATTTTTACAACAGCCTGGCGGGTTTTTAATACAGAATCGGATGGGCGGTACGGGTAGTCGAATGGGCGGCGGAGGGTCTTATGCGGCGGAGGAGGCGTCGTCCTCGTCCAAGGCGGCGAAGAGCTTCTTGCCGTCGAGCAGGCGCGTGCTGACGTTTCTCATACGGGCGATCTCGACGGTGCGCAGCGTATCGTCGGTGCCTCGGGTGTCGTAGACCGTTCCCAGCAGATACGAGATGCCATCGCGCTGCCTGATGGCAAAGGGACGGAGTGTCATCCGTGCTGCTTCGGTTTCGCCGCGTGTCGTGACGCTCGAAATATCAAAACTCACCGTGGTTCCGTGGTCGATGGCCTGCTCGACGAGCTCGCACGTGTCGATGCGCTTGATGGGCGTGCGTGTTGCCTTGGTAGCCTTGCTGCCTGCGCTTGGAGCGGGTTCGGGTGTATCGAGGTAGCCGCGAACGTCGGCGCTCGCCATGGCAACTAAGTGCTGCGCCATGCTCTTGCGGATAGCGATAGGCGTGGAGCGGTTGCGCATGACCATACCGTGGAGCCGGATGATCTCTTCATCGGTGAGCGGGCGGGTAAGAAGTTTGTAGCCCACGCCGCGTTTGTACTCAATTTCGTATCCGGCATGGCGAAGCGCGGAGATGGCGGTGTAGATGCTGCGCCGCGCCGCCGAGATGGGCATGCGGGCGGGGTCGTCGGGATGGGCGAGGCGCCGGATCAACTCATCGGAAAGCATGGCCTTGTCCTCGCCGGTGTTTTCGCTTAATAGTTGCAGGATGCGAACGGCGCGATAGGCTGCCATCGAGGCGGCGCCTCTAGTCGTGGTGTCGTAGGTTTCAACAGCGGCTTCGGTCATGGTGTCCACGTCCTTTCCGTTTTGGGTGGCGACGGTATGGAGCCTAGGACGTGGGGCTTTCCCAGGGGCGCAGGGCGCTCTGGGCGGTCGGTAGTCGTCGGCAAACGGCGGGTCGAGTTTTCAACAGCCCTGCTCAACTGACCAAAAACTTGCCAAAAGCTTGACGGATGCTGTTGAAAAAAGCGTCTCTCGACCGATGTCGAGAGACGCTTATGCGATGAGCGTTGGCGTGTGGCGACGCGAGCTAGCGTCCGACGATTAGAAGTCGGCGTTGCCCACGGTGCGCGGGTGCGGCAGGACGTCGCGGATGTTGCCCACGCCGGTCAGATACATGACCAAGCGCTCGAAGCCCAGACCGTAGCCGGCGTGCTTGCAGGAACCGTAGCGGCGCAGGTCAAGGTAGTACTTGTACTGCTCGGGATTCATGCCCAGGTCCTTGATGCGGGCCTCGAGCAGATCCAGGCGCTCCTCGCGCTGGGAGCCGCCGATAATCTCGCCGATACCGGGAACCAGGCAGTCGGCGGCGGCGACGGTCTTGCCGTCCTCGTTCATGCGCATGTAGAACGCCTTGATCTCGGCCGGGTAGTCGGTCACAAAAGTCGGTCGCTTAAAGTGCTCCTCGGTCAGGAAGCGCTCGTGCTCGGTCTGCAGGTCGATGCCCCAGCTGACGGGGTAATCAAACTGGTGGCCAGCAGCGACTGCCTGCTCCAGGATTTCGACGGCCTCGGTATAGGTGACGCGGGCGAAGTCGGAGTTGGCGACATGGTCCAGGCGCTCGAGCAGACCCTTGTCCACAAACTTGTTGAGCATATTGAGCTCGTCGGGGCAGGTGGCCATGACGTCCTTGAGGACATACTTGAGCATGGCCTCGGCGTTATCCATGTAGTCGTTAAGGTCGGCGAAGGCCATCTCGGGCTCGATCATCCAAAACTCGGCGGCGTGGCGCGTGGTGTTGGAGTTTTCGGCGCGGAAGGTGGGGCCAAAGGTGTACACGTCGCCAAAGGCCATGGCAAAGTTCTCGGCATTGAGCTGGCCGGAAACGGTGAGGCTTGCATGCTTGCCAAAGAAGTCCTGGCTCCAGTCGACCTCGCCGGACTCGGTGAGGGGCGGATTTTTGGGGTCGAGCGTGGTCACGCGGAACATCTCGCCGGCGCCCTCGCAGTCACTCGTGGTGATGATGGGAGTGTTGACGTAGACAAAGCCCTGCTCCTGGAAGAAGCGGTGGATGGCGGCAGCCGCGACAGAGCGGATGCGGAACACGGCGCGGAACAGGTTGGTGCGCGGGCGCAGGTGCTGCTGGGTGCGCAGGAACTCGACGGTTGCGCGCTTCTTCTGCAGCGGGTAATCCGGGGCGCTGACGCCCTCGACCTCGATGGAGGTGGCAGAAAGCTCGAAAGGCTGGGGCGCATCGGGGGTCAGCTTGACGGTGCCGGTGCAAATGAGTGCGGCCGAGACGTTTTGATGGGCGATCTCGTCGTAGTTGTCGAGTGCCTCGCGGTTCATGACGACCTGCAGGTCGCGGAAGCAGCTGCCGTCGTTGAGCGTAACGAAGCCAAAGTTCTTCATGTCGCGGACGGACTTGACCCAGCCGGCGACGGTGACGGTCTGGCCGCCGAGCGGCTCGGCATCGGCATAGAGCTGCGCGATTTTGGTGCGGTTCACGTATCCTCCCATAACGGTTGAATGATAGTTATCCATACAGTTCGATATTCTAGCAGCTCGGCTCATTTGGGCTATACAGATAAGGCATTGGCGGGATGGTTTTTCAAACGAAAAGCGCCCGCGGCCAAATGGTCGTGGGCGCTTGACGAGGTGCCTTTTGGCTGTGTGGCGTGGGGCCTGGCTACTTGGTCTTGGCAACCAGCAGCGGATCGCCAAGCTTGACGAGCGGATTGCCGCCGATAAGCGTGCCAGACTCGCCGACGTGGTCGATGCTCTTGAGGCGGTCGAGCTCAGAGACGATGACGGTCACGATGTCCTCGTGGCCGGCGGCTTTGATGGCGTCGCGGTCGAAGCTGATGAGCGGCTGGCCGGCCTTGACCACATCGCCCATCTCGACAAAGCGGGCAAAACCCTTGCCGTTCATTTCCACGGTGCCCAGGCCAACATGGATGAACACGCGCAGGCCGTCCTCGGTGATCATGCCGATGGAGTGGTTGGTGACGGTGGTGGCGCCGATGCGGCCGTTGGCGGGGGCGTAAATGGTGCCGGTAATGGGCTCGATGCCGTAGCCCTGGCCGAGCATGCCCGAGGCGATGGTCTCGTCGGGAACCTCACTCAGATTGACGAGCACGCCGTTGACGGGAGCGTAGATGACGCCTTCGCGGGTGGCGAAGCTTGCTGCGGGCGGAACGGACGCCTCGCCGGTCGAGGTGAAGGTGGACTTAAGCGAATCGAGCAGACCCATAGTTGCCTCCAACTTAAATAGGCGCATATCGCGCGTTTGGTTTGCCGGAAACGTTTCATATGTGTTTCGCGGCTTGGTCAACGCCCCTATTCTACGCTGCTCAGCGATACCTCTGAGCTGGGATTATGTGATATATCAGTTGGAGGGAAACTTATTGCTGGTGTGTTTCTGCGCCACGGGTTCAAGTGGGGTACGCTTGAAGGCGAAAAACAAGGGCGCATAATTTGCGCGAAGGGAGCACATAAGATTGTCGAGAACCATGCGCTGTGGGGCGAGGAGCCGACCGAGGATTATCCGGCGACGTTTACGTATTTGGGTGCCGAGCCGCTGCCCGATAAACCGAATGGCCGCCGCCCCGCGGTGATCATCTGCGGCGGAGGCGGGTTTACGCATATCGCTCCGCATGAGCAGGATCCCGTGGCGTTTGCGTTTTTGGATCACGGTTACCAGGCCTTTGTGCTCAACTATGTGACGAGTTCTACGGGTGACGTGAGCTTTCCGCACCCCCAGGCAGATCTTGCCAAGATGGTCGCCACGGTGCGCGCCAACGCCGACGAGTGGCATGTCGATCCTAAGCGCGTGTGCGTCGTGGGATTCTCGGCGGGCGGCATGATCTGTGCCTCGCTGGCAACACAGTGGAAGACCGGCCCCTTCGCGGCACTTGCCGGGGCGCGTCCGGACGACATTCGTCCCGATGCCGTGGTGCTGGGCTATCCGCTGCTCGACTTTGCCTATGTGCGCGACATGCAGACGCGCGACCCGCGTATCGATCTGCGCGTTCCCAAGACGGGCGGCAAGACGGGGCGCGATTTGCTCAACGACTATCTGTCGATGGTGACGGGCGGCGAGGCGACCGACGAGCACCTGGCCGACATCTGCCCCACCACGCACGTTTCGCGCCAGATGCCCCCGACCTTTGTGTGGGGCGTGTCCGACGACAAGACGGCGCCGATCGCACAGGTCTATCCGTTTGCGCAGCGCATGGCCGAGGAGGGTGTCGCTTGCGAGATGCACGTCTTTGACCAGGGCGGTCACGGCCTTTCGCTCGGCAACGCCAACACCGCGGTCGACAACGAGGACAAGCAGGTGGCGGTCCGCCCTTGGATTCGCCTAGCCTTCCGCTTCCTGGAGCGCCATCTGTAAGAGTCTCGGCATCCCAGCCCTTCAATAACTTGCGGTGAAATAGCTCCGATCTGGGGCATCAACCAGCCCATCCAGGAACTATTCCACCGCAACTTCGTTTTTGATGCCCCGCCCGGAAACTGCGTCCCAGTTTTGCCTTTCAAGGTGGGACGCAGTTTCCCATAGGGCCTCGACTGGGAAAGCGCGTCCCGTTTCGAGCGGGGATTCTGGGATGCATTTTCCGTAAGAGGCCTGTTAGGGAAACCATATCCCGTTTCGAGCCAGAATTCTGGGATGTAGTTTCCCCGAGAGGCCTCATCGGGAAACTATGGCCCTGAACTCTCCTGCCTGTCCCCATTGCGCCAATCTGCTGATTGAACGTCGTTGTGTGTTCGCGCTATCATGCATGGTTACAATTGGTTAGCCATGGCAAACGGTTAGCCATGGTGAACATAAATACAACGCCCTGTGGGCGCCGGGGGAGGAACACGGACGTGAAGCTCGATACGCTCGAGATTGGAAAGGACGCCGTTGTCGCATCGGTGGCATCGGACGATCAGGCACTCCGACAGCATATTTTGGACATGGGTCTAACGCCGGGCACCGAAGTCACCATGATGAAGTACGCCCCCATGGGTGACCCGCTCGAGATCCGCCTGCGTGGCTACGAGTTGACACTGCGTAAGGACGATGCCGCTCGCATCGAGCTCGTGGGTATTCACGACACCGATACGGGTCCGCGCGCTAACGCCGCAATCGGCACGACGGAGCATCCGGCCCTGGGCGAGGGGACGTATTCGCCCCGTGCGGCAAAGACGGCCGTGCCAGAGGGCGCGCCGCTGCACTTTGCCCTCGCCGGCAACCAAAACTGCGGCAAGACCACGTTATTCAACCAGCTGACGGGCTCCAACCAGCACGTCGGTAACTTTCCCGGCGTGACGGTCGACCGCAAAGATGGCACCATCCGTAACCATCCCGAGGCGAGCGTTACCGACCTGCCCGGCATTTACTCCCTGTCGCCGTACACAGGCGAGGAGGTCGTGAGCCGTCAGTTCATCCTCGACGAGCGTCCGGACGCCATCATCGACATCATTGACGCCACCAACATCGAGCGCAACCTGTACCTGACACTGCAGCTCATGGAGCTTGACCGTCCTATGGTCATCGCGCTCAACATGATGGACGAGGTGACCGCCAACGGCGGCGCCGTGGACGTCAACTTGCTCGAGAGCCTGTTGGGCGTGCCCGTTGTCCCCATTAGCGCTGCCCGCAACGAGGGCATCGGCGAGCTGGTGGACCACGCCCTGCACGTGGCGCGGTTCCGCGAGCGCCCTGGTCGCCTGGACTTTTGCGCGCCCGACGGTCCGGACGGCGGTGCGCTGCATCGCTGCATCCACGGTATTGCTAACCTGATCGAGGACCATGCCGTGACGGCGCACATCCCGGTGCGCTTTGCGGCGACCAAGCTGGTCGAGGGCGATGAGCTGGTAACCGAGGCGCTTCACCTGGATCGCAATGAGCTCGACGCTATCGAGCACATCATCACCCAGATGGAGGGCGAGGCCGGCACCGACCGCCTATCTGCGCTGGCCGATATGCGTTTTAGCTTTATCGGCGACGTGTGCGGGCGTTGCGTCGTCAAGCCGCACGAGAGCCGCGAGCACGTGCGCTCCGTCAAGATTGACCGCATCCTGACAGGTCGTTACACAGCCATTCCGGCGTTTCTGGTGATCATGGGCCTCGTCTTTTGGCTGACGTTTGGCGTGATCGGCGCGGCGTTGCAGGGACTCATGGAGGACGGTATCGCTGCCATCATCGCCTCGGCCGATGCGGGCCTCAAGGCGTTCGGTACCAACGACGTGGTGCGCTCGCTGGCTGTCGACGGCGTGCTTACGGGCGTGGGCAGTGTGCTGACCTTCCTGCCGATTATCGTCGTGCTCTTTTTGTTCCTCTCCATTCTGGAAGACTCCGGATACATGGCGCGCGTGGCCTTTGTCATGGATAAGGTGTTGCGTCGCTTTGGCCTGTCGGGCCGCAGTTTCGTGCCCATGCTCGTCGGTTTTGGCTGCACCGTGCCGGCTATCATGTCGACCCGTACGCTCCCATCCGAGCACGACCGCAAGATGACGGTCATGCTCACGCCGTTTATGAGCTGCTCAGCCAAGCTGCCGGTTTACGGCTTGCTGTGCGGGGCGTTTTTCCCGCAGGCGACGGTTCCCGCCATGGTCTCGCTCTATCTGATCGGTATCGTGGTCGGCTGCGTCGCGGCTTTGGTGCTCAACCGCACGGCATTTAAGGGCGACCCGGTGCCGTTTATCATGGAGCTCCCCAATTACCGCCTGCCGAGCGTCAAGACGACGGTGATGCTGGCATGGGATAAGGCCAAGGACTTCATCACCAAGGCCTTTACCATTATCTTTGCCGCTACGGTGGTCATCTGGTTCCTGCAGACGTTCGATATCCGCTTTAACGTGGTCGCCGACCAGTCGCAAAGCCTGCTTGCGGGCCTCGGCAGCATCATCGCGCCGGTGTTGGCCCCGCTCGGTTTTGGTGACTGGCGCGCATCCACGGCGCTCGTCACCGGACTTATTGCCAAAGAGAGCGTCATCTCGACCCTCACCGTGCTTTTGGGTGCTACGTCGCCCGCGGCACTGTCGACCATGTTTTCGCCGTTCACCGCCTACGTGTTCTTGGTCTTTACGTTGCTGTACCCGCCTTGTGTGGCGGCAATCGGCGCCGTCAAGAGCGAGTTGGGCGCGCGCTATGCCGTGGCCGTATTCGCGTTTCAGGTCGCCGTTGCCTGGATCGTGGCGTTTGTCGTGCATTCGGCGGGCATATTGCTGGGGTTGGCTTAGTTATGAATTGACGGCGCAACCTCTGTGTATCGAATTGTTTTCGGCCCCGCTTCTGTACTGACGGATGCGGGGCCGTTGCTATATAATCGCCTCCGCTCAAAACGATTGGAGACGTTATATATGACTCAGACAAGGCAAGACGGCATCACGCTCAAGCAATGGCTCCCACTCGTCGGTCTCACCTGCTGTGCGTTCGTGTTCAACACGTCGGAGTTTATGCCCATCGGCCTTTTGACTGATATCGCCGCGTCGTTCTCGCTCACCGAGGCCCAGGCGGGCATCATGATCTCGGTCTATGCCTGGGGCGTCATGCTGCTGTCGTTGCCACTCATGGTGTTCGCTTCGCGTTTCGAGTTCAAGCGGATGCTGCTGGGCGTGCTTGCCGTGTTCTCGCTGGGCCAGTTCCTGTCCGCCTTGGCGCCGACCTATCCCATCTTAGTCTGCGCGCGCCTGGTGGTTGCCTGCGCGCACGCCGTGTTCTGGTCGGTCGCCTCGATCATGGCGTCGCGCCTGGTTGACACACGCCACGGGGCGCTCGCTATCAGCATGATCGCCACGGGCTCGTCCATCGCGCAGATCTTTGGCCTGCCTCTCGGTCGCGCCATTGGCTTGGCCGTGGGCTGGCGCATGACGTTTGCCGTGGTCGGGGGCCTCTCAGCCATCGCGGTCGTCTACCAGGCAGCGGTGTTCCCGGCCATGCCGGCGGGTGAGCGCTTTACCGTCAAACAGCTGCCCGAGCTGCTCAAGAACCCGCTCCTCATCGCGCTCTACGCAGTCACGGTCTTCATGGCGACCGGCTATTACGCAAGCTACAGCTATATCGAGCCCTTCCTGGCGCAGGTCGCGCACGTCGATGCGGGCGCCATCACCATGACGCTGACGGCGTTTGGCTGTTCCGGCTTGGTGGGCAGCTGGCTGTTCAGCCGCCTGTTCGACGGGCACCGTTTTCCGTTCCTTGCTATCACGCTCTCCGGCGTGCCGGTGGCCCTGCTGCTCATGGGGCCGGCCGCATCGTCGCTCGTGACAGTGCTTGCCGTCTGCGCACTGTGGGGTTGCTGCGCCACGGCCTTTAACGTGGCGTTTCAGGCCGAGCTCATCAAGCACACGCCGGCAGATTCGTCGGCCGTCGCCATGTCGATCTTCTCGGGCCTGTTTAACCTCGGTATTGGCACGGGCACCGCAATCGGCGGTGCCGTGGTTTCGGGTCCCGGTATCGCTTGGATCGGCTTCGCGGGCGGGGCGATTGCCGTCGTGGGCGTCATCCTCGCCATCACGGTGATGTTCCCAGCCATCCGCCGCGCAAAGCCCGTCGCCTAGCCACATCCTCCTCATCAGTTGCGGTGAAATACGGACTGCTGGGCCCAATAAACCCGGCAAACAGTCCCTATTCCACCGCAACTTATTTTGGGGGAGGGGATGCACGGCAGGCATACAATGGATGTCGTTGTGTTGAGCTTACCGGGAGGCTGTTATGTGGGCATACGAGACGACGTTCTATCAGATCTATCCGCTGGGCTTTTGCGGGGCTCCGCGCGAAAACGCCGCGCCCGTTGCCGAGGATGAGCTCGCCCAGGCTGCCAACGCCGCGCCCAACCCCGATGCTCCTATCATGAAGGTCGCCCAATGGGCCGACTACATGCAGGAACTCGGCGTTGGCGCTGTGCTCATCAACCCACCGCTCGAATCTGATAGCCACGGCTACGATACACGCAGCCTGCGCCATATCGACCGTCGCCTGGGTGGGGACGCCGACTTTGCCGCCGTATGCGACACGCTGCATGCCCATGGCATCCGCGTGGTGCTCGATGCCGTCTTCAACCACGTCGGCCGCGGTTTTTGGGCCTTCCGCGATGTGCAGGAGCGCAAGTGGGACTCGCCGTACAAGGACTGGTTCCACATTGGCTTTGACGGCGATTCCTGCTATGGCGATGGCTTTTGGTACGAGGGCTGGGAAGGCCATTTTGAGCTTGTGAAGCTCAACCTGCAAAATCCCGCTGTGGTCGATTACCTGCTCGAGTCCGTGCGCCGCTGGGCCGAGGTCTTTGGCGTCGACGGCCTGCGCCTGGACGTTGCCTATATGCTCGACCGCGACTTTATGCGACGCCTGCACGTCTTTACCCGTGAGCTCAAGCCCGACTTTGTGCTGATCGGCGAGACGCTCCACGGCGACTACAACCAAATCGTCAACGACGAGATGCTCGACTCCTGCACCAACTACGAGTGCTACAAGGGCCTGTACTCCAGCTTTAACTCGGTCAACATGTTCGAGATCGCCCATTCGCTGCACCGCCAGTTTGGCGGCGATCCGTGGTGCATCTACCGCGGCAAACATCTGCTGTCGTTTGTCGACAACCACGATGTGCCGCGCCTGGCAAGTATCCTCACCGACAAGTCGTGTCTGCGTCCCGCCTACGGCATGCTCTTTGGCATGCCGGGCATCCCGTGCGTCTACTATGGCAGCGAGTGGGGAATTGCCGGCGAAAAGGGTGGCCCCGATGGCGACTGGGCGCTGCGACCTGCGCTCAATGAGCCTGCGCCCAACGAGCTGACGGCGTTCATCACGCAGCTTGCGCACCTTCGCTCGGCCGACGACGCGGCGGCCCGTGCTCTCAACTACGGTGCCTATCGCAACGTGGTGATCCAGAACAAGCAGCTGCTGTTCGAGCGCGCCTGCGATGACGCGACGGTGCTCGTGGCGGTGAACGCCGTGGACGAGCCTTACACCTTTGGCGCCGGCGAGCTCAACGGCTCTTTTGTCGATTTGCTTGCCGACGGTGTGCTCACGGTCGAGCTGACGGGCACCCTCGAGCTTGCGCCCTACGAGGTGCGTTATCTGCTGAGGGCCTAGGCCATGGCAACGTCTGACGAGGGCTATCAACATATTGAGCATGGGTTTGAGCCCGTGTTTGACGAGCGTTCGCGCGTTTTGGTGCTCGGGTCGTTTCCCTCGGTGCTTTCGCGCGCCAATGCCTTTTATTACGGCAACCCTCAGAATCGCTTTTGGCGCGTGATGACCATGTGCCTCGGTATGCCTGTGCCGCCCAACGAGGGCGATCCTTTGGCAAGCGGTGAGCCCGCGACGCTCGATGCCTCCATTGCCGCCAAGCGGGCCATGCTGCTGGACGGCGGCGTGGCCCTGTGGGATGCAATTGAGAGCTGCGACATTAAGGGCTCGAGCGACGCGAGCATCCGCAACGTTGTGCCGGCACATATCGAGCGCATTACCGATGCCGCGCCGATCGAGGTCGTTGTCTGTAACGGCGGTACGGCAGGGCGACTCTACAAACGCTACTTGCAAGATCGGACGGGGCTGCCCGCCATCGTCCTGCCCTCGACAAGTCCTGCCAATGCCGCCTGGCGCCTGAAACGTCTTGTTGAGCGTTGGCGCGAAGCCGTTGACTGGGCTGTTATTTAATTTAGATTTTTGTTTGAGCGTGGGCGCCCAGACGTTTCAGAACGCCTCGCCAGATCGGCGCGGGCACGGCTGGCTCGGCGCAAACCATGCCGTCGGCGTCGACGTTGGCGGCATTGCCGCCGCCAAGTCGCTGTGCATGCTCGACGGAGCAGCCCATGCGCACAGCGCCCACAAGCTTATCCATCGCTTCCGAAAACGGTCGCCGCAAGAGTCCCATGCGCGGAGAGCGACGAAGCGCTGCGATGCCGCCGCCGGAACAGATGACAACGCCGCCACACCACAATTGGTCATGGTGCTCACATGCCTTGTGCAGACGAACGGCGGTCCCGCGCGCCTGCTCAGTGCCCTCTTGTGCGGCTCGAATCGCGGCATAGACACGCGTTCCCGTACTGCCAAAGCGCTCAAGCGCCTGCTCGATAGCAGTCAACGTCTCATCGTCAGCCACATCTTCAATGGCCAGCACGATGCCATCGGCAACGCCGTCGACATTATCCGCCTTCAAGTCAACCGGGTGGGGGAGTACGGTGCCGGAAAACCGGGCATAGGCGGCGATGGCATCCTGCAGGTCCCAGAGCAAAAACTCAAGATCGGCGCTATTGGGAATGCTGATATACGCAATGGTTTGCAACGTTTTTGGTACATCGCCGCGTGCGGTCGTCTCCATGCCGCCTCCTTTCCGGTTGGTTTCCGTTTAGGTTACACCGTCTGGCGGCGCCTCGCCGCGCTATCCTAGTGCAACCCTTACGAAAGGAACGCCATGCGACTGCCCATGAATACCTCGCTTGCCACGCTCAAGCCCTCCGGTATCCGCCGGATCAACGCGCTCGCTGCCCAGCACCCGGGGTGCATCGCGCTTGCGCTTGGCGAGCCCGATTTTCCCACGCCCGATGTGATTAGTGCCGAGGTGACCGCCGCACTGGACCGCGGTGACACGCACTATCCGCCCAACAACGGTCGCCCCGCCCTGCGTGAGGCGTTGTCTGCCTACATGGGGGGCGCGGGCCTTACGTTTTCCGCCGACGAGGTCATCCTGACCGACGGCGCGACCGAGGCCCTGTCGGCAACATTCATGGCCATGCTCAACCCCGGCGATGAGGTCATTATTCCCACGCCGGCCTTTGGCCTGTACGAGAGCATCGTCGTGGCCAACCACGCCAAAGCAGTCTTTTTGGATACGGAGCCTGCGCAATTTCAGATCGATGAGGAAGCGCTTCGTGCCTGCGTGACACCGGCGACCAAGGCCATCGTCATCTGCTCGCCCAACAATCCTACGGGCTGTATCCTCAACGCGGCTTCGCTCGACGCCGTGGCGCACGTGGCGGAGCAGATGGGCATCTACGTGGTCTGCGACGACGTATACAACCGCCTGGTCTATGTGGATGGCTACGAGCGCTTCGCCCAGCGACACCCGGAGCTGCGCGAGCAGACGGTCGTCATCGAGAGCTTCTCCAAGCCCTGGGCTATGACCGGCTGGCGCCTGGGTTGGCTCGCAGCCGCAGCCCCCGTCATCGCCGAGATCGCAAAAGCTCACCAATACCTAGTATCGAGCGCCGTCTCCTTCGAGATGGACGCCGCAGCCCGAGCCCTCACCGTCGACCCCACCCCTATGCTCGAAGTCTACCGAGCTCGTCGCAAACGTGTACTCGCAGCCTTAAACGCCATGGGCCTCGACGTAGTGGAACCAGCCGGCGCCTTCTACGCCTTCCCCAGCATCAAGCAGTACGGCCTAACCAGCGAAGACTTCTGCATCAAAGCCATCAAAGAAGCAAACGTAGCCCTAGTCCCGGGAGACTGTTTCGGCACCGAAGGCCACATCCGCTTAAGCTACTGCGTCTCCGACAAAGACCTAGACGAAGGCCTCCACCGCCTGTCCACCTTCATTTCGACCTTATAGTCCTTAGGGACGCAACACATCAGCCCACCGACCCAAGCATTATGAGTGGGGCGCGCCGGCCAACGGCAACCCTGGCTGCCCCAAAGTCACCGCAGGCCGCGCCGCCAAAGGCCAGGCGCAAGCTTTTCGTAGATTCCGCACGAGCCGAAGAGCACTAAATGTGCTTTCCGAGCGAGCCCAGGACCTGACCGAGCGGAAACCTTGCGCCTGGCCTTCGGCGGCGCGTGCCGGATGGTGGAATTGTGTGCAGCCCGGTTTTCCGTTGACCGACGCCGGGGTCCCCGCCATAATACTTTCGGTTCACGCACGAATCCGCTGCCAGAGACAGCCGGCGCAAACGGGTCTTACCCGCGAGCTTAATGGGACTTCCCGCCAGCCGAGGTGGTCGAGTAGATATGTCTTCTCGCCCCCGTCGCTCATGCAGCGCGGGGGCTTTCTTTTTGGACATGCCCCCGTCACGTCCTTGTGGCGGACCGTGCCCGGAAAGAATTTGAGGAGGTGTAATTCATGCCCCAGCAGTACAAAATCGACAAGGTTGCAGAGATCGAGTCCCGTATCGCCGAGAACGCCGGTCTGTTCGTCGTCAACTACAACGGTCTGACGGTTAAGCAGGCTCAGGAGCTGCGTCATCAGCTTCGCGAGTGCGGCGCCGAGATGAAGGTCTACAAGAACAACCTGGTCAAGATCGCTCTCAAGAACCAGGAGCAGCCCGAGCTCGACGAGATTCTCGCCGGCCCCGTCGCTTATGTGTTCTACGAGTCCGAGCCGGTCGAGGCCGCTAAGGCCCTTAAGGACTTCTCCGCTAAGTCCAAGGGCGTCCTTGAGATCAAGGGCGGTATCTCCGACGGCAAGGCCGTTTCCGCTGATGATGTTAAGGCTATCGCCGAGCTGCCCACCAAGGATCAGCTTCTCGGCCAGATCGCCGGTCTCATCTCCGGTTTCGCTCGCGACATCGCTGTCTGCGTCAACGGCGTTTCCTCTGGTCTCGCTCGTTCGATCCAGCAGGTCTCCGAGCAGAAGGCAGCCTAGTCGCTGTTTTCACCCGCGGCGGCAACGCCGCACCCCTGGCGCATTCGCGCCGTGTTTTAACTGATCTCCGTGCATCCGCACGGAAACCGAAAGGACTTAGAAATGGCTAAGCTTACCACCGATGAGATCATCGATGCTCTTAAGGAAATGACCCTTCTCGAGGCTTCCGAGCTCGTCAAGGCTATCGAGGACACCTTCGGCGTTTCCGCCGCTGCTCCTGCCGCTGTTGTCGCCGCTCCCGCTGCTGGCGCTGCTGAGGCCGAGGAGAAGACCGAGTTTGACGTCGTGCTCGAGGGCTTCGGCGACAACAAGATCCAGGTCATCAAGGCCGTCCGTGAGCTCACCAACCTTGGCCTGAAGGAGGCCAAGGAGGTCGTCGAGGGCGCTCCCAAGGCTGTTCTCGAGGGTGCCAAGAAGGAGGACGCCGAGGCTGCCAAGGAGAAGCTCGAGGCTGCTGGCGCTGCTGTCACCCTCAAGTAATCAGGCTTTCTCGCCAGATTTCTTTGCAGACGGGGTTCGCATTGCGAGCCCCGTCTTTTTTGTTTTTCGGTCCCTCGACATCGGTAGCTCAAACTGCCATGTTCTGTGATTTGCGTCGTATCGGGTACCCTGCCGTTGGGCAATAAAATTGCACCATTCGAGCAATAATTTGCGTTGACCTGCTGAAGAATTGTCTCTGCCTTGTAGCGACATATGGTTCCAGCGGTAAGATGCTTGGGTATCGCAATTTGGTCTGCGGCTGTGTGCCGCACGCATGGGGCGCTTTTGCGCCTGCGAAAGGATCCTTGAATAACATGAAGGCAATCATCCCCGCCGCCGGTCTTGGCACGCGTTTTCTGCCTGGCACCAAGTGCACCCCCAAAGAGATGCTGCCGGTTCTCGACAAGCCGGTCATCCAGTATGTCGTTGAGGAGGCGCTCGACCCCGAGGAGGTCGACGATGCCATCATCGTAACTTCTCCCGGCAAGCCCGAGCTGCTGAACTACTTCCAGCCCGATCGCTCGCTCGAGAACCTGCTGCGCGAGCGCGGCAAGAACGCCTATGCCGATGCCGTCGCCCACGCTGGCGGTATGCCGGTCGACTTCCGTTATCAGTACGAGCCCAAGGGCCTCGGCCATGCTATCCGCTCTGCTGCCGACGCCGTGGCAGGGGAGAACTTCCTGGTTCTTCTGGGCGACTACGTTGTGCCTAACCGCGACATCTGCGACAAGATGCTCGCCGTTTCCAAGGAGCACGGTGGCGCTTCGGTTATCGCCGTCGCTGCTTGCTCGCCCGAGGAAGTCAGCCGCTACGGCGTTATCGCCGGCGAGCGCGTCGGTTCGCTCGAGGGCGCCGAGGGCGTTGCCGATGCCGAGCCGGGCGCTGTCTGGCGCATCGGCGGTCTGGTCGAGAAGCCCGCTCCCGAGGCTGCTCCGTCCAACCTGTACATCGTCGGCCGCTATCTGCTGAGCCCGCTGGTCATGGACCTGCTGGCCGATCAGCAGGCTGGTAAGGGCGGCGAGATCCAGCTCACCGACGCAATGGCCCGTTCGCTCGATCGCGAGGCCATGTATGCGGTCGTCATCGACCCGCTGTCGGGCTACGACACCGGCACTCCCTCTGGCTGGATGGCCACCAACGCCCTCATGGCTGCAAGCGACCCCCGCTTTGCCAGCGCCTTCTGGGACGCCATCGACGAGCGCGGCGGCTTGATGCGCAAGTAAGCCTTCGAGCATCGACATTTACGGGTGCGGACCTCGGTCCGCGCCCGTTTTTATAAGAGCTGCGATTGCCGCCCCTTTGTTCACAGAAAATATATGAACAGATGTTCGATACGCATATATCTACCTGCGTGTTTTCTGTCGAAAAACTTTGCTACTCCAAAAACTCAATCGCGTCAAGGCTTTTCTTGCCCAACGGTCGGTACCTGATAAACTATTAGGTTGCGATAACTGGCGAAGCTATGCCTCGCCAACCCACCGAGCATTTCCGTGAAGGAGGAAAAACCTGGTGACCTACGCATACACTGCCACTGAGCGCAAGCGCGTCAGCTTCGGGAAAATCCCGGAGGCCATGGAGCTCCCCAACCTTATCTCTGTTCAAAGGGAATCCTTTGAGCGTTTTAAGGACGAGGGCCTTCGTGAGGCGTTCAAGGAATCCAGCCCCATCCAGAGCCAGAACCATGTTCTCGAGGTTACCTTCGGCGAGCATCAGTTCGGCGACCCCGCGCACACCGTCGAGGAGTGCCGCGAGAAGGACATGACCTATCAGGCCCCGCTTCTGACCGACGTCCGTCTCACCAACAAGGAGACCGGCGAGATCAAGGAGCAGCTCGTCTTCATGGGCGACTTCCCCATGATGACCGATCAGGGCACCTTCATCATCAACGGTACCGAGCGTATCGTTGTCTCGCAGCTCGTCCGCTCCCCGGGCGTGTACTACAGCTCCGAGATGGATTCGGGCAAGCAGATTTACAAGGCCCAGATCATCCCGTCCCGCGGTGCTTGGCTTGAGTTTGAGGTCGACAAGCGCGACCAGCTCATGGTCTCCATCGACCGTAAGCGCAAGCAGAGCGCCACGATGTTCCTGCGCGCCCTTGGCATTGCCGTCACCAACGACGACATCATCGAGCTGCTCGGCAACTCCGATGTGATCAAGCGCACCCTGGAGCGCGACACCGCCCTCACTCGCGAGGACGCCCTCATCGAGATCTACCGTCGCCTGCGCCCGGGCGAGCCTCCCACCGTGGACGCTTCCCGCAGCCTGCTCGAGGGCCTGCTCTTTAACCCGCAGCGCTACGATCTGGCCCGCGTCGGTCGTTACAAGGTCAACAAGAAGCTCAACCTCACCACCGAGGAAGAGGTCACGGTGCTCACCGACGAGGATATCGTCGCGACGCTGCGCTACCTGCTGTCCCTCGCTGCCGGCGAGCAGGGCTTCAAGGTCGACGACATCGACCACTTTGGCAACCGCCGTATCCGCACCGTCGGCGAGCTCGTCGCCAACCAGTTCCGTATCGGCATGAGCCGTATGGAGCGCGTCGTCCGTGAGCGCATGAGCTCCCAGGACATCGACGAGATCACCCCGCAGTCGCTCATCAACATCCGCCCGATCGTGGCCTCCATCAAGGAGTTCTTCGGTTCCTCGCAGCTCTCGCAGTTCATGGACCAGGCGAACCCCCTGACCGGTCTGACCCACAAGCGTCGTCTGTCCGCACTCGGCCCTGGCGGTCTTGCCGGCCACAAGTCCGGCTCCAGCCGCCGCACCAACGTGCCGACGGCCGTCCGCGACGTTCACAACTCGCACTACAGCCGCATGTGCCCGATCGAGACCCCCGAAGGCCCCAACATCGGCCTGATCGGCTCGCTCGCCCTCTACGCCCGCGTCAACGAGTACGGCTTCATCGAGGCTCCGTTCCGTCGCGTCGAGAACGGCGTTGCTACCGACCAGATCGACTGGATGACCGCTGACGAGGAAGAGAAGCACGTCATCGCGCCGGCCAACACGCCGCTCGATCCCAAGACCAACGAGTTCATCACGACCGATGCCGAGGGCAAGATCGTCCGCCCGCACAGCGTGATCGCCCGTACCCGCGACTTCGACGGCTCCTTCGGCGCTCCCGCCGACGTGCCCGTCGAGGACGTCGACTACATGGACGTCTCTCCGCGTCAGATGCTCTCCGTCGCAGCCACGCTGATCCCGTTCCTCGAGCACGACGACGCCAAGCGTACGCTGATGGGCGCTAACATGCAGCGTCAGGCCGTGCCGCTGGTTCACCCTGCCGCTCCCTATGTCGGTACCGGCATGGAGCGTCGCGCCGCTCTGGACTCCGGCGAGGTCACCCTGGCCAAGAACGCCGGCGAGGTCATCTTTGCCGACGCCGCCAAGATTATCGTCAAGCATGCCGGCGGCATGGACGAGTATCACCTGGCCAAGTACCAGCGCTCCAACCAGTCCACCTGCATCAACCACCGTCCGCTCGTGCGCGTCGGTGACACCGTTGAGCAGGGCGAGCCTCTGGCCGACGGCCCTTCGACCGATCATGGCGAGCTCGCACTGGGTCAGAACCTCACCGTGGCATACATGCCGTGGGAAGGCTTCAACTACGAGGACGGTATCGTCGTGTCCGAGCGCCTGGTGGCCGAGGACCTGCTGACGACCATCAACATCACCCGTCACGAGATCGATGCCCGCGACACCAAGCTCGGCCCCGAGGAGATCACCCGCGAGATCCCGAACCTCTCTGAGGATATGCTTGCCAACCTCGACGAGGACGGCATTATCCGCATCGGCGCCGAGGTCGGCCCTGGCGACATCCTGGTCGGCAAGGTCACGCCTAAGGGCGAGAGCGCTCTGACCGCCGAGGAGCGCTTGCTGCGCGCCATCTTCGGTGCCAAGGCCCACGACGTCCGCGACACCTCCCTTAAGATGCCTCACGGCGCTTACGGTCGCGTCATCGACGTCGTCCGCTTTAGCCGCGAGAACGGCGACGATCTGGCCCCCGGCGTCAACGAGCAGGTGCGCGTCTACGTCGCCCAGCGTCGTAAGATCCAGCAGGGCGATAAGATCGCCGGCCGCCACGGCAACAAGGGTGTTATCTGTAACGTTCTGCCGGTCGAGGACATGCCCTACATGGCTGACGGTACCCCGATCGACGTTATCCTCAACCCGCTGGGCGTTCCTTCGCGTATGAACGTCGGCCAGCTGCTCGAGTGCCACCTTGGCTGGGCTGCTGCCTGCGGTTGGGATACCGAGCAGGCCGACTCCGACAAGTACGTCCCCGGTCCGTTCTTCACCGCCACGCCCGTCTTCGACGGCGCCAAGGAGGACGAGATCGCCGAGGTCATTCGTCGTGCCAACAAGAACATGCTCAACAAGGCCACCGCTGCCTTTGGCGATCACATGCGTCCCGAGTTCGTCACCCAGCTTGACGAGCGCGGCAAGACCCGTCTGTTCGACGGCCGCACCGGCGAGGAGTTCCGCGAGCCCATTACCGTGGGTACGTCCTACATCCTCAAGCTCGGCCACATGGTCGACGACAAGATCCACGCCCGTTCGACCGGCCCTTACAGCTTGGTTACCCAGCAGCCTCTGGGCGGCAAGGCCCAGTTCGGCGGCCAGCGCTTCGGCGAGATGGAAGTTTGGGCACTGTACGCATACGGTGCTTCCAACGTCCTGCAGGAGATCCTGACCGTCAAGTCCGACGATACCGTGGGCCGCGTCAAGACCTACGAGTCCATCGTCAAGGGCGAGAACGTCCCGGTTCCGGGTATCCCCGAGTCCTTCAAGGTTCTCGTCAAGGAGATCCGTTCCCTCGCGCTGGACATCGAGCCCATGCACGATGCTGACGAGGACGCCTCCGCCCCTGTGACCGCCGAGGAGACCTCTGCTCTCGACGACCTGGCTGCGCTCGCCGGCGTTGACGCCGACGTCGAGGCCCAGGATGCCGAGACCGCCGAGGCACCCGAGGCTGTCGCCGCCACGACCACTGATAAGGAGTAGTTGACTGTGGCAGATTTCGAAGCTACTGATTTTGACTCGGTAAAGATCTCCCTTGCCTCCGCCGACCAGATCCGTTCCTGGTCGCACGGTGAGGTCAAGAAGCCGGAGACCATCAATTACCGTACCCTCAAGCCCGAGAAGGACGGCCTGTTCTGCGAGAAGATCTTCGGTCCCGCCAAGGACTGGGAGTGCTCCTGCGGCAAGTACAAGGGCATCCGCTTTAAGGGCATCGTCTGCGAGCGCTGCGGCGTCGAGGTCACCTCGGCCAAGGTGCGTCGCGACCGCATGGGCCACATCGAGCTCGCCGCTCCCGTGTCCCACATCTGGTACTTCAAGAGCCCCACGAGCTTCCCGATGAGCCGTATGCTCGACATCAAGTCCAAGGACCTCGAGAAGGTTCTGTACTTTGCCAGCTACATCATCACCGAGGTCGACTACGAGGCTCGCGAGGCGGACGCCGACGACCTGCGCGAGGAGCTCGCCGCCGATCTGGAAGAGATCGATGCCGAGTGCGCCCGCCAGATCGAGTCCCTCAAGGAGCAGGGCAACCCCGAGAACTTTGACGAGTTCTCCGACGAGGAGCCGCTGACTCCCGAGGAGATCGCCTCTGGCATCGTCGACATCGAGGAAGAGTGCAAGGACGAGAAGCAGCTCCGCACGGACGCCTTCAACGCCTTCATGAAGCTCAGCGAGCGCGACCTCATTTCCGATGAGCCGCTGTTCCGCGAGATGACTCGCTACTACTCCATGTACTTCAAGGGTGGCATGGGTGCCGAGGCCGTCCGCGACCTGCTCGCTGCCATCGACCTTCCTTCCGAGGCCGAGAAGCTCAAGGCCATCATCGCCGACGAGGACTCCCAGAAGCAGAAGCGCGAGAAGGCCGTCAAGCGCCTCGAGGTCGTTGACGCCTTCCTGAAGGGCGGCAACAGCCCCGCGAACATGATTCTGGATGTCATCCCGGTCATTCCGCCCGATCTGCGCCCGATGGTCCAGCTCGACGGCGGCCGCTTCGCCGCGTCCGACCTCAACGACCTGTATCGTCGCGTGATCAACCGTAACAACCGACTCAAGCGCCTGCTCGACCTGGACGCCCCTGCGATCATCGTGAACAACGAGAAGCGCATGCTCCAGGAGTCCGTGGACGCCCTGTTCGACAACGGCCGTCGTGGTCGCCCGGTCTCTGGCCGTGGCGGTCGCCCGCTCAAGTCGCTCGCCGAGGCCCTCAAGGGCAAGCAGGGTCGTTTCCGTCAGAACCTGCTGGGCAAGCGTGTCGACTACTCCGGCCGTTCGGTCATCGTTACCGACCCCAAGCTGCTGCTGCACCAGTGCGGTCTGCCCAAGACCATGGCGTTGGAGCTCTTCAAGCCCTTCGTCATGAAGCGCCTGGTCGAGCTTGGCAAGGTCGAGAACATCAAGGGCGCCAAGCGCGCTATCGACCGCGGTGCCACCTTTGTGTGGGATATCCTCGAAGAGGTCATCGACGGCCGCGTCGTGCTGCTCAACCGTGCACCGACCCTGCACCGTCTGTCCATCCAGGCCTTTGAGCCGGTGCTGGTCGAGGGCAAGGCTATCCACCTGCACCCGCTGGTCTGCTCGCCCTTCAACGCCGACTTCGACGGCGACCAGATGTCTGTCCACGTGCCGCTGTCCAGCCAGGCTCAGGCCGAGGCCCGCGTGCTCATGCTCTCTGCGAACAACCTGCGCTCGCCGGCATCCGGCAAGCCGGTCAACATCCCTTCGCAGGACATGATCATCGGTGTGTACTACCTCACCCAGGTTCGCGAGGGTCTGCCGGGCGAGAACCACGTGTTCTCGAGCTTCGACGACGCGCTGCACGCCTATGACTGCCGCTCCGAGGTCGACATGCAGGCCAAGATCCAGGTCCGCGTGTCCGCTGCCGATGCCAACGTGATCAACGAGGACGGCACCCGTATCTTCCGCGTCAAGAACGGCAAGAACGAGTTTGTCGACTACGACGTCACCGGCAACAAGACCGCGCGCTTCGAGACCTCTATCGGCCGCATCATCTTCAACCGCCAGTGCCTGCCCGAAGATTACGAGTTCATGAACTACAAGATGGTCAAGGGCGACGTGGCCAAGCTGGTTGCGGACTGCTGCGATCGCTATCCCGAGGCCAAGGTCGGCCCGATCCTCGACGCCATCAAGTACTCCGGCTTCCACTACGCTACCCGCGCCGGCCTCACCATCTCGGTGTGGGACGCTCTCATCCCTGCCGAGAAGCAGGAGCTGCTCGACCGCGCCCAGGCCAACGTCGACCAGATCAACGAGTACTTCGAGGAGGGCTTCATCAACGAGACGGAGCGCCACATCGAAGTCGTTAACGAGTGGACCGCTTGTACCGATAAGGTTGCAGCGCTCATGCTCGACATGTTCGACGAGGAGAACCCGCTGTACATGATGGCCGACTCCGGCGCCCGTGGTTCTAAGACCCAGCTGCGTCAGCTCGGCGGTATGCGTGGCCTGATGGCAGACATGTCCGGCGAGACGATCGACCTTCCCATTAAGGCGAACTTCCGCGAGGGCCTGCTGCCGCTCGAGTACTTCATTTCGACCTACGGCGCCCGTAAGGGCCTGGTCGATACCGCATCCCACACCTCGGACTCTGGTTACCTGACCCGTCGTCTGGTCGACGTGGCCCAGGACGTCATCGTCCGCGAGGAGGACTGCGGTACGCACGAGGGCGTCACCTACAACCTCATCATCCCCGGCACCACCGACCTCAACACCGACCTCGTCGGCCGTTGCTTCATTGAGGACGTCGTGGCTCCCGATGGCACCGTGCTCTTTGAGCAGGACGGCTACATCGAGAAGGTCGCCGACATCCAGAAGATGGTCGATGCGGGCCTTAAGAAGGTCAAGCTTCGCGCGCTGCTCACCTGCCGCTCCAAGTACGGCGTGTGCCAGAAGTGCTACGGCTGGGATCTTTCCACCCGTCGTCCGGTCGCCATCGGTACCGCGGTCGGCATTATTGCCGCCCAGTCCATCGGCGAGCCCGGTACGCAGCTTACGATGCGTACCATTCACTCCGGCGGCGTCGCTGGCGTCGACGATATTACGCAGGGTCTGCCTACGGTCAGCCGTATGTTCGATATCGTCGGCAACGTCAACGAGAAGATTCTGGGTCGCGAGGCCGAGCTGGCCCCGTACTCCGGTCACCTCTCGATCAAGCCCGAGAAGTCCGAGTACGTGCTGACGCTCACCGACTCCGAGGATCACACCCGTGTCCTCGACGAGCGTCGCGTTCCCGCTTCGGTGCGCTTCATGCCCGAGATCGAGGACGGCTGCGAGGTTCGCGCCGGCGACCAGATCACCAAGGGCTTCGTCAACTTCCGCAACCTGCGCAAGCTGACCGACATCGAGTCGACGATGCACACCTTCGTCGAGAGCGTCAAGGACGTCTACACCAGCCAGGGCGTCGACCTGAACGACAAGCACATCGAGGTGCTCGCACGTCAGATGCTGCGTCGCGTTCAGATCACCAACCCCGGCGACTCCAAGTACCTGCTTGGTCAGTACGTCGACCGCTACGAGTTCGCCGACGAGGTCGAGCGCGTTGCCCGTCTGGGCGGTCAGGCTCCCGTGGCCGAGCCCGTCATCCTGGGTACGCTCAAGGTCGCGTCCAACATCGACTCCTGGCTGTCGAGCGCTTCGTTCATCCGTACTGCCGGCGTCCTTACCGAGGCTGCCATCGAGGGCAAGGTCGACCACCTGCTCGACCTTAAGTCCAACGTCATCGTCGGTAAGAAGATCCCGGCCGGTACCGGCCTCAAGCCGTACGCCAACGCCAAGCTGACGTATCGTACGGCCGACGGCTACGTGGACATCGACGGCCCGGCTTCGCCCAACGCCAAGTCGCTGCCCGAGTGGGCTCCTGTGGAGCTCAAGGACCTGGACGAGCAGCTCCCGCAGCAGCTCGACTGGGCCGGCTACGACGAGTTCGGTGGTGCTGACGGTTCGTTCACCCGCAACGGCCACACCATCTCCGCCGAGAAGGCTCGCCTGTACCTGTTCGACGACCTGGGCGTGTCGCAGCGCTGGACCAACAAGTTCAGCGAGGTCGGCATCGAGACGGTCGGCGACCTGGTCGGCAAGTCCGAGGAAGATCTGCTGCGCATCGATGGCATCGGTGCCAAGGCGATCGAGGAGCTCCGTGACGGCCTCGAGGCCCACGACCTGCTCTACATCCTCGAGAACAACGACGACGTTGCCGACGAGGAAGACCTCTCGCAGCTGCTGCAGATGGTCTTTAGCCCCGACGGTCCGGACGATATCCTGCTGGGTACCTCCGCTCCGACGCATCACGCCGACGCCGACGAGGAGCTCCTGGGCGCCCCGATCGACGACAAGAAGGCTCCCGCCAACGGTGTCATCAACGAGGACATGGCTTCTCTCGATGAGCTGCTCAACCAGCTCGTGGACACCGACGACGCCGAAGAGGCCAAGGACAACGACGAGGAGTAATTTCCTAGTGCGTTAACCGTCCTTCCAAAGACCCGCTTCCCAACAGGGGAGCGGGTCTTTTTTGATGAGGAACGTTGCCCCGACGAGCACGTCGGATTCCCGGAACGGGCCGCCCGCTGTTTAAGTTTGTCGCGAGTTCCGCACGCAAAGGAAAGCACTTAATGTGCTTTCCGTCTTGCGCAGGACTGTAGAGCAGCAAACTTAAACAGCGGGCGGCCCGTTCTGGGAATCTGCCCCCGCGCACAGAAGGGGATTCCTTTTGCCAAAAAGGGACAGGTTTATTTTGGTAGGTTATTCATGCTTGAATTTGAAACATTCCGTTCGGTCAAAGCGTATCTATGGTGAGGGCCTCATCAAGAATCATTAACGTCACCGGGAGGTGATTATGGAAGAACAAGCATTTAGACAGGCGGTCGAAGATCACCGGGATGTCGTGTTTCGGATCGCATTGACGTACCTACGCGATCGTGCCGATGCCGACGATGTTGCCCAAGATGTCTTTCTTAAGTTGCTCAAAAGCGATGGACACTTTGATAGTTGGGAGCATCTTCGTCGCTGGCTTATTCGGGTCACGATCAATGAATGCAAATCGCTCTTTCGAAAGCCATGGAGGCGCATAGAGGATATTGAGAACTTGGCCGATTCACTCTCGGCAGCGCAGGATGAGACCAAGGTGGTCCTGTCAGACGTTATGCGACTTCCGGAACGATTCCGTGTTCCCATCGTGCTCTATTACTATCTAGGCTTTTCGACCTCAGAGATTGCCGAGTTGTTGCATGTACCAGCCGCGACCGTTCGAACGCGTTTAGCTCGCGGTCGATCGAAGCTCAAATTCATCCTAGAGGAGGGCGACCGTGAAATCCAATCAAATCAAGCAGGCCTTCGAGTCCATCCAAGCCGATAGCAATCTTGCAGATCGCGTCCTTAATACCGCTGCGGGTGAGCCGCTTCATCGAAAGGGCCACGCGAAGCCTCTCTATGTTGCCGTAATCGGATGTCTTGTCGGAGTGCTGGCGACCGGAGGGGTCGCCTACGCCGTCGTCAATTCCAGATATTTTGCCTCAGCCTGGGGAAACCACGGCAACGGGGATTCCATTACCTGGACCAACGGTGGCTCATCGGGGACTAAATACACCTACACCAGAGAGTTTGGTGATGGCATCGCGCCCCAAAGCCTGGAGGGTGCAGTTCAGAAAGTTAATCTGTCCGTCGAGGGTAACGGCTATACGCTCGATATCCATGAGATGGCTATTGACCAAAACGGCTGCGGCGCCGTGACGTTTACGTTGTCAAATCCAAATGGAGTTAACTACTACAAGCCAGCAGCAGAGATTGGCGAACTTGTTCTCTATGGTGAAGAAGAGCAGGGCATCGGCACGCCCGATATGAAGTTCGGCGAGGAATGGCCTGACACACGCAGCACAATTGATAAGGACACATCAAGCGATACTGTCATTAATGGCACGATGTACTTTGCCGCTATGGATCGCGAGCGAGATTTGCAACATGCTGTCACCTGGAATATCCATTGGACCGAGGGTGAAGGTGAGAGTGCGAGGCGGTTTGAGGCGTCGACACCCGAGTTCAATATTGGAGCGTACGTCGATACAAAGGAACTCCGCTCCGGTGACTCGCCTCTTGAGATTAGCCCGTTTTCCATCCAGACGCACATCGATGGTTTGGGCTATGAAGCAGTTGATAATAAGCTGACCGTCAGCTACAAGGATGGATCGGAGCAGATTATCGAAGATGACGACGCAGGGGTGTTCAACTTATATTTTTCTTATGGGCGCAATAGCGGAGAGAACATCTGGGTGCCAACGAAGTTGATTGATGTCGATCAAGTTGTCTCGGTAACCCTTGAAATTGTGAGGTATACATCAACAGGGGAGACCGAAACGAAAGAGCCCTTTACCATCGTCTATTCGTAAGATTTGGGGTCGCTTCCTACTAGGGGAAGCGGCCTCTTTTGCGTTAAATGGAAACGCCGCCGATTTCCATGCGACAGATGAGAGCAGATCACCGCTGGAGCGCGACGTTTCCCCAGATAAAACCGACCAAAATAAACCTGTCCCTATTCGGAAGGGAACGTTGCCCCGACAAGCACGTCGGATTCCCGGTCCGGGCGGCCCGCTGTTTAAGTTTGTCGCGAGTTCCGCACGCAAAGGAAAGCACTTAATGTGCTTTCCGTCTTGCGCAGGACTGTAGAGCAGCAAACTTAAACAGCGGGCCGCCCGGGCCGGGAATCCGCCCCCGCGCACAGGAGGGGATTCCTTTTGTGTAGGCTTTGCGGAAATATGGCTATTTTGGGATACGCCCGGCGGCGTGGTCTGTTGACGGCACAGCTAACGCCACGTATCCTATCGAACTGCGTGTTTCGTAGGGGGATGCTGACCCCTCGATTCAAGCCGTTGCACTTTACAGAAAGCTGGAATCATTCGAGAAGGAGTACGCTTTGCCTACTATTAACCAGCTGGTTCGCCAGGGCCGTCGTTCCGTGCCCAAGAAGTCCAAGAACGCTGCTCTGCAGCACAACTCCCAGAAGCGCGGCGTGTGCACCCGCGTCTTCACCACGAGCCCCAAGAAGCCGAACTCGGCTCTTCGTAAGGTTGCCCGTGTTCGCCTCGTCAACGGCATCGAAGTTACTGCTTACATCCCGGGTGAGGGCCACAACCTGCAGGAGCACTCTATCGTGCTCGTCCGCGGCGGTCGTGTCCGTGACCTCCCTGGTGTCCGTTATCACGTCATCCGTGGCGCCTACGACGCTGCTCCGGTCCAGAACCGTATGCAGGCCCGTTCCAAGTACGGTGCTAAGCGCCCTAAGGCTAAATAAGCCAGATAATGTTTTGATACTTTCGCCGTGTGCCGCCTAAGCGCCGCACGGTAGACACTTAAGGAGATTTCACATGCCGCGTCGTGCAGCAGCTAATCGTCGTGAGGTTCAGCCTGACGCCGTTTACAACAACCGCCTGGTGACTCAGCTCATCAACAAGGTCCTTCTTGACGGCAAGAAGGCCACCGCTGAGCGCATCGTTTACACCGCTTTCGAGATCGTTGCCGAGAAGTCCGAGGGTGGCGACGCTCTCGCTACCTTCAAGAAGGCTATGGACAACGTCAAGCCCACGCTCGAGGTTAAGCCCAAGCGTGTCGGTGGCGCTACCTATCAGGTCCCGATGGAGGTCAACTCCCGTCGTTCCACCGCTCTGGGTATCCGCTGGATCGTCAACTTCTCCCGCGCTCGCAAGGAGAAGACCATGGCCGAGCGTCTCGCCAACGAGATCCTCGACGCTTCCAACGGCCTGGGCGCTTCCGTCAAGAAGCGTGAGGACGTCTTCAAGATGGCCGAGGCCAACCGCGCGTTCTCTCACTATCGTTGGTAAGTTTAAGGTAAGGAACTAACATGGCTAAGCCTAAGTACAAGCTTTCCGATACCCGTAACATCGGCATCATGGCCCACATCGATGCCGGTAAGACCACCACGACCGAGCGTATTCTTTACTACACCGGTAAGACCCACAAGATCGGTGAGGTCCATGAGGGC
Organism: uncultured Collinsella sp.; assembly: GCA_959026725.1. Lineage (GTDB taxonomy): Bacteria > Actinomycetota > Coriobacteriia > Coriobacteriales > Coriobacteriaceae > Collinsella. The sequence goes on from CAUFMG010000002.1 coordinate 145,097, forward strand.
GCTGCCACCATGGACTGGATGGTTCAGGAGCAGGAGCGCGGCGTAACCATTACCTCCGCTGCTACCACGTGCTTCTGGAAGAAGGACGGTACCGACTACCGCATCCAGATCATCGACACCCCGGGCCACGTTGACTTCACCGCCGAGGTCGAGCGCTGCCTGCGCGTCCTCGATGGCGCTGTCGCCGTCTTCGACGCCGTTGCCGGTGTTCAGCCCCAGTCTGAGACCGTTTGGCGTCAGGCTTCTACCTTCAACGTCCCCCGCATCGCCTTCATCAACAAGTATGACCGCGTGGGCGCAGACTTCTTCAACGCTATCGAGACCATGAAGGATCGTCTCGACGCCAACGCCGTGGCCGCTCAGGTCCCGATGGGCGCCGAGGACAACTTCTGGGGCGTCATCGACCTCGTCACCATGACTGCTTGGGACTTCAAGGCCGACGACAAGGGCATGACCTACCCCGAGCCGATGGACGAGATCCCGGCTGAGTTTGCTGACATCGCTGCCACCAAGCGCGAGGAGCTCCTCGACGCTGCTGCCAGCTTTGACGACGAGCTCATGGAGAAGATCCTCATGGAGGAGGACTTCACCGTCGAGGAGCTCAAGGCTGCCCTGCGTAAGGGCGTTCTGGCCAACGAGCTCAACCTCGTCTTCGTGGGCTCCGCCTACAAGAACAAGGGCGTTCAGGAGCTGCTCGACGCTGTCGTCGACTACCTGCCCAGCCCGCTCGACGTTGAGGCCGTCACCGGTACCGATCCGGATACCGGCGAGGAGATCCAGCGTCATCCTTCCTTCGACGAGCCTTTCTCCGGCCTGGTCTTCAAGATCATGACCGACCCGTTCGTCGGTAAGCTCACCTACGTCCGCGTTTACTCCGGCCGCGCCGAGTCCGGCTCCTACGTGGTCAACGCTTCCAACGGTCAGCGCGAGCGCCTCGGCCGCATCCTCGAGATGAACGCCGCCGAGCGTATCGACCGTGACGACGCTGCCGCCGGCGACATCGTCGCTTGCGTCGGCTTCAAGAACTCCACCACCGGTGACACCCTGTGCGCCGAGGGCAAGGAGATCGTCCTCGAGAAGATCGAGTTCGCTAAGCCCGTTATCGACGTTGCCATCGAGCCCAAGACCAAGGCCGAGCAGGACAAGATGTCCCTGGCTCTGACCAAGCTCGCCGAGGAGGACCCGACCTTCCAGGTGTCCACCAACCACGAGACCGGCCAGACCATCATCGCCGGCATGGGCGAGCTGCACCTCGAGATCATCGTCGACCGTCTGCTCCGCGAGTTCAAGGTTGACGCTAACGTTGGTAAGCCCCAGGTTGCCTACCGCGAGACCGCTGGTCACGACGTCGAGAAGGCTGAGGGCAAGTTCGTCCGTCAGTCCGGCGGTCGCGGTCAGTACGGTCACGCCGTCATCAAGCTCGAGAAGATGGAGGAGGGCTTCGGCTACGAGTTCGTCAACGCTATCGTCGGCGGCGTCGTGCCTAAGGAGTACATCCCGTCCATCGACAAGGGCATCCAGGAGGCCCTGAACACCGGTGTTATCGCCGGCTTCCCGGTCCTCGACGTTAAGGTCACCCTGTTCGACGGTTCTTACCACGAGGTCGACTCCTCTGAGGCCGCCTTCAAGATCGCCGGTTCCATGGCTATCAAGGACGCCCTCAAGAAGTCCGATCCGCAGCTGCTCGAGCCGATCATGGCTGTCGAGGTCGAGACCCCCGAGCAGTACATGGGCGACGTTATGGGCAACCTCTCCGGTCGCCGCGGCAAGATCGAGGGCATGGAGGATCGCAAAAACAGCAAGCTCATCCGTGCCAAGGTGCCGCTGGGCGAGATGTTCGGTTACGCTACCGACCTTCGCTCCCAGACCCAGGGCCGTGCATCCTACACGATGCAGTTCGACTCTTATGAGCCCGCGCCCAAGTCCATCGTGGACGAGGTCATGAGCAAGAATGCCTAAGTTCGAGCTCCCTGTTACGTAATCCGCGAGAACATCTCTCGCACTCTTTGGAGGTTTAAGTTGGCTACCCAGAAGATCCGCATTCGCCTCAAGGGCTATGATCACGAGGTCGTCGATCAGTCCGCGAAGCTCATCGTCGAGACCGCTCAGAAGACCGGCGCTCGCGTTTCCGGTCCTGTCCCCCTGCCCACCGAGCGCAACCTGTACACGGTTATCCGCTCGCCGCACGTGAACAAGGACTCCCGTGAGCAGTTCGAGATGCGCACTCACAAGCGCCTCATCGACATCCTCGACCCCACCTCGGGCACCGTTGATTCGCTCATGCGTCTCGACCTCCCCGCTGGCGTCGACATCGACATCAAGCTCTAAGCGATATCGCTCATAGCTTAAAGGGCCCCGCTGCCGTTACGGTAGCGGGGCCCTTTTGTTTAGCATGATGGGATTGGACCGCCGGATAAGGCTGCCGAGCGGCTGGCTGTGGCGCCCTATTCGCTCGCGGGACGCAGCGATGCCTCCTCAAAATGGAAGGATCGCAAACCGCCTTCCGTTTCGATACACGCGCGACCAAAGCCATCGACGGTTTTAAAGATGCCGCGTGCTAGCTCGTCGCCGGCAGGGGAACGGGCGATAACGTGCTCCCCAATCCAATTGAGGTGAGTGACATATTCGCCGTGGACGGGCGCGAGCGGTCCGCCGTCTTCTTCCATGGCGTTAAGACGCTCTGCCCACGCATCTACAGCGTCTATAACTGCGTGATAGACCTCATCGAGGAGCATGTTGACGGTGGGAACGCTCTCGTTAAGGTCCGAGAGGCCAATTGCCGCCAGACCGCCATCGGGTACCTCTTGGGGCGTGTAGTTTACGTTGACGCCAATGCCGCAGACGGCGAAGGGCTTGCCTTCGTTATCGCGTGCGGCCTCGACCAGAATGCCGCCGAGCTTGCGTCCTCGCGCGACAAGGTCGTTGGGCCATTTAAGGTGAATCTCGTTTGCAAGACCCTGCTTTTCGAGTGCTTCAAGCACCGCTAGGCCGCTGACGGCGGCAAGACCAGAGAACTTTGCAGGATTAACGCATGGGCGCAGGACAATCGAAAGCAATAAGTTGCCGACGGTTGAGTCCCACTTGTGCCCGCGCCGGCCGCGTCCTGCTGTTTGAGCCCGGGCGGCAAGTCCTGTGCCGTGCGGCGCTCCCTGTTTTCCTGCTTCGAGCAGGTCATCGTTGGTCGATCCGGTTACGTCGACTATCGTTAATTTGGCATCCATAACGGTTGCTACCTCCTAAGTTAATAAGGCAATCGCGTAATGGTGTCGAGAGATAGACACAATGTGAAGCCTTTGTCGCATTTGGACAATTTAATGTTAACACGTCAACAACGACTAAAATGCGCTATCCTCTCTTGGTCGATGTAAACACGTCAACAACTCAAAGGAGGCTAGTGATGGGTTTCACGATTCTTGGAACAGGCTCGGCGCTTCCTGAGCGCAGTGTTTCCAATGACGAGCTGTCTGAGTTCCTCGATACCTCGGATGAGTGGATTTTTACCCGCACAGGTATCAAGAGCCGCCACGTCTGTACCACCGAGTCACTTGACGACCTTGCCGTAGCGGCGAGCGAGCGGGCACTCCAGGTGTCCGGAATCGACGCGAGCCAGCTGGATCTGATCGTTTGCTCGACGACGACGGGTGACCACCTTGTTCCCGCTGAGGCGTGTGCCGTTGCTGAGCGACTAGGAGCGGCGTGCCCTGCCTTCGATGTCTCGGCGGCCTGTGCCGGCTTCGTGTTTGCGCTCGATGTCGCCGAGGGCTATATCGAGCGCGGTCGTGCCGAGCGCGTGCTTATCGTTGCTGCTGAGCAGATGACGCGCGCGCTCGACTGGACCGACCGCGCCACCTGCGTGCTCTTTGGCGATGGGGCAGGCGCCGCAGTGATTGGGGCTGGGGGAGACAGCCCCCTTGCCGTTGAGCTTTCGACGGCGCCCGACGTCGAGACGTTACACGTTCCCGGTCTGGTCGGCACCTCGCCGTTTAAGGCTTCCGCAGATAGCGCGAGCGTGCTGTCCATGAATGGCCGCCGCGTGTTCAAGTTCGGCGTCAACGCCATCTGTGACACGGTCCATAAGCTTGCGATCGATGCGAGCATTTTGGTCGAAGACATCGATCATTTTGTATTCCATCAGGCTAACGAACGAATCCTGAGCCAGGCGGTCAAGCGTCTGGGCGTGCCGGACGAGCGTGTGGTTCGCACGTTGCGCGAGACCGGCAACATTTCGAGCGCATGCATTCCGCTTGCCCTCGACCGGCTGGCAAACGCCGGTGCACTTCACACGGGCGACACGATCGCCTTGGTTGGATTTGGCGCCGGTCTGGATATAGGTGGCTATCTGCTTCGTTGGAAGTAGTCGCACATAGGAAATAAAAACGCCCTAGGGCACAACCAAAGGAGAACTACCATGGCAGATCAGAAGACCTTCGAGCGCGTTTGCGACGTTATCCGCGAGACCGCTGGTCTTGACGACGTTGAGATGAAGCCCGAGTCCACGCTCGAGGAGATTGGTCTCGACAGCCTGGGCACCGTCGAGATCCTCGTCGCCGTCGAGGACGAGTTTGGCATCCAGCTCGATACCGAGGAGAACCCCAAGACGGTCGGCGAGTTCGCCGATACGGTCGAGGCGGCATTGGAGAAGTAGAGATGCTCAAGACTCCTCTCTGCGATCTGCTCGGCATCGAAAAGCCCGTGTTCCAGGGCGGTATGGCCTGGATTGCCGATGCCTCGCTGGCGTCCGCAGTGTCCGAGGCGGGTGGCTTAGGCATCATTGCGGCCATGAACGCCGACGCCAACTGGCTGCGCGACCAGATTCACGAGCTGCGCGCCAGGACGGATAAGCCCTTTGGCGTCAACGTCATGCTCATGAGCCCGTTCGCCGACGAGGTTGCACAGGTCGTGATTGACGAGCGAGTGCCGGTCGTCGTGACGGGCGCCGGCAATCCCGCCAAGTACATGAAGGCGTGGAACGAGGCGGGCATCAAGGTCATCCCGGTCGTTGCCTCGGTGGCGCTGGCGCGCCTCGTGGCACGTCGTGGAGCCACGGCGGTTGTTGCCGAGGGTACCGAATCGGGCGGCCATATTGGCGAGACCTCGACGATGGCACTGGTGCCGCAGGTCGTCGATGCGGTTGACATTCCCGTCGTGGCCGCCGGCGGTATTGCCGACGGCCGCGGCGTGGCGGCCGCCTTTATGCTGGGCGCCGAAGGCGTGCAAGTGGGTACGCGCTTTCTGGTCGCAGACGAGTGCACCGTCTCGGAGCAGTACAAAGAGATGGTCCTGAAGGCCAACGACACTTCAACGCGTGCGACCGGTCGCTCGACGGGACATCCAGTGCGCGCCCTCAAGAGCCCCTTCACCAACGCCTATGCCAAGAGCGAGGGTTCCGGCGCGAGTGCCGAGGAGCTCGGTGCTATGGGAACCGGTGCGCTGCGTAAGGCCGCCAAGGACGGCAACTACGAAGAGGGTTCGTTTTTGTGTGGACAGATTGCCGGCATGGTTAGCGAGCGCCAGAGCGCACGCGAAATCGTTGACGATCTGGTCGATGGCGCCGAGCGCGTCCTGAAGGGTGCGTCCGCATGGGTAGCGTAGCGTTTCTGTTTGCCGGCCAGGGTGCCCAACACCCCGCGATGGGCGTCGACCTGATCGAGACATCGCCGGCGGCCGCCGAGGTGTTCACCATTGCCGACGAGGTGCGCCCGGGGACGAGCGAGCAGTGCCGGAGCGCCTCCAAGGAGGAGCTCTCGCAGACCGAGAACACGCAGCCTTGCGTGTTCGTGCACGACTTGGCTGTCGCCGTCGCCCTGCGCGAGCGCGGCGTGGTGCCTGCCGCCTGTGCGGGATTCTCGCTGGGCGAGGTCGCTGCACTCAGCTTTGCGGGGGCATTCGATACGCGAGCGGGTTTTGAGCTCGTGTGTGAGCGCGCGGCATTGATGGCCACGGCGGCCGAGCGTCACCCTGGCGGCATGCGCGCCGTCATCAAACTTGATGCTGCGCAAGTCGAGAACCTGGCTGCGCAGGCCGGCGAGGACTGCTGGCCGGTCAACTACAACAGTCCCCAGCAGACGGTTGTGGCCGGAGCGCCCGATGCGCTGCAGACCCTCGACGTCCTAGTAAAAGAGGCTGGCGGCCGCGCCATGAAGGTCGCGGTGTCGGGTGCATTTCATAGCCCCTATATGGCCGAGGCGACCTGTGGCCTTGCCGCATATATTGAGGCCGGTCACGCGCCGTCCCCGTTGCTCATTCCTGTTTTGGCAAATATGACAGCGGCGCCCTATCCGGCGGACCCCCAGACGGCATCGGATGTCTTGGCCAATCAGGTGAGCAATGCCGTGCGCTGGGTCGATACGCTGCATGCTCTGCAGGATCAAGGCATCGACACATTTATTGAGGTCGGCCCCGGCAAAACGCTGTCCGGCCTGATCAAGCGTACGTTGAGCGACGTTCGTGTGTATTCGTGCGAGACGGCCGAGCAGGTCGCAGCTATTGCCGACGAGCTCGCATAGTCCACAGGGCTGTAACCCGAAAGGAATGACATGGGCAACTTGAACAATGGCGCGCTCGAGCGCAACGACTCACGTCGCGTGGCACTGGTCACGGGCGGCTCGCGGGGTATCGGCCGCGCCTGCGCTATCGGTCTGGCGGAGGATGGCTACGATATCGCCGTCGTCTATGCCGGCGGCGTCGATGCGGCGCGCGAGACGTGCGACGCCTGCGAGGCGGCTGGCGCCACGGCGCGCTCATATCAATGTGACGTGGCCGACCCCGCTGCCGTCAACGCGTGCGTGGAAGCGGTCCTCAACGACTTTGGCTCCATTTGGGCGCTCGTCAACAACGCTGGCATCACCCGCGATGGCCTGCTCATGCGCATGGGCGATGACGCCTTCGATCGCGTGCTCGATGTCAATCTTAAAGGAACGTTTAACACGACGCGTGCGCTCACCAAGACCTTTATGCGCCAGCGCGGCGGCTGCGTCGTCAACATGAGCTCGGTTGTGGGCCTGATGGGCAATGCCGGGCAGGCCAACTACGCTGCCTCCAAGGCGGGCGTGATCGGCCTGACCAAGGCGGTGGCGCGCGAGCTTGCGCCCCGCGGTGTACGAGTGAACGCGGTCGCCCCCGGGTTTGTCGAGACAGATATGACGGCAAAGCTCTCGGAGAAGGTGTGTACGGTAACCGAGGAGCAGATTCCCCTTAAGCGTATGGCGCAGCCCGAAGAGGTGGCCGGTGTGGTGCGATTTTTAGTGAGCGATGCGGCTGCCTACATTACGGGCGAAGTCGTACGCGTCGACGGCGGAATGGCGATGTAGAAACCAGGGCCGAAGAACGGCTTGGATGAGGAGACCATGATGGAACAGAGAGTTGCAATCACCGGTATCGGTGCCGTGTCGCCGCTCGGCAACACCGCGCTTGCCACCTGGGCGGCCATGTGCGCCGGCACGTGCGGCATCGGCCCGATCACGCACTTCGATACCGATGCGTTTGCCGTCAAGGTGGCAGCCGAGGTCAAGGGCTTTGACGGCAACGAGTACTTTGGCAAGCGTGACGCCAAGCATCTCGACCCCTGCGTTCAGTTTGCGATGGCGGCTTCGGACGAAGCCATGCACGATGCGGGCTTTGATGTCGAAGGCGCCATCGATCGCGAGCGCCTGGGCGTCTACGTGGGCTCGGGCGTGGGCGGCATGACGACGCTCGTCGACAACGTCCATACGATTGCCGAACGTGGGCCCCGCCGCGCATCGCCCTATATGATCGCGATGATGATCCCCAACATGGCATCGGGCAATATCGCAATCCGCCACAAGGCAAAGGGCCCGACCCTGCCCGTGGTGACCGCGTGCGCAACCTCGGCCCATGCGGTGGGCGAGGCGTTCCGCGCCATCAAGCACGGCTATGCCGACGCGATCCTCGCGGGCGGCGCCGAGGCTGCAATTATCCCCGATGCCGTTGCGGGCTTTACGTCCTGCCGCGCATTGACCACCAACCCCGATCCCGCGACGGCCTGCCGTCCGTTCGATGCAGACCGCGACGGCTTTGTGATGGGCGAGGGCGCCTGCGTGCTGGTACTCGAGAGCATGGAACATGCGCAGGCGCGCGGTGCGCACATTTATGCCGAGGTCGTGGGCTACGGCAACACCGATGATGCCTATCACATCACGAGTCCTGATCCCGAGGCTGCCGGCATTGCCCGCGCGATATCGCTGGCGGTGACCGAGGGCGACGTCAAGCCTTCCGAGGGTCTCTACATCAATGCCCACGGCACATCGACCAAGCTCAACGATTCGTCCGAGACGACGGGCATTAAGCGTGCGCTCGGCGAGGACGCGGCGCGCGCCGCGCACGTCTCGTCGACTAAGTCGATGACCGGCCACATGATCGGTGCCACGGGCGCCATCGAGGTCATGGCCTGCGCCATGGCGCTCGAGCAGGGCGTGGTGCCGCCGACCATTAACTACCACACGCCCGATCCCGCCTGCGATCTTGACTACACGCCCAATCGCGCGGTTCGCGCCGACCTTACCTGGGCGCTTTCGACCAACCTGGGCTTTGGCGGACACAACGCCGCCATCGCGCTGCGTAGATATACGAGGAGCTAGAGCATGGATTCCAAAAGACTTGCCGAGATAGCCGATGTTATGGAGAACCGCGGCCTCACGCGCGTACGCGTTGAGGAGCCCGATGGCACCGCGGTCGAACTCGAGCGCGCGAGCGCCGCACAGCCGGTTGCCGTGCCCATGCCCATGCCGAGCGCTATAGCCACTCCAGTTGCAGCTCCCACAGTCGCGCCTGCCGCACCGGAGCCCGCCGCGCAGGCGCCTGCCGCCGCACCGGAGCCCAAGGGCACCGAGGTGACCGCTCCCATGGTCGGCGTGTTCTATGCTGCCCCGGCGCCGGGCGACGAGCCGTTTGTGCACGTGGGCTCCAAGGTCAAGGCCGGCGAGACCCTCTGCATCATCGAGGCCATGAAGGTTCTCAACGAGGTGACGGCCGAGGCGGATGGCGAGGTGCTCGAGATCTGCGTGGCCGACGGCGACCTCGTGGAGTTCGGCAGCTGCCTCATGAGGATCGGATAGGTGATATCCATGAACAAAGAAGAGCTCAAGAAGCTGTTACCGCATCGCGAGCCGATGCTTTTGCTCGACGAAGCCGAGCTGGTGGGCGACGAGGCCCACGGCAAGATCACGATTACGGGCGACGAATACTTTTTGCAGGGGCATTTTCCGGGAAACCCGGTGGTCCCCGGCGTGATCCAGTGCGAGATGCTCGCCCAAAACTGCTGCGTGCTGCTGATGGGCGATGAGGAGGCGCGCGGCGCGACGCCGTTCTACACGAGTCTGGACAAGGTGCGCTTTAAGCGTCCGGTGCGCCCGGGCGACACGGTGGATCTGGTGTGCTCCATCACGCGTGCGCGCGGGCCGTTCCGCTTTGCGACGGGTACCGCGAGCGTCAACGGTGAGGTTTGCTGCCGCGCCGATATGTCTTTTGCACTCATGCACGAAAGTTAAGGAAGGCTCCATGTTCGACAAAGTGCTCATCGCCAACCGCGGCGAAGTCGCGGTCCGTGTTATCCGCGCGTGCCGCGATATGGGCATCAAGACCGTCGCTGTTTATTCCACGGCCGATGCGGACGCGCTGCACGTGCAGCTTGCCGACGAGGCGTATTGCATCGGTGGCCCGCGTCTTGCCGAGAGCTACCTCAACGACGATGCTGTGCTCACCTGTGCCGTAAAGTCGGGAGCTAAGGCAATTCATCCCGGCTATGGCTTCTTTTCCGAGAAGGCGAGCTTCGTGCGCGACTGCGACAAGTATGGCCTGGCGTTTGTTGGTCCTTCGGCCAAGGTGATCGACAGCATGGGCGACAAGGACGCCGCACGTCGAACGGCTGCCGCGGCGGGCGTGCCCATCGTGCCGGGCTGCGATTTGCTCAAAAGCCCCGAGGAGGCAACGGCCGAGGCCGAGCGCATTGGCTGTCCCGTGCTCATTAAGGCGCGTGCAGGTGGCGGCGGTCGCGGTATTCGCAAGGTCGAGCGCGTGGAAGATGCGGCAAAGGCGTTCATCGAGGCGCGTGCCGAGGGCGAGGCCGTCTTTGGCGACGGCGAGTGCTACATGGAGAAGTTCGTCGCGCCGGCGCACCATGTCGAGGTGCAGATTATGGCCGATAAGCAGGGCCATGTGTTTTCGCTTGGCGAGCGCGAGTGCTCGGTGCAGCGTCGCAACCAAAAGCTGATCGAGGAGAGCCCCGCGCCGTGCCTCGACGGACACGACGACATTCGTGCTCGCATGCACAAGGCAGCGCGTGACCTGGCTCGTGCCGTCGGCTACGAAGGAGCCGGTACCATCGAGTTCCTGTATTCGGACGACGGCAATTTCTACTTTATGGAAATGAACACGCGCTTGCAGGTGGAGCATCCGGTTACGGAGTTTGTGACCGATACCGACTTGGTCAAGTGGCAGCTGCGCGTGGCAGCCGGCCAGCCTCTGCCCTTTGAGCAGGAGGATATGCCGGTCCGCAACCACGCCATGGAGTGCCGCATCAATGCCGAAACGCCGGACTTTCTGCCGTCATGCGGAACGGTCACCGCGTTGCGTGTGCCGGGTGGTCCGCGCGTGCGCTGGGATTCCGCCATGTTTGCCGGTGCGAAAGTTCCGCCGTACTACGACTCCATGCTCGGCAAGCTCATCGTGTGTGCGCCCACGCGTGACGGCGCCATTCGCAAGATGCGCTCGGCCCTGGGCGAGCTCGTGATTGAGGGCGTGAGCGAAAACAGCGAGCTTCAGCTCGACGTGCTGGCAAACGACGAGTTCTTGTCGGGCATGTATCACACCGATCTAATGGGGCATCTCTATGCTGATGAATAGAAAAGCGAAGACGGTCAACGTCCTCGAGGGACCGATGACCGAGTCGTGCGCCGAGTTTCCCGCGCGCCACGTGTTTATCAAGTGCCCGGAGTGCCGCCGCGTGATCGATGAGGCACGCCTGCACGACAACCTCGAGGTCTGCCCTCGTTGCGGCAAACACTTTCGCGTGAGCGGGCGCGACCGCATGCACATGACGATTGACGAGGGCACGTTTGAGGAATGGGATGCCAGTCTGGCGCCGGAGGACTTCCTTTCGTTTCCCGGCTATGCCGACAAGCTCAAGAGCGTGAGCGAACGTTCGGGCGAGCGCGATGCCGTTGTGTGCGGCAAGGGCAAAATCTGCGGTTGCGATACGGCGCTCTTCTTTATGGACGCCAACTTTATGATGGGCTCGATGGGTTCCGTGGTGGGCGAGAAGATCTGCCGCACATTTGAGCGTGCGACCGAGCTGGGACTGCCGGTCGTTGGCTTTACCGTATCGGGTGGCGCCCGCATGCAGGAGGGCGTGACCTCGCTCATGCAGATGGCCAAGATTTCTGCGGCGGTTAGGCGCCATAGCGAGGCGGGCGGCCTGTATATCACGGTGCTCACTGACCCCACGACCGGAGGCGTAACCGCGAGCTTTGCCATGGAGGGCGATATTATCCTGGCCGAGCCCGATGCCCTGACGGCATTTGCCGGCCCGCGCGTGATCGAGCAGAACATGCACAAGCGCCTGCCCAAGGGATTCCAGCGCTCCGAGTTTTTGCTGGAGCACGGCTTTTGCGATGCCGTTGTTCCGCGTGGCGAGATTGCGCTCACGGTAGGCGAGCTGCTGGCGCTGCACGAAGGGCACGCGCCCGGCCTGGGGGCACCGCATGAGATCGTGCATACGGGTCGCCGTGGCAAAAAGCTGGGACACTTGTTCAAGCGCTCGGCCGCACCAAAAACCGCGCTCGAGATTGTCAAGCAGACCCGCTCGGCAGATCGCGCCACGGCAGGCGAGATGATCTCGCTGGGCCTGGATGGATTTGTGGAGCTGCACGGCGACCGCTACTTTGGCGACGACGCCGCTGTGGTGGCTGGCATTGGCTGGAAAGACGGGCGCCCCGTAACGGTCATCGCCATCGAGCGCGGCACCACGACCAAAGAGCGCATGCGTCGCAACTTTGGCATGGCACATCCCGAGGGCTACCGCAAAGCGCGTCGCCTTATGCGCCAGGCCGAAAAGTTTGGTCGACCGGTTCTGTGCCTGGTCGATACTTCGGGCGCGTTTTGCGGCATCGGTGCCGAGGAGCGCGGCCAGGGCGAGGCGATTGCTCAGAATCTCATGGAGATGAGCGGCCTTAAGACGCCGATTGTCTCGGTGGTGACAGGCGAGGGCGGCTCTGGTGGCGCGCTGGCGCTGTCCGTGGTCGACCGCATCCTGATGCTCTCGAGCTCGGCCTATTCAGTCGTGAGCCCCGAGGCCTGTGCGTCGATCCTGTGGAAGGATACCGAGCGTGCGGATGAGGCCGCCGAGGCGCTTAAGCTCACGGCCCCCGATCTGCTGGCGCTCGGCATCATCGACGGCATTGTTGACGATAAGGGCCTGTCGCATGAGGAGATCGCCGGTGCCGTCATGTCCTCGGCATTTGATGCCTTCGATACGCTTGGGCAGCTCGACGACGCGACCCTCACAAACCTCCGCTACGAAAAGTACCGCGCAATCGGTCGATACCGCACGATGTGACAAAGGGACAGCCCGCATGTCATATTGGGAAAGGCGTTCCATGCTACAAGTTTCTAACACCTCGTTTACAACGTCGGTTTCATCAAACGCCATGGCCGTGGTGGACTATCTGTCCAAAAGCATGATGTCGGCGCTGCCCTTTATTGTCTGCGCGGCGTTGTTCCGCACCGTCGCTGTCATTATGGGCGAAGGCATGCTGGGCCTGTGGTCTGCCGATTCCGATATCTATCGCCTGTTCTACAGTTGGCTCTATAACGCCGGCTACTACTTTTTGCCCATTTATCTTGGTTGGGCGGCCGCCCGCCAGCTCGGTTGCTCGGAGCAGCTGGGCATGATGCTGGGCGGCGTATTGATTGCGCCCGATCTGCTTAAGCTCGTCGATGTCGCATCGACGACGGCGGCATCGATGACTTCCGTGTATGGTCTGTTTCCCGCGCCGGTCAACGATTACACGACGACTGTTATTCCGGTTCTCATCTCGGTGCCCGTGCTATGGCGAGTGGAGTGTTTCTTTCAGCGCGTTATCCCTCAGGCCGTGGCGTTTTCGTTCGTTCCGTTTGCGACCATGCTCGTTATGGTTCCGGTTTCGCTGTGTATTACGGCGCCGGCGGGCAGCTATCTGGGCATGCTGTTGGGCCAACTTATGTTTATGCTTGGCAATTCCGGTGGCATCGTGTCGCTGCTCACGCTCATGGGGCTTGCCGCGGGTTGGGAGTTTCTTAAGATTGCGGGCGTCAGCAACGTTGTCCTATCGCTTGCGTACGCGCAGTTTATGAGCGTGGGAACGGATTCGTGCATTCTCATTGCCGCGACAATGGCGACGTTCGCCGTTTGGGGCATGCCCTTTGGTGCGTCGCTCCGCGTTGCGGATAAGGATGAGAAGGCGCTCATGCTGGGCTATTCAATCTCGGGCGTGCTTGGCGGCGTAAGCGAGCCGGCGCTGTACGGCTGCGGTTTTAAATATGGCAGGTGCCTGACGTGCATGGCCATTGGCGGCGCCGTCGGAGGCCTTGTTGCAGCCGTGGGCCACGTTACGGCTTATACCATCGGCATGACGAATGTCCTCATGGTCATTGGCTTTGCCACGGGCGGTATTTCGAACCTGCTGTGGTGCTGCGTTGCCGGCGGCACGGCATTTGCGGCGTCTGCGGCGCTGAGCTACTGCTTTGGCGTGGTGCCGACGAAGGGGCGAGCGACGGGGGACGGAGCCGATTCACCCGAAACCTCGAAGAGCGTGGCCGAAGTAAGCGCGTAAACCTGTGCGACACAAGGACGATTCCTTTGCCATATTCCAAGGCCGTGGCCCGTGTGGGTTGCGGCCTTTTTTGTATCTGGGGGACAAAGTGGCTACACTACAATCCGTTTGAGCAATAGATATATAGGTAGTACCGTGGGGGCGGATGTAGATGGTCGAGTGGATTGTTAAGCGTGCGCAGGGCGACCGTGCGCGCGTGGGCACGTTGACGGGCGTTGTGTGTATTCTCGCCAATGTGGCACTATGTGCTGCGAAGGGCGCAATTGGCGTGGTTTCGGGATCGGTTTCGATCGTGGCGGATGCCATGAACAACCTGTCCGATGCCAGCTCGAATATCGTGAGCGTGCTGGGCTTTAAGCTGGCGAGCAAGCCGGCCGACCCCGAGCATCCTTACGGTCACGGTCGCTACGAGTATCTCTCGGGTCTGGTCGTGGCGGCGCTCGTACTGCTGATCGGCCTTGAGCTTATCAAGTCCTCGGTTGAGCGCGTCATCCACCCCGAACCTGTCGAGTTCTCGCTTGCCCTGGTGACGGTTCTAGTGCTTTCGATGGTCGTAAAGCTCTGGATGGCGGCCCTCAACCAAAAGCTCGGTGACCGTATTGAGTCCGATACGCTGCATGCGACGGCTCAGGACTCAAAGAACGATGTCCTGGCCACGGGCGCTGTGCTGGCGTGCGCGATTGTTTCCCAGGTGACGCATGTCAATCTTGATGCTTGGGTCGGCCTTGCCGTTGGCGTCTATATTGGCTGGAGCGGCTTTGAGCTTATCCAAGATACGGTGAGCCCCCTTTTGGGCCAGGCACCCGATCCCAAGCTGGTCAAGCACATCCGAGACAAGATCATGAGCTACCCCGGCGTTTTGGGTGTTCATGACCTGATGGTTCACGATTACGGTCCGGGCAGGAAGTTTGCAAGTGCGCACGCCGAGATGGCGGCCGAGGCCAGCCCGCTGGAAAGTCACGACACGCTCGATAACATCGAGCAGTCGTTTAGGGACGAGGACGGCATGATCGTCACGCTCCATTACGATCCCATCGTGACCGACGATTCAAATGTGGCGAGCATGCGTCTGCGCATCAACGCTATGGCCCAGGAGATCGATAGACGCCTTTCGATTCACGATTTGCGTTGCGTGCCGGGCCCCACGCACACCAATGTGATCTTTGACTGTGTGCGACCCTCGGATTTGGACATGGATGCCGATGAGCTCAAACACGCGCTGGCACAACGGGTCGAATCGGAATATCCCAAGTCGATTGCAAAGATTACGATCGACGAAGACTACGTAGGGCATACCCACGAGTAGGGCTGTGCCGGCAAAGCAAGTTATACAGAAGGGGAGACTATGAAGAAGCTGTATCTGCTCCGCCACGGCCAGACGGAATTCAACGTCAAAAAACTCGTCCAGGGTCGCTGCGATTCACCGCTCACCAATTTGGGTCGTCAACAGGCGCAGACAGCCGCCGCATGGCTCAAGGTCCATGGCGTCGTCCCCGACAAAGTGGTCTCATCGCCCTTAGGCCGAGCCATGGACACGGCAAGTCTCGTCGCATGCGAACTCCTCGGTCCGGATGCAGCAGTCGAGCCCTGCGAAGGCATCATCGAGCGCAGCTACGGCACCTTCGAAGAAGGCCCCCACGACGCCCTGCCCACCGACGTCTGGGACCCCGGCGAGGACCTGATTCCATTTGGCGGAGAAGGAAGCCATGCCCTGCAGGAGCGCATGGTAGACACCCTCACCAATATCATGGGCGCCGAGGATATCGAAACCCTCCTAGCAGTAAGCCACGGCAGCGCCAGCCGCCAATTCATCAAGGCTGCAGCCCCAGAGGGCTTCGAGCTCCCAGCAAAACTCCCCAACTGCGCCATCATGATCTTCGATTTCGATGAGCAAAAGCCACAAGCAGAAGGCGAACCAATGCAGTGTAAGTTCACCCTTCAGCAAATAGTGGACCCCCAACAAAGTAATTAGCTGAGCGAGCAGAGTTAAACAGACATCAACGTGTCGTCTCCCGAGCTTGGCAGAGGGGCGGCGAAATATATTAAGTTTGTCGCGAGTTCCGCACGCAAAGGAAAGCACTTAATGTGCTCTCCGTCGTGAGCAGGACTGTAGAGCAGCAACCTTAATATGTCTCAGGCCCGCCCCCTCCGCCGCACACTGGGAACGTGCCACGCACTTTACCTGCGTAAACAATGTGAGTGAAATATGAATCTCGATGGATACGCCCGCAGCCGTGTATACTAAACAGCTGTGTGTAACCAGGGGAGTATTCTGGCTGGACAAAATGCCTGCTTAATAGGGTTGTCAGGTAGTCTGGGCGCAATACAAGACTGGGGAGCACGTCGTGTAAGTAGTGGTCCTCTAGGGGCGTACGCTCGGTGGTGTACGCATTGTCCCAAGACCACGCGAGAGTTGGGATCATATCTTGATCAGCATGATTCTCGGCCGCAAGATTGGCATGACCCAGGTTTGGGACGAGGACGACAACGTCGTTCCCGTCACGGTCATCCAGGCTGGCCCCTGCGCTGTCTCGCAGGTTAAAACTCAGGCAACCGACGGCTATGACGCCGTCCAGATCGGTTTCGGCGACATCAAGGCCAAGAACGTGAACAAGCCCATGGCTGGTCACTTCGCTAAGGCTGGCGTCGAGCCTGTCCGTTTCCTTCGTGAGGTCCGCGTCGAGAACGGCGAGGAGCACAAGGTCGGCGAGGTCGTCACCGTCGCTGATTTCGCTGATGTCGAGAAGGTCGACGTCATCGGTACCTCCAAGGGTAAGGGCTTCCAGGGTCGCATCAAGCGCTGGGGTCAGCGCCGCGGTCCTATGACGCATGGTTCTCACTTCCAGCGTCACCCCGGTTCTATCGGTCAGTGCGCCTATCCTGCGCGCGTCCTCAAGGGCGTCAAGATGGCCGGTCACATGGGTAACGAGCGCGTTACCGTCAAGAACCTTTCCGTTGTCCGCATCGATGCCGAGCAGAACCTCATCTTGGTCAAGGGCGCTGTCCCGGGTGCCAAGAATGGTCTCGTCGCCATCCGTATGGCCTAAGGGCCCAGCCCATTTAGCCCAGCGTCATACCAAGGAGAACACTTAAATGGCAAAGTTTGAAGTAAAGAACAGCGAGGGCAAGAAGGTCGCCGAGGCCGAGCTCGCCGCTGAGGTGTACGGCATCGAGCCGAACATCCACGTTATGCACCACATCGTCAAGTGCCAGATGGCCTCTTGGCGTCAGGGCACCCAGTCCGCTAAGGGCCGCTCTGAGGTTTCCGGTGGCGGCAAGAAGCCTTGGCGTCAGAAGGGCACCGGCCGTGCCCGCCAGGGTTCCATCCGTGCTGCCCAGTGGCGTCACGGTGGCGTTGTCTTCGCCCCCAAGCCCCGTTCCTACGCTAAGCGTATGAACAACAAGGAGGTCAAGCTGGCTATGCGCTCGGCGCTGTCCGCCAAGCTGGCCGATGGCGAGCTCGTGCTCGTCGACGACTACGGCTTCGAGAAGCCTTCCACCAAGGCTGCCGTTGCCATGCTCAAGGCTCTCGGCCTTGAGGGCAAGCGTCTGACCATCATCGTTCGCGATGAGGACGTCAACGCCTACCTGTCGTTCCGCAACATTCCCAAGACGTTCATCATCACTGCCGACGAGGCCAACACCTACGATCTCGTCAACAACAACGCCGTGCTGATGCCCGCCGACATCGCCGCTCACTTCGGGGAGGTGCTTGCTTAAATGACCGCCCACGAGATCATCATCCGTCCGATCGTGTCCGAGCGTTCCTTCTCCGGCATGGAGCAGAACAAGTACACGTTCGAGGTCGCCAAGGATGCTAACAAGTATCAGATCAAGGACGCTGTCGAGGAGATCTTCGGCGTCAAGGTCGTTCGCGTGAACACCCTGACGGTCAAGCCCAAGACCAAGCGCGTGCGCTATGTCGCCGGCAAGACCCGTTCTTGGAAGAAGGCCATCGTCACGCTGGCCGAGGGCGACACCATCGAGGTCTTTGGCAACCAGGCCTAAGACTCGCTGCTGTTGAGTGAGCTCATGCCTCCCAAATAGGGGAGGCGAGAGCTCAAGGTTTTGGGCGTATAAAATGGACACGCCCGGAGCCGTGTATACGTCCGGTGTCATCGCACCCGAGGCAGAACCTCGAATCCCTGTCTGCGATGGCTAACGGATTCCTATTGAAAGGGATTGTAATGGCTGTAAAGCACCTTAAGCCGACCTCCGCTGGTAGGCGTTGGCAGACGATCTCCGACTTCTCCGAGATCACCTGCACCAAGCCCGAGAAGTCTCTTCTCGAGCCCCTGCCCAAGAAGGCCGGTCGTAACAACAACGGCCGCATCACCACCCGCCATCAGGGCGGCGGCGTGAAGCGTCGTTACCGCGTGATCGACTTCAAGCGCAACAAGGACGGCGTGCCCGCCAAGGTTGCCACGATCGAGTACGATCCGAACCGTTCCGCTCGCATCGCTCTGCTGCACTACGCTGACGGTGAGAAGCGCTACATCCTGGCCCCCAAGGGCCTCGAGGTCGGTCAGACCATCATGTCCGGTTCTGACGCCGACATCAAGCCGGGCAACGCTCTGCCCCTCGCCGACATCCCCGTCGGTACGCTCATCCACGCCGTCGAGTTCCAGCCGGGCAAGGGCGCTGCTATCGCCCGTTCCGCCGGTAACTCCTGCCAGCTGATGGGTAAGGAGGGCAAGTACGCTATCGTCCGTATGCCTTCCTCCGAGATGCGCCGCATCCTCGTTACCTGCCGCGCCACCGTCGGTGAGGTCGGCAACGCCGATCACTCCAACATCGTCATCGGCAAGGCCGGCCGTAAGCGTCACATGAACGTGCGCCCGACCGTCCGCGGTACCGTCATGAACCCTGTCGACCACCCGCACGGCGGTGGCGAGGGCAAGAACCACACCTCTGGTCGTCCCTCTGTTACCCCCTGGGGTAAGCCGACGAAGGGCCTTCGTACGCGCAAGAAGAAGAAGGTCTCGAACCAGCACATCATTCGTCGCCGTAAGAAGTAATTTCGGATACCGAGTTTTAGGAGAAAGCACTTATGAGCAGAAGTCTCAAAAAGGGCCCGTTCGTGGAGACTCGCCTTCTCTCGCGTATCACCGCGATGAACGAGGCTGGCAAGAAGGACGTCGTGAAGACCTGGTCCCGCGCGTCCACCATCTTCCCCGAGATGGTTGGTCACACCATCGCCGTCCACGACGGCCGCAAGCATGTGCCCGTGTATGTTACCGAGTCCATGGTTGGTCACAAGCTCGGCGAGTTCGCGCCGACTCGTACGTTCCGTGGCCACAAGGCCAAATAGGGGGTTAACCGTAAATGGCAACTAAGTCTATTGAAACTGAGGCCACCGAGGTTCGCGCCGTCGCTAAGTACGTGCGTGTTTCCCCCAGCAAGGCCCGCCTGGTGGTCGATCTGATCCGCCGCAAGCCTGTCGCTCAGGCCTTCGACATCCTCCACTTCTGCGACCGCGCCGTCGCCGTGGATGTCGAGAAGGTTCTCCGTTCCGCCGTTGCGAACGCCGAGAACAACAACGGTCTGCGTGCCGACAACCTGGTTGTCGCCGCTGCCTATGTTGACGAGGGTCCGACGCTTAAGCGCATCCGTCCCCGCGCCAAGGGTTCCGCTTCTCGCATTCTGAAGCGTACTTCCCACATCACCGTCGTCGTTGCTCCTCGAAAGGAGGCGTAAAGCTGTATGGGTCAGAAAGTCTACCCCACCGGCTTCCGTCTTGGCATCACCGAGAACTGGCGCTCCCGCTGGTTCGCAGAGAAGGATTACGCTAAGACCCTCGGTAACGATCTCGAGATCCGCAAGTACCTCGAGAAGCGTCTTTCCCGCGCAGCTGTCTCCCGCGTCGAGATCGAGCGCGCTGGCGACAAGGTGAAGGTCATCATCCTCACCGCTCGCCCCGGCGTTGTCATCGGTAAGAAGGGTGCCGAGATCGATACCCTCCGCACCGAGCTCGAGAAGGTCGCTGGCGTCTCCAAGGGCCAGCTCTCCGTCGACGTTGTCGAGATCAAGCGCCCCGAGCTCGACGCCAACCTCGTTGCTCAGTCTATTGCCGAGCAGCTCGAGGGCCGCGTTGCCTTCCGTCGCGCTATGCGCAAGGCTGTCCAGTCCGCCCGCAAGGCCGGCGCTAAGGGCATCCGTATCCAGTGCTCCGGTCGTCTCGGCGGTGCCGAGATGGGCCGTCGTGAGTGGTACCGTGAGGGTCGCGTGCCTCTGCACACCCTCCGTGCCAAGATCGACTACGGCACGGCTGTCGCCAGCACCACCATGGGCGCTTGCGGCGTGAAGGTCTGGATCTACCTGGGCGAGAAGCTCCCGGGCCAGCCTGTTCCCAACCCTGCACTCGAGGGCTCTTCCCGTCCTCGTCGTCGTAACTCCGAGAGGAGGGGTCAGTAGTGCTTGCCCCTAAGCGTATTCTTCACCGCAAGGTGCAGCGTGGCTCCATGAAGGGCCAGGCCAAGGGTAATACCGAGCTGCATTTCGGCGAGTTTGGTATCCAGGCTCTCGAGGCCCATTGGATCACCAACCGTCAGATCGAGGCCGCTCGTATTGCCATGACCCGCTACATGAAGCGTGGCGGTCGTGTCTACATCACGATCTTCCCCGATAAGCCCATCACCAAGAAGCCTGCCGAGACTCGCATGGGTTCTGGTAAGGGTAACCCCGAGGAGTGGGTGGCCGTCGTCAAGCCCGGCCGCATCATGTTCGAGGTCAAGGGCGTGCCCGAGGAGGTCGCTCGCGAGGCTCTGCGTCTTGCACAGCACAAGCTTCCCATCAAGACCAAGATTGTTGCCGCCAAGAACGCCGAGCAGCGCATCCAGAAGGAGATGGCTGAGGAGGCCGCTCTCGAGGCCAAGTGGGCTGCTGAGGACGCCGCCGCCGCCAAGGAGGAGAACTAATGAAGCCCGCAGAGATTCGTGAGCTCTCGGACGCTCAGCTCGTTGAGAAGCTGAAGGAAATGCGCGCCGAGCTCTTTAACCTTCGTTTCCAGATGGCCACCAGCCAGCTGGACAACACCGCTCGCGTCAACACCGTGAAGAAGGACATCGCTCGCGTCCTCACGGAGCAGCGCGCCCGCGAGATCGCAGCGGAGAAGTCCGCTGTCGCCGAGTAGGACCTAAGGAGAGAACATGACTGATTCGCGTAACTCGCGTAAGGTCCGTACGGGTGTCGTTACCTCCGTCTCCGGTGCCAAGACCATCGTTGTCACCATCACCGAGCGCAAGCGTCACCCCAAGTACGGCAAGATGATGACCAGCTCCAAGAAGCTGCACGCTCACGACGAGGAGTGCACGGCTGGCGTGGGCGATACCGTCCGCGTTATGGAGACCCGTCCTATGTCCAAGATGAAGCGCTGGCGCCTCATCGAGGTCGTCGAGCGCGCTAAATAAGCAGTCGCTCTTACGACTTATACGTTTCCGAAGATGTGCGTATGCCTGGCTTGCATACCACGGGCCGTATAAAGGCTGCGCACCTCTCTTCGGTTCTTAGTTCGGAGGAACATCTACCATGATTCAGATGCAAACCATGCTGAACGTCGCCGACAACTCCGGCGCTCGCAAGATTCGCTGCATCAAGGTGCTTGGCGGTTCCAAGCGTCGTTATGCAGGCATCGGCGATGTGTTCATCGGTGCTGTCCAGGAGGCTACCCCTGGCGCCAACGTCAAGAAGAAGGACGTTGTCCGTTGCGTCGTCGTTCGCACCGTTAAGGAGATCCGCCGCAAGGATGGCTCCTACATTCGCTTTGATGAGAACGCCTGCGTTGTCATCAACAACGATGGTTCGCCCGTCGGCACCCGTATCTTCGGGCCCGTCGCTCGCGAGCTTCGTGACAAGAAGTACATGAAGATCGTCTCGCTCGCTCCCGAGACCCTGTAGTTAGGGGAGATATATGTATATCAAGAAGGGCGATAAGGTCCAGGTTCTCTCTGGTAAGGATCGCGGCAAGCAGGGCGTTGTCCTGCGTGCTCTCCCCGCCGAGAACAAGGTCGTTGTCGAGGGCGTTTCGGTCGTCAAGAAGGCCGTCAAGCCCAACGCTGCCAACCAGCAGGGCGGCATCGTTTCGCAGGAGGCTCCCATCGACGCCTCCAACGTCAATCTCGTTTGCCCCGAGTGCGGTAAGGTTACCCGCGTCGGTCACGAGAAGGACGGCAAGAACAAGCTGCGCGTCTGCAAGAAGTGCGGCCACAAGTTCTAAGCTGCCCGCAACATCAAGTTGCTAGCAAAGGCCCGGATGCCCCTACGGCATCCGGGCCTTTTTCTATCCCTACTCATTGGGGACAGACTTAAATGAGTGGCCGTTGAGGACGTTCTTAAACGGCTAGTCATTTGGGACAGCCTTGTGCTAAGTTGCGGTGAAATAGGGACTGATGAGGGGCTCTAGAGGGCCAAACAATCCCTATTTCACCGCAACTTAGGTGAGGTCTGTGGTAATGCGCGGCAATCGGATGAATGCGGCAGGAAAGGAACGTCCCCATGTGCCGGCATCCGGGGACGTTCCTTTCCTGCCGGCAGTTTGGGACAGTCCTTTGTGGTCAGATGATTCGTTACGTTCGTTTTCTTCTGGGGATCACTTGCTGCGCAATTCTGCGTACTTGAGTGCGCAGGATTGCGTGAACGTGCGCAGAAATGCGCCGTTTACGGTTGAATAATGACCGTTTGGCGGTAATACGCGCAGAAGTACGCACATACACGCGTATTTGTGCGAATATAGAGCCGTCAGAAATGAAAGACGTTCCATGACACAGGAGGCACTCATGGCAGATTCCAAACAGGCTCCGCTCGATGCTGCGGCGGCCGCAAAGGCTGCGTTCGCTTCGGTTCAGGACAAGCCGTTCCCTAACGACATCTTTACGGCTCCCGAGCTCCGTTGGGCCGTGATCGGTTGCGGCGTTATCGCCAACCAGATGGCTCAGTCCCTCGCCCTTGCCGGCCGCAAGCTCGCGGGCGTTGCCAACCGCACGGTGTCCAAAGCTCAGGCTTTTGCGGAGCAGTATGGTGTCGAGAAGGTTTACGACACCGTCGACGATCTCTACGCCGACCCGGACATTGATGCCGTTTACATCACCACGCCGCACAACACGCACATCACTTATCTGCGCGCCGCGCTGGCCGCTGGTAAGCACGTGCTCTGCGAGAAGGCCATTACGCTCAACTCCGCCGAGCTCGACGAGGCCCGCGCTATCGCCGACGAGCACAACGTGGTCCTTATGGACGCCACCACGGTGCTCCACATGCCCCTGTATCAGGAGCTGCGTCGTCGCATGGATGCGGGCGACTTTGGCCGCATGAACCTTGCCCAGCTCAACTTTGGCAGCTTCAAAGAGTACGGCGACCTGACCAACCGCTTCTACAACCGTAATCTTGCCGGCGGTGCCATGCTCGACATTGGCGTGTATGCGCTTTCCGTCATGCGCCTGTTTATGGCCAGCCAACCCACCGAGGTCGTGTCTCTGGGCAACACCTGCGAGACCGGTGTCGACGTCGCGGGCGGCATCGTCTGCCGTAACGCCGAGCAGCAGCTGGGCGTTGTGAGCCTTACGCTCCACTCCAAGCAGCCCAAGCGTTCGGTCATCAGCTTCGATAAGTGCTATATCGAGGTCAACGAGTATCCGCGCGCCGATCACGCGACCATCGTGTGGACTGCAGACGGTCACCGCGAGGAAGTCCACGCTGGTATCGAGGCCTATGCCCTGTGCTATGAGATGGCCGATCTGGAGAAGGCCGTTGTCGGTGACGATTCGAAGTGCGAACTTCTGGACTATGCTTCTGATGTTATGGAGCTCATGACCAAGCTCCGCGCCGATTGGGGAGTCGTGTACCCCGAGGAGGAGTAAGCGATGCTTGCGGAAGATAGGCTCAACGCGATCGTGTCGATGGTGCAGCAGGCTGGCTCGGTTACCGTGCCGGAGCTTGCCGAGGCCCTGGGCGTGACGCCGTCCACCATTCGCCGTGACTTGCAGACGCTTGATCGCGCGCACCGCATTGCCAAAGTGCACGGAGGCGCCACGAGCCTTGAGCGCGCGCACGTGACGCGCGACCTGACGATCAGCGAGCGCAGCGACCTCCACAACGACGACAAGGAGCGCATCTGCGCCCGTGCCGCGGCTCTCGTGGAGCCCGATAGCTTCGTGTATATCGATTCGGGCTCGACGACGCTCAGGCTCATCGAGCATCTTCCGCATCTCGAGGGCGTCACCTATGTGACCGATTCTGTGCTCCACGCTCAGCATCTTGCCCTGCGCGGCATGCGCACCGTGGTGCTGGGCGGCGAGCTCAAGCCCGAGACTGAGGCGCTCGTTGGTCCCGATGCCCTGGCAACCCTGGACCGCTACAACTTTAACTGCGGTTTTTGGGGTTCCAACGGCATTGCCGCCGAGCAAGGCTTTACGACGCCCGATATCGAGGAGGCGCAGGTCAAGCGTATCTCGATGCGTCATACCGCTAAACGCTTCGTAATCTCGGACGCCAGTAAATTTGGCATGGTGGCGCCCGTCAAGTTCGCGGACTTCCGCGATGCAACGATCATCACCGCGGGCGAGGTTCCCGCCAAGTACCAGTCGATGGACAACGTCATCACGGTCTAGCGACAGGGGCAGGACAAGGCTAAAACCACCACAAAGGTGCCTGTCCCCATTGTGGTGGTTCCGATGGCCCCGCCGGGCATGGTTGCCCAGTACCCCTGTTTCCATACGACGTGATCATGTCTGTCGGAGCTATCGGCTCTAATCAAAACGCAAACACAAGGTAATACGCAGGTTTTGGCCCTCTGGAGGCGAGGGGTGGGCCTGCTTGTGCAAAAGGAGGAAACATGTCAGCTACGAACGAGAAAACGGGAGGCGGCGCCTACGACGTCGTCGCCATCACGGCGTGCCCAACGGGTATTGCCCACACGTTTATGGCGGCAAAGGGGCTTGAGGATCAGGCTGCCAAGATGGGCGTGAGCATCAAGGTCGAAACCCAGGGCTCGGGCGGTGCCAAGAACGTGTTGACGGCCGCCGACATCGCGGGTGCCAAGGGTGTCATCATCGCGGCGGACAAGAACGTCGAGCTCGACCGCTTTGACGGCAAGCCGGTCTATTCGTGTGCCGTCACGCGCGGCATCAACGATACCGAGGAGCTCATCAACATCGCACTGGCAGGCAATGCGCCCATCCATCACGTAGCCGGCGGTGCGTCCGCTCAGCCTGCCGTTGAGGGCGAGTCCGAGGGCCTGGGCCGCAGGGTCTACAAGGACCTTATGAACGGCGTCTCGCACATGCTGCCGTTCGTCGTCGGTGGCGGCATCCTTATGGCGCTCTCGTTCCTGCTCGACCAAGCAGGACTGGGTACGAGCGCCTACGGTCACAGCACGCCGGTCGCGGCTTTCTTTAACCTGGCGGGCAACCAAGCGTTCAACTTTATGCTGCCCATCCTTGCGGGCTACATTGCCATGTCCATCGCCGACCGCCCGGGCCTTGCCGCGGGCTTTGTGGGCGGCTGGATCGCCAAACAGGGCTTTACGCTCGGATATCTGACGACGGCCATGGATGCCGACGCTCAGGCACAGCTGGTCTCCGCAGGCTTTTTGGGTGCGCTGCTGGTCGGTTTTGCCGCCGGTGTCATCGTTAACGCGCTCAAGAAGGCGGCAAGCGTGCTGCCCGAGTCGCTTGACGGCATCAAGCCCATGCTCATCTACCCGGTGTTCGGCATTCTTCTGACCAGCCTGTTTATGATGGCCGTCAACCCCATCATGGGCGTCATCAACACCGCCATCACCGGTGCGCTCAATGGCCTCTCCGGCACGAGCATCGTCCTGCTGGGCATCATCTGCGCCGGCATGCAGGCGACCGACATGGGTGGCCCCATCAACAAGGCCGCGTACGTCTTTGGCACCGCCGCCCTTGCCGAGCAGACCGTTCAGGGCAACATGATCATGGCTGCCGTCATGGCCGGAGGCATGGTTCCGCCACTGGTCATCGCCCTTTCCACGACGTTCTTTAAGAACCGTTGGACCGAGGCCGATCGCAAGGCCGGTCTGGTGAACTACATCATGGGTCTGTCGTTTATTACCGAGGGTGCCATTCCCTTTGCCGCAGCCGATCCGCTGCGCGTGCTGCCCGCCTGCATCCTGGGCTCCGCGACCGCCGGTGGCCTGTCGATGATCTTCGGTTGCGCCAGCCCCGCTCCGCACGGTGGCGCTTGGGTCATCGCGGTCATCACGAACCCGGTGCAGTACCTGCTGGCACTTGCCATCGGCGCCGTGGTTGGTTGCCTGGTTCTGAGCTTCCTCAAGAAACCTCTCGACAAGACTGCCGAGTAACGAAAAACCAGATTCATTTCTCAATAGAAAAGCGGCAACGTCCATCACTGGCGTTGCCGCTTTTGTTGTCTGCTGGTTTGTCTAAATCTGTAACAACTAGACTGTCAGAAGCGGATTAGGTGTTACAGATTGAGATGCTTCTGAGCCGCGCCGCCCCTTTGTCTCAATCTGTAACAGCTGTGACCGATTTTGCCGAGTTACTGTTACAGATCGAGATTTTCTCTTGAGGGGGGATTCGAATGTCTCGATCTGTAACAGATAGACCGGAAAATGGGTTCTAGCTGTTACGGATCGAGACGTTTTGGGACCGCGGCTGAGCCATCGTGGCGGCTTGACGTTTTCCCAGATAAAACCTGCCAAAATAAACCTGTCCCTATTTGACAGGTTTTAGGGCTCCCAGGGGCAGGGGGCTTCGATGTGGATGTGCTCGCCGGTTACGGGATGCGTGAAGGACACGCTGTGGGCGTGGAGCATCAGGCCGCAGGGACGCGGCGTTCCGTACAGGTCGTCGCCTACCAGGGGATGACGCTCGCTCGCCAGATGCACACGGATTTGGTGCTTGCGGCCGGTGAGCAGCTCGACATCGATATACGAGCGCGTGGGCAGGCCACGACGGCTCTTAAGACGCTTGAGCACCTTCACGCGCGTCTGAGACGGCTTGCCGCTGGCGCCGACGCGCATCTTGCGGCTGTCGTGACGGTCGCGGGCGATGGGCTTGTCGATGAGCTTTTCGTTCCAGTCGATCTTGCCCTCGGCGAGCGCCAGGTAGTGCTTTTCGAAAGCGTGGTCGATGACCATCTGGTCAAAGGCGGGCTGCGTCTGCTTGTCGAGCGAGAACAGCACCACGCCGGTGGTGTCGCGGTCTAGGCGGTTGAGCGGCTGCATATCGGTCGCGGCAAAGCCGTCGCCCATCGCCAGCAGCAGGTCGCTGGCGTAGTCGGTGAGTGTGCGCTCGCCGGTGCCGTCGCCGTGGACGATCATGCCGGCGGGCTTGTCGATGGCCATGAGCCAGGCGTCGCAGTAGAGGACTTGAGGTTCTTCGTTCACGTGTAAGCCTTTCGGTTAGCTGATTCCCACAAACATGCAGCCCGAGGTCGCCCCGCGCAGACGGGCGGCGGGCTTGCGGCCGGCCTGCGCGGCTTCGACGGCACGACGGACGCGGGCGACGGCACGGCCCACCTCATCTGCCTCGAGCAGCGTTCCGTCCACCATGAGACGACGCACGCCGGCATCGAGCAGCTGAGGAACCTGCGGCGTGAGGTCGATGGGGTAGGCATCGTACAGGCGAGAGCGGCCGTGGATGTCGGTGCGGACGGGCATGACCTTTCCGTCGATATTCTTGAGCGAGAGCTTGCGGGCACGCAGACGGCAGTTGACACAATCGTGGATGCAGCCGTTGGCAACCTGCAGAATGCAATGCTCGCTTGTCATGACGCGCGGGCGGCCAAAGACGGTGATGCCCAAAGCCGCGGGCGCGGCGGCACCGAGCGAGACAATCTCGTCGAGCGTGA
The DNA here is from genome assembly GCA_959026725.1 of uncultured Collinsella sp. Classification (GTDB taxonomy): domain Bacteria; phylum Actinomycetota; class Coriobacteriia; order Coriobacteriales; family Coriobacteriaceae; genus Collinsella. The sequence continues at coordinate 172,753 of CAUFMG010000002.1, forward strand.
TTTCGGGCGAGAGCCAAAACGCACCGGCTCCGCGCTCGGCAAGCGCCTCCATGCAGGGCGTGTTGTGCACCGGCAGGCAAGAGCGAATTTCGGCCGTGGCGCCGGCCTGCGCGGCTACGGCGAGCTCGGAGATATTACCGACGGCGACGGTAGCTCCGGCATTGATCCAGGGATCGACGCGCTCGTGGTCGACGGCGCGGCAGACCTCGTCGAGTACGGGTACGATGCCCTGCTCAAACGCATCGGCGGGGGAGAGCTCGGCCGCATCGAGCGCATCGGTGGTCATGTAGATGCGCGTGGCGCCCTCGGCGCGAGCTGCCTCGGCGGCTTCGAGCGTGGTGACGGCGGCGCAGATCTGCGGCTCATCGCGGTAATGCTCGGGCATAGCGCGCGTACATTTGTCGAGCACCGGAATCTCGAGAGTTTTCGCGCGCTCCTCGTACGGCGCCAGAATGGCCTCTTCCAGTGCCTTGCAAGCGGCGGCGCGCACCTTGTGAACGGCGGAGAAGCCCATGCCGCAGCCGGCGTCGAGCGAAACGTCAAAGCTCGCTGCCTCAAAGGGCGAGGAGCCCATGCGGCCCACATGCTCAACCAGGTCTGCCGCCTCGACGGCGCGGGTCTTGGCGGCCTCGACGGTGAAGCCTGTGGCGGTGGCTGTGAGCGTGGGGTTGTCATAGCAGGTGAGTGTGACGGTAAACGGCTCGCCCAAGCGCGCCACGACGGACACATCAACAGCTCGGCGGCGCAGCACATCGCGCTTGAGCGCGGCGCCGGCGGCGTCGATGGCACGCTGACTGCGAATCACGCGGACGCGGCAGCCCTCGGGCATGCTGCGCGGCACGCGACATTCGATGATGTCGCCCGCGGCGGCATCATCGGCGGCAATGGTGGTCAGGAACTGGTCAAACTCGTTATCGTGGCGAAGCTCCAGCAGGTCGCCCTTGCCCACGGGCTCAAACAACTCAATGCGGGCGATGGCGGCGCGGCGACGGCGGTCGTCGGGCTTGAGGCCGCGCACATCGCGGTTGGCCGGGCGGCTGCCCAGCACCGTGCCCACGATCTGGCCGCGGTTGTTGGAACGCTCGTAACTCATCATCTCGTCGCCCGAGGTGCCGTCCTGATAGGCGTGCGTAAAGTCGCGGTTGAAGCAGCGCTTGAGCTGGCGCTGGCGGGCGGCTTCCTCGTCCTTGGCAACGGTGGTTCCGGATAGCATGTCGTCAATTTCGTGACGATACACATCAACGATGGAGTACACGTAATCGGGCGCCTTCATGCGGCCCTCGAGCTTGAGCGACGCGGCACCGGCGTCATACAGACGGCGAACAAGCTGCGAAGTGTTGGTGTCACGCGGGCATAGCGCACGCTCGCGGCCGGCGGGGGAGAGCGCGCGACCGTTCTCGTCGATCAGCTCGTAGGGCAGGCGGCAGGGCTGGGCGCACATGCCACGGTTGGCCGATCGTCCCGCCATGGCAAAGCTCGAAAGCAGGCACAGGCCCGAGTAGCAAAAGCAGATGGCGCCATGGCTAAAGACCTCAAGGTCCACATCGGGCGCGGCATCATGAATGGCGGCAATCTCGTCGATGGAAAGCTCGCGCGAGAGGGTCACACGGTCGGCGCCCTGCTCGCGGCACCAAAGGGTTCCGCGGTCGTCGTGGATGTTTGCTTGGGTTGAGATGTGCGTCTCGATGCCGGGCATCGTGCGCTTGACCTCAAAGAACAGGCCCCAGTCCTGGATGATGAAGGCATCGGCGCCCAGCGTGGAGCAGCGATGGATGAGTTGCAGCGCATCGGCCATCTCGGACTGCTTGATGACGATGTTGACCGTGACGTAGACGCGCGACCCGGCTAGATGTGCAGCGCGGCAGGCTTGCTCAAAGGCCTCGTCGGTAAAGTTGGTGGCCTTGCGGCGGGCGTTGAAGCTGCCCATGCCGCAGTAGATGGCGTCTGCCCCGGCGGCGAGTGCGGCGGCAAAGGGCTCAGGCCCTCCAGCGGGCGCCAAAAGCTCGGGTCTGCGGTTGGTGGTTCGACTGGCGGTTGCGGTCATATCCTGCCTTTCAAAATGCTCAGATACTCAAAAGTATAGTGGTGCTGTTGCGGTGGACGAGCCCTGTGGCCCAAGCAGGATAAAGTCTTCAGCAGCCCTTGCAGCAAAAATGATCCGTTTCCCTCCGTCCCCAGCGGATCAGGTGATCCATGGGGGACGGAGGGAAACGGATCATTTTGAGCTTCACCGTCCGGTCGTGCCGTTCAGCGGCCGACAGGCGCCGTTGGGCGATAAATTATTCTCGCAACGTGATAATAATCTTGCATCGCGCGGAAACCTTGAGTACTATCCCAAATCAAGCGCGGTGTTCAGACCGAATTGTGCCTCCCGGTGCGAACGCCGCGCTCACGCTCTCTATCTGATCGTAAGGAGAAAAACATGAGCAAGACCGTCGTGTCTTCCGATAACGCACCCGCAGCCATCGGCCCGTATTCCCCCGGCATCCAGACCGGCAACATGGTGTTCCTGTCCGGCCAGCTGGGCATCGACCCCGCAACCGGCAAGATGCCCGAGGGCGTCGAGGCCCAGGCTAAGCAGTCCCTTGCTAACGTCGAGGCGCTGCTGACCGCTGCCGGCGCCACCTTTGCCGATGTCGTCAAGACCACGGTCTACCTGGCCGACATCGCCGACTTCGCTGCCGTGAACGAGATCTACGCTTCCAAGTTCGAGGCTCCGTTCCCCGCGCGCAGCGCTTTCCAGGTTGCCGCCCTTCCGGCCGGCGGTCTGGTCGAGATCGAGGTCGTCGCCGCTCTCTAAGGCGTTGGCAACAACTAAACATGACATGCAAAAAGACCCTGCAGCGCGTGTGAACTGCAGGGTCTTTTGTCAAGCGATGCGACAAAAATGATCCGTTTTCCTCCGTCCCCAAGGAGTCAGCGGGTTAGCCTTCCTTGCGGACTTTTTGCAGGTAGCGGTAGACGCTGGGCTCCGAGATGCCCAGCGCGGTGGCGGCGCAGGCTACGGCGCCCTTGAGCATGAACACTCCGTTGCCGTTGAGGTGGCGAATGACGTCCACGCGGTCGCTTTGACCAAGCGACGCCACATCCAGCCCGCGAGCGCTCAGCAGCTCGGCAATGCTGCGGTCGATGAGCTCCTGTGTGGACTCCGAAAGGCTTTCGACCTCGATAGAGGCGGGCTCCGTGCGCGTCGGCGCCGCGTCGAAGCACGCCATGAGCTGCTGTGCCATGGCGTTGATGGAGCGCACGGTCGAGAGGTCGGTGTTGACGCAGAGCATACCGACGATCTCGTCATTCTCGCGGATAAAGTACGTCGCTGACTCCAATGTCTTGCCACCGGCACCGCGGCCCTCGTAGCCCGTAATAAACGGCAGGTCGCGATACTTGGCGTCGTGCATGATCTTGAGCGCCAGGTCGGTGGCGGGACCGCCGACCTTGCGACCGCTCACGATGCCGTTGCGAATATCGACGATGGCGTGGTCGGGATCCGAGAAATCGTGCAGCACGATTTCGCTGTTTTTGCCGAGTATCTGCTCCAGGAAATCGACCATCGGCAAAAAGCGACGTACGGTCTCGTTCACGGGCAACTCCTTGGGGTGAAATCGGAAATGTTCATAACAATTTTTTCTCATGGTAACACGCCATTCCTCATCTCGTATATTCGCAGGTACATTGCGTAATACAGACGAGCGGTAGGAATTCGGCGGTAAACGGTCGACCAAAAGAAAAGTTAGATGTTATTTTGACCAGACACTTTCTTGACCTGCGGAAATGCATTGTCTCAGCTCAAGAATAGTCTGATAACAAAAAATTATTATTGAGAATGAGAATCATCTTTAATACGATATGCAACGAAGGCACACCTCAACCCCGCACTGCGTCACAATAGAGCGTTAGATGCGAAAACAACTACTTCGAGGATTGGTGGTCAAATGACCCAGGAGACGGTTAAGAACGGCACTGAAGCCCTGTTCACTCGTGAAGGCATGCCTCCCGTTAAGGAAATGATCCCGTGTGCCCTTCAGCACGTACTGGCTTCGTTTGCCGGTATCATCACCCCGGCTGTCATCATGGCCGGCGTCTACGGCTTTAATAGCCAGCAGAGCACCGACATCATCCAGGTCGCGCTCATTCTTTCGGCAATCGACACGGCCCTTCAGGCCTTCGCTCCCTTCCGTCGCTTCGGCGGCGGCCTGCCCATCGTCATGGGCGTTTCGTTCGCGTTCCTCCCGGCCCTCCAGGCCATGGGTGCCTCGGGCTTTAGCTTTGGTGCGCTGCTGGGCGGCGAGATCGTCGGCGGCGCCGTCGCGGTCCTCTTTGGTCTGGCTTACAGCAAGATTAAGTGGCTATTCCCGCCCGTCGTGACCGGTACGGTCATCTTCTCCATTGGCGTCTCTCTCTATCCCACGGCTGTCAAGTATATGGCCGGCGGTATGGGTACGCCGCTGTGGGGCACCCCGCAGGCCTGGTGCGTCGCTCTTATCACCTTCGCCGTGGTCTTTGCGCTCGCCAACTTTGGCAAGGGCACGCTCAAGCTGGGATCCGTGTTCTTTGGCATGATCGTTGGCATGATCGTTTCGATCCCCTTTGGCATGATCGACTTCTCCAGCGTCGCCACCGCTCAGGTCTTCGCCCTTCCCAAGCTTATGCCCTACGCGCTCGAGTTTGATCCCGAGGTCTGCATTACCCTCGCTGTCGTGTTCCCCATGGTTGCCATCCAGGTTATCGGTGACGTTTCCGCCGCCTGCCTGGGCTCCATCGACCGTATGCCCACCGAGCGCGAGCTCTCCGGCGCTATTGTGTCCCAGGGCCTCACCTCTATGGTCGGCGGCCTGCTGGGCGGTCTTCCCACCAGCGCCCTTGGCCAGAACGTGGGCATCATCTGCTCCAACAAGGTCGTCAACAAGTGGGTCTTTGTGATCATCGCGGCCGTCTTTGCCATCGCCGGTCTGTTCCCGCAGCTCTCTGCCGTGCTCTCCGCCATCCCGCAGCCCGTCATCGGCGGCGCGACCGTCGGCGTCTTTGGCACCATCACCATGAACGGCGTGCGCATGTTCACCCGCGAGGGCCTCACGCAGCGCACCACCACCATCGTCGGCACCTCGGTCGTCTTTGGCCTGGGTATTTGGATGGCCAGCGGCTGCCTCGCCGGCGAGGGCATGCCCACCTGGGTGCCCACCGTCATCGGCTCCAATGCCGTAACCCCCACCGCCATCATGGCCATTGTCCTTAACCTGATCCTTCCGCAGACGCCGGTCGTGGCTCAGCACATCGATGCCGCCAAGGATGCCGCTGTGGATCTGGTCTTGCCCGAGAGCAAGAAGTAACCAATTCGGTGCTATTCGTCGGCGGACGTATCGCCTCGTCCGCCGACGTCATGCGGCGATAGGCCGCACTTCAAAGGGCTTGTCCCTTTGGTGAAGCGTTGACGGGAGAGGGCCCGTTTCCGGTGTAGGCCGGCGCTTCGCACTTCCGCTATGTCAGAGGTGTCAAACCCCGCCCCTGATGTTGAAGGGAGCATTCATGCTTCTGGTCGCTAACGGTTCCGTCTTTACCCGCAACGCTCAGACCCCGTTCATTCCCAACGGTGCGGTTGCCATTGACGGAGATACGATCGTCGAAGTGGGCCCCGAGCGCGAGCTCAAGGCCAAGTACCCGGATGCCGAGTACGTCGACGCCCAGGGCAACCTCATCATGCCCGGACTTATCAACTGCCATACCCACATCTACTCGGGTCTGGCCCGCGGCCTTGCCATTAAGGGCTGCAACCCCACCAACTTCCTGGAGAATCTTGAGCAGCAGTGGTGGAAGATTGACGACAACCTGACGCTCGACGGCACCAAGGCCAGCGCCTATGCCACGATCCTGGATTCCATCCGCGACGGCGTCACCACGATCTTCGATCACCACGCGAGCTTCTGCGAGATTCCGGGTAGCCTCTTTACCATTAAGGATGCAGCTCAGGAGCTGGGCATGCGTTCGTGCCTGTGCTACGAGGTCTCCGACCGCCGCGGTCAGGAAAAGTGCGACCAGGCCATTGCCGAGAACGCCGAGTTCGCCCAGTGGGCCGCCAAGGAGCGTCGCGAAAACGACAACCACATGATCGCCGCCATGTTTGGCGGTCACGCCACCTTTACGCTGTCGGACGAGACCATGGATAAGATGGCTGAGGCCAACAACGGCCTGACCGGCTTCCACATCCATGTGTGCGAGGGCATGAATGACGTGTGGGACTCCCGCCTCAACCGCGGTGGCATTAGCCCCGTCGAGCGCCTGCTGCAGCACAATCTGCTCGGTCCCGACACCATGCTGGGTCACTGCATCCACGTGACGCCCGCCGAGATGGACATCGTCAAGGAGTCCGGCACCTGGCTCGTCAACAACCCCGAATCTAATATGGGCAACGCCGTGGGCTGCGCCCCCGTGCTCGAGTTCTTCCGCCGCGGCATTCCCGTGTGCATGGGCACCGACGCCTACACCCACGATATGCTCGAGAGCCTTAAGGTCTTCCTGATCATTCAGCGCCACAACGCCGCTATGCCCAACGTGGGCTGGTGCGAGGCCATGACGATGCTGTTCGAGAACAACGCCAAGATGGCCAGCAAGTACTTCGATCGCAAGCTCGGTGTGCTCGAGCCCGGCGCTGCCGCCGACGTTATCGTTATGGACTACAAGCCCTTTACGCCGCTGAGCGAGGAGAACATCGACGGCCACATGCTCTTTGGCATGATGGGCAAAAACTGCCGCACCACCATCATCAACGGCCGCGTCCTGTACAAGGATCGCGAGTTCGTTGGCATTGATGAGGACAAGATCAACGCGTGGACCATGGCCGAGTCCAAGAAGCTCTGGAGCACGCTCAACGATCGCGCCTACTAATTACAAGTAGATTCACGCGCGTCGGATGTTTCGCCGCATCCGACGCGCGTATAGGCGACCTCCGCGGGGTCGCCGGCGCTGTGCTAGCGCTACACCGTATTTGCGCCCGCCGCGCGGTCTCGCCGGGCGTTACAGAGAGGAGCTCACTATGAGCGACATCATGAGGCCGATCCCGTTTTCGCAGCTGATGAACTGGATCATCGAGGAGAATAAGACCCAGGGCGCCGTCTTTGGCGTGCGCAAGATGGTCACGACCAACCAGGAGGGCGCGCTTCCCATTTTTGACGAGCGCATTGAGACTCCGTTTGGCCCGGCCGCCGGCCCCAACACGCAGCTTGCCCAGAACATCGTGGCATCCTACGTGGCCGGTTCCCGCTTCTTTGAGCTCAAGACCGTTCAGGTTATGGATGGCGAGGAGCTCTCCAAGTGTGTGAACAAACCCTGCATCGTGGCGCAGGATGAGTGCTACAACTGCGAGTGGTCGACCGAGCTCGAGGTTCCGCAGGCTTTTGCCGAGTACGTGAAGGCATGGTTCGCCTGCCACCTGATCGCTCGCGAGTACGGCCTGGGTAGCCCGGACGGCTTTGTCTTCAACATGTCCGTGGGCTATGACCTGGAGGGTATCAAGAGCCCCAAGGTCGACGCCTACATTGAGGGCATGAAGGACGCCAGCGGCTCTGACGTCTGGAACGAGTGCCGTGCCTGGGCGCTCGCCAACCTGGACAAGTTTGAGCATGTCGACGCCGCGTTTGTCGAGTCCATCCCGGCACGCGTCTCCAACTCCATCACCGAGTCCACCCTGCACGGCTGCCCGCCGGCGGAGATCGAGCGCATCGCGACCTATCTGATCACCGAGAAGGGCCTCAACACCTACATCAAGTGCAACCCCACGCTGCTGGGCTATGAGTTTGCCCGCCAGCGTCTGAACGAGCTGGGCTTTGACTACATCGTCTTCGATGACACGCACTTCCGCGAGGACCTGCAGTGGGCCGATGCCGTGCCCATGTTCGAGCGCCTGATTGCCCTGTGCGCCGAGCGCGGCCTGGAGTTTGGCGTCAAGCTGACCAACACGTTCCCCGTCGACGTGACGAGGAACGAGCTGCCCTCCACCGAGATGTACATGTCCGGCCGTTCGCTGTTCTCGCTGACCATCGAGGCCGCCCGCCGCATTACCGAGCAGTTCGATGGCAAGCTGCGCATCAGCTACTCCGGCGGTGCCACGGTCTACAACATCCGCGCCCTGTACGATGCTGGCATTTGGCCCGTCACTCTGGCGACCGACGTGCTCAAACCCGGTGGCTACGAGCGCTTTAGCCAGATGGCCGGCGAGTTTGCCGACCTGGATGGCAAGCCGTTCGCGGGCGTCTCTCTCGACGCCGTGACCGCGATCCAGACCGACTCGCTCACCAACCCGCTCTACAAGAAGCCGCTGCGCCCGCTGCCCGACCGCAAGGTCGCCGGCAAGAGTCCGCTTTCCGACTGCTTTACCACGCCGTGCCGTACGAGCTGCCCCATCCAGCAGGATATTCCCGCCTATCTGGCGGCTGTTGACGAGGGCCGCTACGAGGATGCGCTCAACATCATCATCGAGCGCAACGCCCTGCCGTTCATCACCGGCACCATCTGCCCGCATCCCTGCGGCCGTGCCTGCGAGCGTGCGTTCTACGAGCCCGAGGGCGCCCAGATCCGCGCCAGCAAGCTCAAGGCCGCCCGCGAGGCCATGACCGCCGTGCTGCCCAAGCTACGCGCCCAGGCCATCGCAAGCGACGGCGAGCGCAACGTTGCCGTTATCGGCGGCGGCCCGGCCGGCCTGGCGACGGCGTTCTTCCTGACGCGTGCCGGCGTGCCCGTCACCATCTTCGAGGCCCGCGACTCTCTCGGCGGCGTGGTCCGTCATGTCATCCCCGAGTTCCGTATTGCCAGCGACGATATCTCCCACGATGCCGAGCTCTGCTTGGCCTTTGGCGCCAAGGTGCAGCTCAATGCTCGCGTGGATTCCATTGACGAGCTCAAGGCCCAGGGCTTCACCGACGTGGTCGTGGCCACCGGTGCCTGGATGCCCGGCTCTGCAGGTTTGGGCGAGGGTGCCGAGCTCGACGTGCTGGAGTTCCTCGAGGCCGCCAAGAAGGGCGAGAAGCTCGAGCTGGGCGAGGACGTCGTAGTCATTGGCGCCGGCAACACCGCCATGGACGCGGCTCGCGTGGCCAAGCGCCTGGCTGGTGTGAAGAACGTGCGCCTGGTGTATCGCCGCACCAAGAAGCAGATGCCCGCCGACGAGGAAGAGCTCGATCTTGCTCTTGCCGACGGCGTTGAGTTCTGCGAGCTGCTGGCGCCTAAGGCGCTCAACGGCGCCGTGCTGACCTGCGACGTTATGGAGCTAGGCGAGCCGGATGCAAGCGGCCGTCGCAGCCCCGTCGCCACGGGCGAGACCGTTGAGCTTTCCGCCACCACGGTGATTTGCGCCGTGGGCGAGGGCATCGATGCCAGTCTGTACGATGCCGCGGGCGTCGAGCACGACCGTCGCGGCCGCCTTGCCGCCACCTCCACCGGCGTTGAGGGCGTCTGGGCTGCGGGCGACTGCCGCCGCGGTCCTGCCACCGTGGTTGAGGCTATTGCCGACGCCGCCGAAGTCGCCCGTGCCATTGCCGGCGTGGACTTTAACAAGTACGCCGACCAGAATGCTCAGGCCGATCGCGAGGACGCCTGCTACGAGCGCAAGGGGTCGCTGTGCCGCGACAAGCGCAACTGCACCAAGACTCGTTGCCTGGGCTGCGGCTCGGTGTGCGAGGTCTGCTGCGACGTGTGCCCCAACCGCGCCAACGTGGCAATTAAGGTGCCGGGCCTGGCCAAGCATCAGGTCGTCCACGTCGATGGCATGTGCAACGAGTGCGGCAACTGCGCTGTGTTCTGCCCCTACCAGGAGGGTCGTCCCTACAAGGACAAGCTCACCCTGTTCTGGAGCGAGCAGGACATGGAGAACTCCGAGAACGAGGGCTTCCTGGCTGTGGACGAGGACCACTTTAAGGTCCGCGTCGCCGGCACGGTCCGCACCGTCTCGGTCGATGCCGTCAACACCGGTCTTCCCGAGGCCGTCCGCCTGACCATCAGGGCCGTGCGCGACAACTATTCGTACCTTCTTAAGAAATAGGCGAGTCTCTTATGGCCAAATCCATTCAACATAACGTGGCCTACGTTGCCTGCGGAAGCGGTTGTGCCTCCGCAGGCGGCGACGCCCGCTGCAGCGAAGGCTGCATTGGCTGTGGCGCCTGCGTCACGGCCTGCCCCCACGGTGCCATTGCGCTGGTCGATGGAATCGCCCGCGTGGATCGCTCAAAGTGCACGGGCTGTGGCCTGTGCGGCATGGCGTGCCCGCAGCGCGTGATTGCCTTCGTTCCCGGCTACCAGAACATTCTGGTGCGCTGCAACAACACCGATAAGGGCGCCATTGCGCGCAAGATCTGCGACACGAGCTGCATCGGTTGCGGTATGTGCGCCAAAAAGTGCCCTGCCGGCGCTATCCGCATCGAGGAGAACTGCGCCCATATCGACGGCGTGGACTGCCTGTCGTGCGGCATGTGCGCCGTCGTCTGCCCGCATGGCGCCATCCACGACCGCACCGGCATCGCCGCCGGCGTGTAGAAGGGAATCACCATGGCACAGGAATTCACTTTTACCGTTAACGGCGTCGAGCGCACGACGACCCAAAACAAACCGCTGCTGCGCTACCTGCGCGACGACCTGCACATCCATTCCGCCAAGGACGGCTGCTCCGAAGGTGCTTGCGGTACCTGCACCATCCATGTGGACGGTGCGGCCGTCAAGGCGTGCGTGCTGACCACCGCTCTTGCCGCCGGTCGCAACATCGTAACCGTCGAGGGCCTGCCCGAGGACGTGCGCGAGGCCTTTGTGTACGCCTTTGGCGCTGTGGGCGCCGTGCAGTGCGGTTTTTGCATTCCCGGCATGGTCATGGCGGGTGCAGCGCTCATTGCCGAGGACCCCGAGCCCACCGAGGAGCAGATTAAGTACGCCATTCGCGGTAACGTCTGCCGCTGCACCGGCTACAAGAAGATCATCGAGGGCATTTCGCTGGCAGCTGCGGTGCTCCGCGGCGAAAAGCAGATCGACGAGGACCTGGAGCGCGGCGACTACGGCGTGGGCAAGCGCGCCTTCCGCATCGACGTGCGCAAGAAGGTGCTCGGCGAGGGCAAGTATCCCGACGACATCGACGAGCTCGATCAGCCGGGCCTGACCTATGCCAGCGCCGTGCGCTCCAAGTATCCGCGCGCCCGCGTGCTCTCCATCGACACCTCCAAGGCCGAGGCCCTGCCCGGTGTGGTGGGCATCCTGCGCGCCGAGGACGTGCCGGTCAACCAGGTCGGCCACCTTATCCAGGACTGGGACGTCATGATCGCTCAGGGCGATATCACCCGCTGCGTGGGCGATGCCATCGTGCTGGTGGTCGCCGAGGACGAGGCGACGCTCGAGAAGGCCAAGAAGCTCGTAAAGATTGACTACGAGCCGCTGGAGCCCGTGCGCAACATTGTCGAGGCCAGGGCCGCCGACGCCCCGCGCCTGCATGACAGCTTCTTTGCCTTTGGCAACACGGTGGAGCTCAAGGACAACGTGTGCCAGAGCCGTCATGTGACGCGCGGCGACGCCGCCAAGGCGCTGGCCGAAAGCGCGTTCACCGTGACGCAGCGCTTTACCACGCCCTTTACCGAGCATGCCTTCTTGGAGCCCGAGTGTGCCGTTGCCTTCCCGTACAAGAACGGCGTCAAGGTGCAGTCGACCGACCAGGGTGCCTACGACACACGCAAAGAGTGTGCCCACATGTTTGGCTGGGACAACGAGCCCGAGCGCGTGGTCGTCGAGACCATGCTCGTGGGTGGCGGCTTTGGCGGCAAGGAGGACGTGTCCATCCAGCACCTGGCCGCGCTCGCTGCCTATAAGTTCCAGCGTCCTGTGAAGTGCAAGCTCACGCGTGCCGAGTCGCTTGCTTTTCATCCCAAGCGTCATGCCATGGACGGCACCTTTACACTGGGCTGCGACGCCGAGGGCAACTTTACCGGCTTGGATTGCGAGATCAACTTTGATACCGGCGCCTACGCGTCGCTGTGCGGCCCGGTGCTCGAGCGCGCCTGCACGCATGCCGTCGGCCCCTACAAGTACCAGAACACCGACATTCGCGGTTTTGGCTACTACACCAACAACCCGCCCGCCGGCGCGTACCGAGGCTTTGGCGTTTGCCAGTCCGAGTTTGCGCTCGAGAGCCTGATCGACCTGCTGGCAGAGAAGGTCGGCCTGGATCCGTGGGAGATTCGTTACCGAAACGCCATCGAGCCGGGCGAGGTTTTGCCCAACGGCCAGATTGCCGACTGCTCCACGGCGCTTAAGGAGACACTGCTCGAGGTCAAGGATGCCTACTATGCGCATCCCGGACACGCCGGTATCGCCTGCGCCATGAAGAACGCTGGCGTGGGCGTTGGCCTGCCCGATGCCGGCCGCTGCAAGATTCGCGTCGAGAACGGCGTGGCCGTGGTCTATGCCGCCACGTCCGACATCGGCCAGGGCTGCAACACCGTCTTTTTGCAGGACGTTGCCGAGGCATGCGGCCTGCCGCTTCACTGCATCGCCAACGGCGAGTGCTCTACCGAGAACGCTCCCGACTCCGGCACCACGTCTGGCTCGCGTCAGACGGTCGTGACCGGCGAGGCCGTGCGCGGTGCCGCCTTCCTGCTGCGCGATGCCATGCTTGACATCGAGGCCGGCAAGCCCGCACCCGATACTCCCGTGAGCGCGCATGGCGACGGCGTGAGGATCGAGTACGACGACGGTCGTGCCTATCAGCTGCACACGCAGGAGCTCGTCGCCGGCCAGGGTATGCATCCTCAGGATCCCGCGGCCGCCATCAAGGCGCTCGAGGGATGCGAGTTTGGCTACGTGTACCTGGAGCCGACCGACAAGCTGGGTGCGGATGTTCCCAACCCCAAGAGCCACATCTGCTACGGCTTTGCCACACATGTGGTCATTTTGGATGATGACGGTCGCGTGAGCGAGGTCTATGCCGCGCACGATTCCGGCAAGGTGGTCAACCCCATCTCCATCCAGGGTCAGATCGAAGGCGGCGTGCTCATGGGTATGGGCTATGCGCTTACCGAGGACTGGCCGCTCAAGGACTGCGTGCCCCAGGCAAGGTACGGCACGCTCGGGCTGTTCCGTGCGCCCGAGATTCCGGATATCCACGCCATCTACGTGGAGAAGGACGAGCTGCTGCCCGTGGCATACGGCGGCAAGGGCATCGGCGAGATCGCAACGATCCCCACGGCGCCCGCCGTACAGAACGCCTACCGCGCGTTTGACGGCAAGCTGCGTCCAAATCTGCCCATGGTGGATACGCCCTACAGCCGCGTCCGCAACCGCGGGTAGGGTAGGGCGCGGACGGCCATTGCTGACGAGCTGTTCGCGCTCAACATCAACTACATACGCTGCGCCTTTGGCCCCGGCTCCATCACGAGCCGGGGCCCTTTGTTTGGAGTGGAAACTGCGTCCCGGATTTGGCGCTCAGAACGGGACACGCTTTCCGGATGGCATGTTTGGCGGAAACTACGGCCCAGTTTTTGGCTCCAGAACGGGATACATTTTCCGGAACGGTCCACGTGCGGTGGTGTACCGACCCTTTTGCGTGCGCCGCTTGTCGAATTACGTTATAGCTAGCTATATTATAGGAAGGTATAATATAGCTAGCTATAACGTAAAGGAAGGATGGCCCTATGTTTATCGGAAGAACGGCGGAAATGTCCGAGCTCAATCGACTGTATGGCACGGGCTCCTTTGAGATGCCTGTGATTTACGGCCGCCGTCGCGTGGGCAAAACGCGTCTTATCACAGAGTTTATCCAAGGCAAGAAGGCTATTTACTTTCAAGCTCGTCGCACCAATGCAGAGGCAAACCTGCATGGCTTTAGCCAGGCGATACTTGCGGGCTCCGTTGGTGTTGCTGGCGTGTCGTTTCGTAGTTTTGACGAGGCGTTCGATGCATTGGCTACCATGGCTCGTACGGAACGTTTGATTGTCGTGATCGACGAGTATCCTTATCTCGCCCAATCGAATCCCGAGATCAGCTCGTTGCTGCAAGACAAGATCGATCACTTGTACAAAGAGACCAAGCTTATGCTTATCCTGTGCGGGTCGTCGCTTTCGTTTATGGAAGAGCAGGTGTTGGGCTACGAGAGTCCGCTATACGGTAGGCGTACGGCCCAGTTTAAGATCATGCCGCTCGATTTTATGACGACCCTCGGCCTGTGGCAGAGCATGGGTCGCGAAGACGCTGCAGTTTGCTATGGCATGACGGGTGGCATTCCTGCATATATCGAGAAAGTCGATCCTGCCGCACCGCTCAAGGACAACATCAAACGTCTTTTTCTTACTCCTACGGGCTATCTCTTTGAGGAGCCGAGTAACCTGCTATTGCAGGAGTGCCGCAATCCCGAGCAATATGATGCGATCGTGCAAGCAATTGCCCAGGGGCGCTCGAAGATCTCGGAGATTGCGAGCTCTACGGGAATCCCTGCGAGCAACGTAAAGAGCTATGTGGATAAGCTGGCGTCGCTTGGGATTGTCGAGCGCGAGCTGCCCCTAAACGAGACGAGCAATAAGCGAGCCGTGTATCTGCTGAGCGATCAGATGTTTAGGTTCTGGTACAAGTTTGTTCCGCAGAACATCGGGCTGATTCAAAACGATATGGCCGAGATGGCGTATGAGCGCATTGAGCCGCACGTATCGGATTACATGGGTACGGTCTTTGAGCTTATATGCAGACAATACGTGTACGAACTCGCGCGGGCGGGCCAGCTTGATGTGGTTCCGGCAAGCGTTGGGCGCTGGTGGGGGACGGATAATCGCACGCATACGCAGGAAGAAATCGACTTGATTGTTGACGATGGCGAGGGCACTGCGCTGTTTGCGGAATGCAAATGGCGCAATGAACCGGTGGGCGAAGACGTGCTGCAAAAGCTCGTGCATCGAAGCGAGCTCTTTAGGCGGCAGCACAAAAGCTATGCGATCTTCTCGAAGCGAGGCTTTACGCAAGGATGTCAGGAAGCTGCGGCGAGCAGGGGAGATGCCAAGCTGATTTCGTTTGCCGAGATGTGCGAGCGGAGATAACCAAGCACGCTCTGATGTGATGCTCGGAATGGGTCGCGCTAAGGATGCCAAGCGTAAAACCTTCAATGAAAATGGCGTAAAAACTACATCTGTCATGGCGTAAAAACTACATTGAAAGTAGCGTAAAATCAGCATTGAGAATGGCGTAATTTCGCATATCGCGTGATAGAGAGGGACGGCCGTCTATGGATGCACCAAAGAGATTGACCCAAAAGGGATATAGGCCCCGGCTCATAGAGGAGCGCCTCGACACCCTTATGCGGGCGTTTGGCTGTGTGGAGATCAACGGCCCCAAATGGTGCGGCAAGACCTGGACGGCGCTCTCTCGCTCGGCGAGCGTCTCCAGGCTCGATGAGCCTGCGCAGCGTGCGGCGGCAGAGGTCGACCCAAGCCTGGCGCTCATCGGCGATGCGCCACACCTGGTCGATGAATGGCAGGAGGTGCCCGAGGTTTGGGATGCCGCCCGGCGTTTCGTGGACGCGAGCGGCAACGAACGGGGGACACTTTTGCTCACGGGCTCGACCGCGCTCAAAAGCGAGGAGCGCAGCCATGTTCGTCATTCCGGCACGGGTAGGATCGCCCGTCTGTCAATGCGCCCCATGGCCCTGTGTGAGTCGGGCGACGGCGAGCCGCTCGTGTCACTGGCAAGTCTCTTTAAGGGCGAGGATTTTGCCCCTCAGCGTCGCGAGAGCACGGTGGATGACGTCGCCCGCTGGTGCTGCAGGGGCGGTTGGCCTGCAAATCTTGGGCTTTCGGAAGATCTTGCGCGAGAGACGGCAAGCCAGTACGTGCACTCGGTGCTCGACGTCAACGTGCTGGACGAGGGCATGTCGCCCGAGCTTGCACACGGCCTTTTGCGAGCTCTTGCCATGAACGAGAGCCAGGCTGTCACGTACAAGACGCTCGTAAAGGACGCCTCGTACGGTGAGGCGGGCCCCGACGAGAGGACCATCGCTGCGTACTTGGACCTCTTCAACAGGCTCAAGCTGACCGAGGACCTGTGCGGATGGGAGCCGCCCATGCGCTCGAAGGCCCGCGTTCGCGTGCGCCCCAAGCGCTACTTCTGTGACCCGTCACTTGCGGCGGCGTTGCTGGGGGCTACCCCTGAGCGGCTGCTTGGCGATATGCAAACGCTGGGGATGCTCTTTGAGAATCTCGTCCTGCGCGACGTGCGCGTGTTCCTTTCCACCTACGGCGGTGTCGACAACAGTGTCCATTATTTCCGAGATGAGAAGGGCCTTGAGGTCGATCTGATCGTTGAGCACGACGGGCGCTGGGGAGCCATCGAGGTCAAGCTGAGTGATGCGAAAGCAGACGATGGAGCGAGAAATCTCAAGGCGTTGGAGAGGAAAGTGCTCTCCAATCCTGCCGCCCAGAATGCCGCGCCGGCGTTTTTGGCGGTCGTGGTTGGAAAGGGGAGCATTGCCTACACACGCGACGACGGCGTGGCGGTGATTCCCATGGCGGCACTTGGGGCGTAGTGGTTTTGCGGGCGTGCCGTGCTTCCTTTACCGAAAATCCATTTGGTAAACCAGATGCTCGCGGATAGAATAAAGTTGACGGCAGCCCAAGGGTGATAGCTGGGCAGTGCCGTTGCTTGGTCAAGAGGTCAGTGCCTTAATGGCAGCGACTTGTTATGCTTCGAATGCTGCTTGAGTGCCTCGGAAAGTTCGATAAGCGTCGTGAAGAGCGAGACCAAAGCAACCAAGAGCTCTACGAGCTCTGATGGGCCCGGGATGACCGCTGATTCAAGTCACCGGGCCTAAATTTTTTTCACACATTTGAATAGAGCGGGCGACTCTCTTGGGGCCGTTTGCATGGCGTGTGCTTGGCGCATGGTATTGCGCCCCGCTTTCACGTCCGCACGGGCGCCTATCCTTACAGCAATGTAGCCGCCTGTGTAGTAAGCGGCCAGCAACGGAGAAAGGCCCTAACCGTGTCAGCTGAAAAGACGCCGTGTATCTCGGCTATCGATACGACGAACTTTGCGCGCCAGGTTGTGCTGGACTTTGAGTTTGCGCCGGTGCCAAAGCAGCGCCAACGTCGTGGACTGCGCAACGAGATTATCGAGGTCGGCGCCGTCAAGCTCGATTACCACGGCAACGTTATGGGCGAGTTCTCGCAGTTTGTGCAGACGGAATTTACCGAAGGCGTTGCGTTTCCCGTCCGCGAGCTCACAGGGATATCGGCCGTGGATACCGCGATGGCCGATCCGCTCTATGTGGTGATCAAAAGGCTCAGCGATTGGATCGGTCGCTACTCCGCCCAGGTGGTTTGCTGGAGCGGGGCGGATCGTCGACAGCTTTTGACCGAGTGCCAGGCAAAGCACATCGATCTTTCCGCAGTTCCTACGGACTGGGCCGACCTGCAGGCGTTTTACACCTCGATCATGGACGTGGGCAGCCACGGATGCGTCTCTTTGAGTGACGCGGCAACGTGGTTTGGCATCGAGTTCGACGAGTCGACGGGCCACGCCCACAGCGCCCTGGCCGATGCTCGTGTGACCGCCAAGCTGCTCAAGCAGATGATGGACGGGAACTACCGCGTGAGCCCGCGCGCCCAGGAGATCCGCCAACGATGGGGGATGGGCGAGCGAGTTCAGACGCGCCTTTCCAGCAAGTGCCCCGAGCTGAGAGACCTGCTGCTGAGGCTGAAGGCGGAGGGGAGGTAGGCGGGGCAGACAATATTGTCGTTTCGCCTGTGAAGAAGGAACCAATTAACTACAAAGTGTGGATGGCTTCTAGTGAAGACTTAAACACCAGACTAAGAAAAGGTTATCGAGCCATTGGGACTGCAGCATTCGCCCATCGCAAGACGTTACTCGTTCAAATTGGGACGCTCCACATCCTATGAAATGGTTAATGCGGAGCGTCCCTAGAACTCTGTCTTCTGTTACCTAATAGTAGAGTTCGATATACGAATACGCCTTATCAAAAAGAGCCTGGTCTTTGAGCTTATAGCGCATCCACAGAATGGCACGGAGCTGTTTTTTAACCTCTTTCACGCCAGCCGTGGTAGCTTGCCAGCCGTCGAAGCGAGTTATCTTAACGATCTCGTCAATGTCATTGACGATGTTCTCGACGATGATAGGCGTGTCGCCGTTCTTGATGCCGTTAAAGAGCTCAGTGAGAGCAGCCTTTCCCTTGTCCTCCTCTTCCTCGGGCACGACTTCCTTTTCGGCGGCTCGTGCTTCTTTGGCGAGGTCGATGAGCATCTTGAGGAACTCGACGCTGTTGATGAGACCTTGCTCGTGACGTTCCCTCAGGTCCTCCAGGCGCTCGCCGAGCTTCTGGAACTTGCCATTCTTATCGTGCCTGCGGATTCGGGCGACGAGATCTATCTCCAGCTTACGCGTGATCTTCTCGGTATTGCTCTTGTCGTTGATGAAGTGCTCGATCATGTCCTCGTCGAGCTCAAGGATGTCGTCATCGTCTCGGACTCTCTCGACGGTGATGTTCTCGTGCACGAGCTCGATTGTCTTGGGCCCGAGCGCTGCCCAGATGAGCTTCCCGCGATTGTCTACCGGTCTCACGGAATCGTAGACCTGCGAGAGCCAGATGAAATCGGGCTTGTAGGGATTGAGACATGCGTCGGGCGAAAGGGCTTCCCACGCTCTGTTCAAGACCGAGAAGTCGGCCCCAAACTGGTCTTTCACCTTTGTCGTTGGCAGGCATTGTTGAGCTTCGAGAAGGGACTCCCAATCCGCGCTGCGGCGGTCTCTGACCGTTGA
The DNA here is from genome assembly GCA_959026725.1 of uncultured Collinsella sp. Classification (GTDB taxonomy): domain Bacteria; phylum Actinomycetota; class Coriobacteriia; order Coriobacteriales; family Coriobacteriaceae; genus Collinsella. The sequence continues at coordinate 191,524 of CAUFMG010000002.1, forward strand.
GAAGTACTCAAGACAGCAATGCATAAGCCCGGGTAGCTCGGCCTTTACCTCGTCGATGTTGGTTATAACCTTCTGCACCTCGGCCTCGTCGAAGTGCAGAGACTTGGCGACGTTGTCGAAGAGGCCGATATAGTCGACAATGAGACCGAATGTCTTCTTGTCGTTGTAGACGCGGTTGGTTCGACAGATTGCCTGCAACAGCGTGTGGTCGCGCAAGGGCTTGTCAAGGTACTGAGTTTGCAGGATGGGCGCATCGAACCCCGTGAGCAGCTTTGCAGTGACGATGAGAATCTTGAGTGGATCGTCCGGGTCGCGGAAACGGTCAAGGAGCTTTTCTTCGGCATCGCGATCGCGACGATATGCCTTGTACCGGTCCTCCTTGTCGTTGTTCGTGTCCATGACGATGGTGACTGCATCAGCGCCCAAGAGCTTGTCGAGCTCCTCCTTATACAGCAGGCAGCACTCTCGGTCGTAGCAGACTACCTGCGCCTTGAAGCCGTCGGGCTCAACCTTCGATTTGAAGTGTTTGGCAATGTGTTCACACACCTTGTGAATGCGGTCGGGGGCCTTCATGACGGCTTCGATCTTGACGCGCCTGGTGAGTTCCGCCTTGTCCTCTTTGCTGAGGTCTCGGGTCATTTCGTCAAAGGCGGCGTTCACGACCTCTTGGTTGACGTGGAGCTCGACGGGAACGGTTTCAAAATGGAGCGGCAATGTGGCGTGGTCGCGGATGGAGTCGGCGAAGGAATAGCGGCTCATGTAGCCGGACTTGTCCTCTTTGGCACCGAAGGTGTGGAACGTGTTCTTGTCGGTTCGGTTGATGGGCGTGCCGGTCAAGCCGAAGAAGAAGGCGTTTGGCAAGGCGAGTCGCATCTTCTCGCCGAGGTCGCCCTCTTGGGTGCGGTGCGCCTCGTCGACCATGAGGATGATGTTCTCGCGCTCGTTGAGCGTCCCCGCAACCTCGCCGAATTTGAAGATGGTGGTGATGAGGACCTTTCTCATGTCCTGCTTGAAGAAGGACTCAAGCTCCTCCTTGCTGCCGGCGCTTGCGAGGTTGGGGATATCGGATGCGTTGAAGGTCCCTGTGATCTGGGTCTCGAGGTCGATTCGGTCATCCACGATGACGACGGTCGGGTTCTTGAGTTCGGGGACCATGCGCAGCTTCTGGGCGGCGAATACCATGAGCAGTGACTTTCCTGAGCCCTGGAAATGCCAAATGAGGCCACACTTCGGGTATCCTGCGCGGACGCGGTCCACGATGAGGTTCGCGCCCTCGAACTGTTGGTAGCGACAGATCAGCTTGATGCGTCGATGCTTCTTGTCGGTGGCGAAGAGCGTGAAGAACTGGAAGATGTCCATGACGTTCGAGGGGGTGAGCATGGATGCCATGCTTCTCTTGACGTCGGCAAGTGTGCCCTCGCTCTTCTTGTCGCCCTCATGCCAGGGTCCCCACATCTCGGGAGGCATGTTCACCGACCCGTAGCGATAGCATTTTCCTTCGCTGGCGAAGTTGATGGCGCTACAGACGAACATCTGCGGGATGCTCTTCTCATATTTAGCGATGTCGCCAGCGCCGTCGAGCCAGGTTATCGAATCGCGCACCGGCGTCTTGAGCTCGCCGATGACGAGCGGAAATCCATTGACAAGAAGGACGAGGTCGAGGCGCTTGCCGCCCTGTTCCTGGGGGTAGACCCACTGGTTGGTGACGATGTACTCGTTTTTGTCAAGATCGCCGTCCGCCGCCGTGCCAAAGAAGCGGATGGGGACCATGCGGCCGTCTTTGCCGTAGGGGAATGAGTTCTCCTCGATGACGAGCTTTTTGAACCGCTCGTTGGTGGAGACCAGGTTCTGCGGACTTGTGGACTGAATGAGGGCCCTGAGTCGGTAGATGATCTCGTCGGCGCGATCGGGGTCTTCTGCAATCTCCGGGTTAAGCCTGATGAGGGCGTCCTTGACCATGGGCTCGACCATGACGTCGGCATGGCGGCGCGGGAGGTCTTCGGCAGCCACGTATCTCCAGCCAAGGCTGGCAAGCGCCTCGACGCTCATTTGCTCGATGGTGTTGTCCTCGTTAAACATTTCCGAGCCCTAACTCCTGGTTCAAGATTTTCTTCGTCGTGGCGTTTAGCTCATCGAGGGCCTTTTGTACGGCAAATTTCGATTTGTCGATCGAAGTGGCGAAGTCAGCGAATTCTCTCTGGAGGGAA